>JBBQBQ010000123.1:0-9771 GCA_038317685.1 Desulfuromonadales bacterium | reverse complement strand
CAGGGGGCTGTCATGTTCAAATCATTGAAACTTCGTTGGAAGATCCTCTTTGGGCTGATCGGCCTGTCGGTCGTCTCCCTGGTCGTCACCCTTCTGATCGTCTCCGGGCTCACCGATCGTCAGCTCGACCAGGCGATGCAGCAACGGGTCGAGGAGGTCTCCAACTTCGCGGCGAAGAGCATCGAGTCAAAACAGCTTGAGATCGGCAACTACGTCAAACTGCTGGCCCGCAATACCGACCTGATCAACGCCGTTTACTATACCGCCCTCACCGGCGAGAAGACTCAGATCGAAAAAGTCATCGGCGGCATCCAGGAAGTCTTCAAACTGGACATGATCCAGGTCCTCGACAAGAATGGGGAGATCCTGCTCCGCTCGACCGGTTCCGGAAAGGCAATTCCGCAGACGACAGGCAAGGACCATCCGGCCATCAAGGGAGGGCTTTCCGGCGCGGCGGCCAATGTTGTGACCATGTTCGACCAGCACCTGGCGATCTTGAGTGTCGCGCCGGTGCGCCTTCAGGAAGAACAGATCGGCCTGCTCCTCGGCATCGACTTTTTGGATGATGCCTTCGCCAAAGAGATACAAGGACTAAGCGGAGCCGAGATTGCCTTCTTTCAACCCGGGGGGATCATCGCCAGTTCCAACCCAGGCATGAACCAGCTGCCGCTGGATGAGATCCTCAAAAGCGGCCACGGAGAAGGTGAACTCGACGGCAAACCCTATACCCTCTACACCGCGCCCCTGGGGAACGAGGGCCGGGGCATCCTGATGGCCATCGACAACACTCAGATGACCGCCTCCCGCCGCCATGCCCAGCAGATCCTCTTCATCATCCTGGTGGTCGTCACGGCCGCGGCGACCCTGATCGGTCTGGCCATCTCCAGTAACATCACCAAGCCCCTCGCCGAAATCGTCCACAACCTCAAGGAGATCGCCGAGGGCGAGGGGGATCTCACCCGTTCTCTGACGGTGCACTCCACGGACGAGGTCGGGGAACTGGCCGACAGCTTCAATCGGTTCGTCGCCCGCCTCCGGGAAATGGTCTCCCGCACCCGCAACGTTTCGGTGGAGCTGAACCTCGCCACCGAAAAGATTCGGGTCTCTTCCGGCCAGGTCAACGAAGGGGCGGTGCATCAGTCCCAGGCTCTGGAAGAATCGTTTCGCGCCATGCAGGGGATCGAGGAAAGTGTCTCCGGCATCGCCGAAAGTACCGGGATTCTCGTCGAGTCGGCAGAAGAGAGCTCGTCGGCGACTCTCGAACTCGGGGCCACCATCGAAGAGATCGCCTCGCAGATGGAAAAACTCTTCTCCATCGTCGACGAGGTCTCCAGCAGCATCAACCAAATGTCGGTGGCGAGCCAGGAGATTGCCGAAAACGTTGAAATTCTCTCTTCCTCCACCGAAGTGACCGCCTCCTCCATCATCCAGCTCGATGCCTCCATCAAGGAAATCGAGGAGAATGCCGAGCGCACCAACCGCTTCTCCGAAGAGGCCTCCAAGGATGCCCAGCAAGGGAAGGAGGCAGTTGACGAAACCCTGGAAGGGATCGGCGCCATCCGCGAGATCGTCGATCGTGCCAGCGGCGCCATCCAGGAACTCGGTAACCAGTCGAGCGCCATCGGCAAGATTCTCACCGTCATCGACGATGTGGCCGATCAGACCAGCCTCTTGGCGCTCAATGCCGCGATCATCGCCGCCCAGGCCGGCGAGCACGGCAAAGGTTTTGCGGTTGTGGCCGACGAGATTCGCGAACTGGCCGAACGAACCGCGGTGTCGACCCGGGAAATCGGCACCATTATCGGCAACTTGCAAAACGGCACCCGCGAAGCGGTGCAGGCGATGCAGGCCGGCAGTGAGCGGGTCCACAAGGAGGTGGAGCGCTCCAAGGTCGCCGGTGCTGCCCTCGACAAGATCCGCACCAGCACGACCAAGGCGACCGACCAGGTGCGCAGCATCGTCCGCGCCACCCAGGAACAGTCCCGCGGCAGCCGGCAGATTACTGATTCCATCAATCAGGTTGCCACCATGCTCAGCCAGATCGCCGCCGCCATCAAGCAGCAGACCGACGGCACCAAGCAGCTTTCCCGGGCCGCCGAGGCGATGAAGGAGATTGCCTCCCAGGGCAAGCTCTCCACCGGCGAACAGGCCAAGGGCAGCCGCCAGATCAACACCAGTATGGAAAAAATCCGCAATATGATCGAACGGATCGACGAAGCGACCCGGGAGCAGACCCAGCGCAGCCGCCAGGTGGTGGAAGCGGTCGCTGCTCTGCGCAACATCGCCGAGGGGAACGCCGCCCGCACCTCCGAACTCGATCAGGTGGTCGATCTGTTGTCGCGCCAGACGGCGACCCTCGAAGAAGAAGTGGGCGCCTTCAAGGCATGAGCTCCGCAGGGCTGACGGTGACCCTCCTCGGCACGGGGACGAGCACCGGCGTCCCCGTGCCGGGGTGCCGCTGCGCCGTTTGCGGCTCTACCGACCCCCATAATCAGCGTACCCGCTGCAGCGCGTTGCTTTCCTTCGGGGGGCGCAACGTCCTGCTGGATACCGCCACCGACTTGCGCCAGCAACTCCTGCGGGAACGGATCGGGCGGATCGACGCGGTCCTCTTTACCCACACCCATGCCGACCACGTTCACGGCATCGACGACCTCCGGGTCTTCAGCCATCCCGGAGAATCGCCACTCCCGGTCTTCGCTGCCGCCGAGGCGTTGGCGACGATCCGCCGGGTTTTCGGTTATATCTTTTCCGAACCGGAGCCGGAGCCGGGATACCGGCCCAATCTGGCGGCCTGGACGATCGGAGGGCGTTTTTCGCTGTTCGGACTCGACATTCAGCCGGTGGAACTGGAGCACGGTGGTGGTCGCTCCCTCGGCTACCGAATCGGACCGTGCGCCTATTTGACGGATTGCAGCGGCATCCCCCCGGCTGAGGAGGAGAAACTGCAGGGGCTGGAACTGCTGGTGATCGACGGTCTGCGCTTCCGCCCCCACCAGACCCACTTCACGATCGCTCAGGCGATTGCCGCGGGCCGTCGCCTTGGAGCACGGCGCACCCTTCTCACCCATCTCAGCCATGAGGTTGACCACCAACGGGATGGGGGCGGGTTGCCGGAAGGGTTTGAACTGGCCTACGACGGCCAGCAGGTCACCTTGGAGCTGGACCCGGAGATTGGCCGAGGAGTTGGGTCGGCGGCCTATTCGATTTAACTGAAATGGAGCGCTTTTCGAGACGGAGCGGTATGCACCAGGAAGTCCGCCTGCACGGCCACATCGATGCCACCATTGAGTATTTTGCGATGGCCGCGGCCCGGGACGCCTACCGAGGCTACTTCTACGAGCTGACCGGGAGCGGGCTGCGCTTCTTCTCCCCCGGCAACGAATTCGTCCTGGGCCCCGATGGGATCAGCCACCGCGGCAACGGCGGGTCTTTCTGCGAATACATGTTCGGTGTCGACCAGCCCCTCGCCGATCTCGCCAAAGGGGATGTGCGCAATCGCCTGGTCCTTTATGGTGCCACCTACCAGGACGGGGGCCATCTGCGCTTCACCGACCATACCGAGGGGATCCATAGCTACGAGCGAATCTTTTTCGAAGGGAATGCCCTTTACAACTATTTCTTCTTTCTGACCGGCTCTGTCTCCGGCTCCCTGCGCGAGCAGCAGGAGGCGATTCTGCGCCTCCTCGGCAAGCTCCTCAAACGCAGCGGCGCCGTGGGGGAATGGGACGATGCCCGGCTCGTCGATGACATCTTCGCCCTCCTCGGGCACAAGAGCTCCCTCTACCTGGTCAAACTGATCCACAAGCACCACAAGGCTTACCGCGACGCCTTCAATGACCTTTACTTCGCCTCCAAAACTATCCCCGACGGGGAGTTTGCCCGGTTGCAGGAACTTGCCGAAAGTCTCGGCGTCGATAAGTACCAGCAGGAGCGGATCCGCATCGATGTGATGTACAAGCATCCGGACAACCGGCGCATCGTCGATGAGTACAAGAACATCCTGATCGACTGCAACCAGAGGGGCAGCATCAACCGGCTCGAAAACGCCCGTCTGACCCGCCTTAAAACCCTCTCGGTGCGCAACAAGATCCCTTCCGCCCTCTTCTACACCCTCGACGAGATGCTCAAACACGACAACCTCGTCGATCTGGAGGAACAGAACTACATCGCCGAAACCCGCCAGATCCTCTTCGGGCTCTTTTTCCAGGAACGACATATCGATGCCAGCATCGACCGCGAGGATATTATCAAACTCCTCACCGCCAAACGCCAGGCGAGCGAGAACCGGGACCACACCTTCGAGCACATCCTCCTCGAAACCGGCAAGTCCTGCGACGAGAAGATTCGTGATGGCGCCGACCTGCAACTGCTCGAGAACTTCTCCTACATCATTACTTTCTTCGACCGTTACGACAACGCCTCCGCTTCCATCAGCCAGCTCGCGTTTATGGAGAACGTGCGGTTCACCGAGGAAATGGTCCGCAGCCTCCTCGGCAACCGCAAGGCCTTCAACGCACTTTCCCCGGAGCTCTTCGACGAGCTCTTCTTTTCCGGGCCATTTGCCAACAAATACCTCGGGCGCTTCGGTGCCAAAAAGATCCGCACCCTGCAGCAAGGGCTGGTGGAGATCGAGGATGGACGGCTGACCGTGCAGGGGCTGCTCGAACGCCTCTCGGACATCGGTCACCTGGAAGCGGCCTGCAGGATTCTGACCGCCCACGTCAAGGATCGCATTCGCAACTTTTACTCCCGCTTCAACACCCGCGCCGAGCAGGAGGACCTGCGGGTCGAGGTGACCGAAGAACTGCGTAACAAAGGGCTGGTCAAGAAAGAGATCCCCGAAGCCCTTTTCCGGGACGTGGTCGTCAACATCAAGAAGGAGGCGATCTACCTTCACAACCTGCTGCCGCGCATCGCCGCTGAAAGGGATTCGGCGCTGCGCGAGGATTTTCTCGAAAACAGCGGCCTCGACCGCTTTTACGTCGAGGAACTGGAGCGGGAATACTTTGAACTCAACAACCTCGACATGGAAGACCTCTACCAGATCCGCAAGGGCCTGAACGCTTGACAACCTACTGAAATCCTTCCCTTGTAGGGCTTGCCCGGGGTTATCCTGGGGGGTATACTTCAAAAACCTCCCCGGGAGCGCAGCGCATGACCCAGCCCGACATCCGCACCCTTCGCAACATCGGCATCATCTCCCACATCGACGCGGGCAAGACCACCGTATCCGAGCGCATCCTCTTTTACAGCGGTGAAATCCACCGCATGGGGGAGGTCCATGACGGCGCCGCCACCATGGACTGGATGGAGCAGGAGCAGGAGCGCGGCATCACCATCACCGCCACCGCCACCTCCTGCCGCTGGAGGAACGCCTGGATCAACCTGATCGATACCCCCGGTCACATCGACTTCACCATCGAGGTGGAACGCTCCCTGCGGGTTCTCGACGGGGCCATCGCCATCTTCAGTGCCGTCGAAGGGGTACAGCCGCAAAGTGAATCGGTCTGGCGCCAGGCCGACCGTTATCAGGTACCGCGGATCTGCCTGATCAACAAGCTCGACCGGGTCGGTGCCGACTATGCGGCGGTCCTGCAACAACTCGAAGGCCGGCTCAAGGCGAGGACCGCGCTGTTGCAGCTTCCGGTCGGGCAGGAGGGGGAATTCCGCGGAGTGATCGACCTGCTCGGCGAAGAGGTATTAACCTTCAGCGAGGACGACCTGGGGGGGACGATTCAGCGGGGACCGCTGCCCCCGGAGCGCCTCGAAGAAGTCCGGACGGCCCGGGCCCGTCTGCTGGAAACGGCGGCCGATTTCGATGACGCCATCCTCACTGACTTCCTGGAAGAGCGGCCCGTCGCCGGCCCCCGCATCGTCGCCGCCTTACGCTGCGGGGTTCGGGAGTGCCGGATCTTTCCGGTCCTGCTCGGCTCGGCGCTGCGCAACAAGGGGATCCAGCCCCTCCTCGACGCGGTCGTCGAGCTCCTCCCTTCACCCCTCGATCTGCCGCCGGTGCTGGCGGTCCACCCCGGCCGGGACGACCCGCCGGAAGAGGTCCCCTGTGATCCGAAGGCACCCCTTTGCGCCCTGGCCTTCAAGGTCATCGCCGACGAGGGGCGAAAACTCACCTACCTGCGTCTTTATGCCGGCACCTTGCGCGCCGGGGATGTTCTCGGCAACGGCAGTCGGGGCGGGGAGGATCGGGTCGCCCGCCTCTTCCGCATGCACGCCCACCGCCGGGAACGCCTCGATGAAGCCCGGGCCGGCGACATTGTCGCCGCGACCGGGCTGCGCGACGCCCTGACCGGCGACACCCTGTGCAGCCCGCTGCATCCCCTCAGACTGCGGGGTCTGACCATCCCGGAACCGGTGGTGTCGCTGGCGGTGGAGGCGAAGAGTGTGTCGGATCGGGAAAAGCTGCTGCCGGCGTTGGATAAGCTGCAATGGGAAGACCCGACCTTCCGGGTCCACGAAGATGAAGAGACCGGCCAGACGGTCCTGACCGGCATGGGGGAACTCCATCTGGAGGTCCTCTGCGAACGCCTCGCCCGGGATTTCGGGGTCGGCGTCGCCACCGGTCGGCCCCAGGTCGTTAACCGTGAGACGCTGCGGCGACCGGTGGAGCGCCGGGAGATCTTCAGCCGGGAACTCGACGGACGTGTGCAGCACGGGGAGATCCTGCTCAAACTCGACCCTCTGGAACGGGGACGGGGAGTGCAAATCCTCCTGCCGCCGGCGGAAAATTCTCTCCTGCCGCCGGCGCTGGCGGACCTGTTGCGCCAAAGCCTGGAGCAGGGGTGTGCCGCGGGGCCGCTGGCGGGCTATCCATTGACCGATCTGGCGGTCGTCGCGGCCGAGGTCCCCTTCGACCCCAATCTGACGACCGAAACCGGCCTGCGGGCCGCCGCCCAGCGCGGTCTGGCTTTTGCGGTTCGCGACGGGCTGCCGGCCTTGCTGGAACCGATCATGCGCCTGGAACTCACCGTTCCCGGCGAACAGGCCGGAAGGGTTCTCGGGTCCTTGCAGCAGAAACGGGGGAGGATCGAAGGGATGCAGAGCCTTCCCGAGGCCGAACTCATCCATGCCCTCGTCCCCCTGGCGGAAATGTTCGGCTACATGACCGAGCTGCGTAGCGCCACCAAGGGACGCGGCTCCTTCACCATGGAATTCTCCCACTTCGACCTCGCCCCCGAAGAGGTCCAGCGCCGTTTCACCCCCCGCTGATCATCCACCCTTGCCGGCTCCCCGATTTGGACCCTAGAGTCCTTGAAATTCAATGGCCAGCAGGGTGACATCGTCCTGGAGTGGCGCACCGCCGCCAAAGCGGCGCAGGCCCTCCAACACCCGGTCGCATCCCGGGCGCAGCGGCAAGTTGCGCAGTTCCTCCAGCAGCGTCAGAAAGCGCGCCTCGCCGAAGATCTCCCCATCCTGATCGCAGAACTCGGGGATGCCATCCGAATACAGGTAGAGACGGTCTCCCGCCTCCAGCTGGATTTCCTCTTCGCTGAAAGGCGGACCGATGCCGAGGCCGATCAGCCCGCCGCCGGCCCGCAGCAGTTCCATCCCCCCCTCCTTGCGCACCAGGATCGGGGGCGGGTGGCCGGCGCTGCTGTAGCGGACCCGACCGTTGGCGAGGTTCAGGAGGAGATAGGTGATGGTGAAAAACTTCTCGAAACGGTCGAAGGGGTACTCCTGCTCAAGTTCGAGGAGGACTTCCTCGGGGGAGAGAATCTTGTAGTAGGGAGGGGCGACGAAAACTCGTTTGACGATCCGCCCGGTTTGCAGGGAGAGGCTTTGGTAGACGGAGACGCCGACCATCGCCGATGAGACCCCGTGGCCGCTCACGTCGAAGAGGTAAGCCATCACCGTGTCCTCATCGAGCTGCAGAACGTTGAAGAGATCGCCGCCGATCTTTTCAAAAGGGAGGAAGCGCCAGGCGAACTGGTAGTTGTCGACGTTCGGCATCCGGGCCGGGATGAGGCTCTGCTGGATTTGCGCCGCCGAGCGCAGGTCTTCCTCCTTCTCCATCTCCCGCTTCTTCAGGAGTTGCCGGACCCGGGTCAGGGATGCTTGAAGGCGGCGAATCCGCACTAACTGGGCCACCTTCTCCAATAGTTCAGCCGGGGCTCCGGGAGGCCGCAGCACCCCATCGACCTCCCCCTCCAGCCGCTGGAGGGCGGCGGTTTGCCGGCCCCCGCCCGAGAAGAGCAGACAAGGGACCCCCCGCTCCCGGCATTCCTGGCAATATCCCCCCCAGCCCTCCCGGCTGCTGGTCAGGTCGACATCGACCAGGCACAAATCCGGCCCTTGATGCAGTTGCAGCAGGGCTTGGGCCGGTTCGTCGGTGGCGACCACCTTGTAGCCCTCGGCGCTGAGAAGCGTCTGGGGCTGGCCACCGGCAGATTCCCGGTCCTGGATGAGAAGCAATTGGGCGGACATGGCAGAGTCCTCCTGGCGGGACAAGGAAGCTTGCATCAAGTATACTCGAAAATAATCTCCCCCACCCATGAGCCTTCGGAGTCTCCATGCTGCCCTCCCGCCCCCTGCCGGCCGACCTTCGCAGCTATTGTCTGGGGCTGCCGGGGGCGACCGCCGAATTCCCTTTTGGTCCCGAGACCCTGGTCTTCAAGGTCGGCGGCAAGATCTTCGCCCTGGTCCTGTCGCAACAGCTGCCGCTGGAGATCAACCTCAAATGCGATCCGCTGCGGGCCGATCCGCTGCGGTCCTGTTTCCCGGCCATCACCCCCGGCTATCACATGAACAAACGGCATTGGAACACCGTCACCATCGACGGCACCATCCCGGAGGAGGTCTTCTTCTCCCTCATCGACGATTCCTACCGCCTGGTGGTGGCCGGCCTCTCCCGAGCCAAGCGTTGTCAATTGGCCCTCGACGAAGGGAGGCACGGGTGCGATTGCTGATTGTCGGTTGCGGCGAGGTCGGACTTCGGGTCGCGCGGCTGGCCCAAAAACGCCTTTGGCAGGTGACCGCCCTGACGCGTTCGGCGCAGCGGGCCGCGACCCTGGAGGCGGCAGGGATCACCACCGTGAGGGGCGATCTGGATGATCCCTCAACCCTGACGGCCGTGCCGGCCGCCGGGGCCGCTGTCCTTTACCTGGCGCCGCCTCCCGATTCCGGCGAGGATGATGGGAGGATCGCCGCCTTTGGGGCCGTCGCCAGGGGTTCAAACCAGCCGGAACGTTTGGTCTACCTGAGCACCAGCGGGGTCTACGGCGATCGCGGCGGAGCGGTGACCGGGGAAACGGTCCCACCCCGGCCCGGGACCGAGCGGGCGGCGCGGCGTTTGGCAGCGGAGGGCGCGGTGCAGCGCTGGGGGAGTTCCGAG
This sequence comes from Desulfuromonadales bacterium, assembly GCA_038317685.1. Lineage (GTDB taxonomy): Bacteria > Desulfobacterota > Desulfuromonadia > Desulfuromonadales > DDH964 > JBBQBQ01. Next base: position 422 of record JBBQBQ010000123.1, on the reverse strand, counting down.
GGGGTGGCGGTGGTGGTGCTGCGGGTGGCAGGAATCTACGGACCGGGGCGGCTGCCGTTGGCTGCAATCCGCGCCGGACAACCGGTCCTGGCGCGGGCGCTGGCCCCCTTCACCAGCCGGATCCACGTTGATGACCTGGCGGCCGTCTGCCTGGCGGCCCTGGAACGGGGCGCCGACGGTGACCTGTTCAATGTCGCCGACGGCGAAGAGGGGACGATGACCGATTATTTTCTGGCGGTGGCGGCCGCCTGGAATCTGCCGCCGCCGCCTCAGGTCGATTGGGAGGAGGCGGCACGGAGACTCAGCCCGGTGATGCTCTCTTACCTGAAGGAATCGCGGCGTCTCGACAACCGGCTCCTGCTCGACCGCCTGGGGGTGACGCTTCGTTACCCGACCCTGGCGGCGGGTCTGCGGGCCTGCCG
>JBBQBQ010000122.1:0-9840 GCA_038317685.1 Desulfuromonadales bacterium | reverse complement strand
GAGGAGATGCCGGGGAGGATCGACTTGCGCCCACCGGAGAAGCCGGCCCACATGTGCGGCTCGATGAAGCCGGTGAGAATCTTCAGGTCGGCCTGCAGGTAGGTGCGGTTGACGTAGGCGGGGACGCCGTCGCCGATGGTTCCGACCAGTTCCATCTCCTCAAGGTTCTTGGAAAAATGGTTGACCACCCGATAGCGCCCGGCGATCTCCCTGCCGACCAGCCGTTCCAGCTCGGCCCCTTCGTTGGGGCGATGGATGCCGGTGGCGATGAGGATGGTGATTTTCTCGGACGGCATCCCGGCACCTTCCAGTTCGGCGATGATCAGCGGCAGCAGAAGGGGGTTGGGACCCGGCCGGGTGATGTCACTGATCACGATGGTCGCGTCGCGTCTGCCGTGAGCGAGGGTGCTCAAAGACGGTGACTCAATGGGGTTGACCAGGGATTCCCGCACCCAGGCGCCCGGATCGACCAAGGGCGCGGTCTGCTTCGGATAGAGGACTCCGGCAAAGTGGGAGGTTTCTGGAAAATTCAGTTCCAGCCCCTGTTCGCCATACTTGAGACGGACTTGCATGTCGGCTCCTTGAGAGAAGGGCGTTGCGGGATCGCACCGCGCGCATGATCAATGCCTGTCAGCTTAGGCGAGGATTGGGAGAATGCAAGGAATTTTGGAAGGAGCAGACGGGGTGGCGCTGCGGGGGCGGGGCCGGAGCCGGAGCGAAAAAAACCGAGGGGTCAAAAGGGGAGCCCCCGACCGTGGAAGAAGTCCACGACCAAGGGCGGGGGAATCTTAAGGGCGATGATTTCAATGGGGCGGGCGGATCAGCTGCCGGCCACCCCCCGTTCCTGCGGCAAGGTCTTCATCGAATAGACCCAGAGGTTGAGCATTTCCAGACCGAAGATCACCAGGCCGGCCACGAAGACGCCGAGAAAGTAAGCATTCAGGACGTTGGCAACGGCGTAGCAGAGAAAGAAGCTGCACCGGTAGACAAGATGTTGCCACTTCAGCAACGGTTTGGTGCCGGCGGCCGTTCGCCCGAGAATAAGCACCACTTCCGAAAAGAGATAGAGGGCCAGGGCCAGAGTGGTCAGAGCCGGCGGCGGCGGGCAGCCGAGAAGCTCCCGGGTGCCTTCGGTCAGGGGCGCGAGCAGGTCGAGCCCGCGAATCGCAAAGAAGCAGGAGCTGACCAGCAGGAAGCCGAAGAATCCCTGCAGGCACCGCCGGGAGAGAACCTCAAGCTCCTGCTGGAGGGATTGTAGGAGGTTCCCGTCGTGGCGGTTTGCCGCTTTGCCAAAGGTTCCCTGGCGGGTCATCCCTGGTTCTGAATTCACGCATCCGTTCATGATAACCTCCTGTCCCCGATGTCCCTTTACTTAAGGTTTCAGCGCATGGTGTCCGTGCTCATCCTCATGCCCTTCGACCTCCTCCCAACCGGTCCACATCGGTTTGAAGTAGGCCAGGGGAGTGCTCCCGAGGGTAGCGAGATAGACGTGGGTGAAGAGAAAGGCAAACAGCGAGCAAGCCAGAAGAAAGTGGACCCCGACCAGGATTTTCAGCCCGCCGACCAGGAGTACCAGCTGCCGCAGGGGCCCGACATTCATCAGGAGAATCCCGGAGAGACTCACCAGCGGCACCAGCACGAACATGATGGCGAGATAGGCGGATTTCTGCAGCGGGTTGAACTTGTTGTCCGGCGACGGGTGGTGGGGATTGGGTTTCCCCTGGAAGTAGTTGTAGAAGTAGAAGATTGCCTGCCGGATCAGCCCGTGGCGCAGGTCATCGCCGCTGGGAATGTAGAGCCGGCTCATCTTCTGGGTGATGATGGTGTAATAGAAGAACCAGAGGGCGAAGGAAACCGCCACCAGGATTCCGGCCGTATTATGGAGGAGGATCGCCGATTTGTAGCTGCCGAACAGGCTGATGAATTCCGGAAACCGGATTTGGGCGCCGGAGATCCCCAAGGTGATGATGCCGAAGGCGTTGAGCCAATGCCAGATACGGACCGGGACCGGTTGCAACAATATTTTCTGGGTGTCCGGGGTGCTGTGGGTGGTCATGACTGAAGCTCCTTTCACTGGCGGTTTTTTCTGGTCAGAAAACGCAGGAACCCGTGTCCCACCGGCATGACCAGACCGCCGGCGATAATGGCCAACCCGAGAAGATTCATCGATGCATTGCGGGTGGCTCCCATCATGTAGAAATCAGGTGTTCCGTTCAGGGCGTCGAGAATCGCCCCTTTTTCTACCGGCAGTCGATCATAGGTTCCGTCGGCCCGGGGCAGGGCAATGAAGCTGGTCTGCATGGTTCCGGGGCCGGAGGCGTGACAGAAGGTGCAGTCCCACCGGTTGTTGAGAATCTGCAGGTTATGAGTGACGATTTCGGGGGTCATCATCCCTTTCAGCCGCAGGGTATGCGACGGGGAGCCGTTGAATTGCTTCAGTTCCGTTAGGCTTACGAAGCCGTTCCCGTCGGCATCGATCAGGGTGGCGATGGCTTGGTCGCCGGAGAGTTCCTTGAGCTCCTCGAAGCTGACCAGTTCGAAGACGCCCTTGTGGGTCGTCGGGTCGTAATCGGTTTTGGGACGGCTCAGGTAAAGGGCGATGACATAATTCTCCGACCCGGTGTGACAGGTGATGCAGGGGAGCATCTCCAGGTGCAGTTCCGCCTGGGGGAGCCAGTCGCTGTGAGCCGTCGCCATTTCGTCAGGCTGGTGGCAGGCGGCGCACTGGCGGTTCATGTCGTGCCCGGAGACCTGCCGGGCCGAATGGACGGCATGGGGGTTGTGACAGTCGCTGCAGCCCGCATTGACGGCATGACCGGTTTTGGCATATTCCTCGGCGATCGGTTGATGGCAATCCCGGCAGACGGGTTTGGAAGGGGTCAACCCGTCGTCGGGATGCTGTGCGGTTACCGAGGCGTGGCAGGCCGAGCAACCCAACTCTCCGTGGGCGGTATGGTCGAAAGCGTTGGGATCGATCGTCAACTTCGCTGTCACCACCTCCGTCTCGCTGTGGCAGCCAAGGCAGTCGGCACTCTCCAGGGCCAAGGCCCCGAACGGTGTGAGGCTCCCGAGTGCCGCCATGGCCAGACCCAAACCCCATCTTTTCAGCATCCATCCCATGATTCATTCCTCCGGTGCACTGGCAGGCTGTTCGGTCTTGAACAGCATGCGTTGGGAAATGGCTTTCGGTTTCACCGCGTCCATGGCCAGGGATCGCAGGGCCACCAGGGCCGCAAAGACCTGGGCGACCAGAATGATGGCGCAGTAGCCGAGGAAGAACTTGATGGCCAGGCCGCTGGTGCCGTGCATGATTTGCCAGCCGAAAAAATCCGGGGCCAGGACGACGAACATTCCGAAAGCAGTCAACAGTCCGATCCAGCGCAGTTCCCGTTTCATATCCGCTTCTCCTTTCCCACACTCGCTTCGGCCGGGGCGTTTTTGCCTTGACTGAAAGCGCTCGTCCCGCTCGTCTAATCCTTGACCGAAACCTTCGAGAGGTTCTCGATTGTGGTCCGTCCCCGGTCTTCGATGGCGGCCCGCCTTGCTCCCCGGATGGCGGGGAACACCTGGGCGACCACGATCAGGGCACAGAAGATGAGGAAGGCCCAGACCACCAGCTGGCTGTTGTCTTCCCGGCCGCCGGCGGCGGCCCAGGCTGCGGGAGCCCATCCCAACAGAGTGGTGATGGCGACGATGATTCTTGCTTTGGCTTTCATGGGGTTGTTCTCCTTTCCGGTTCGGGACCGGCTCTAGTGAATGGTCAGAACATTGAGTACATTCTTGAAGGCGCAATCGACGGCCATCCGAATCTCTTCCTGGTCGGCAATGCTCACCGGTTTCAGGGCGTGGTAGAAGATCCCTTCCCGGCGAATCTTCCGGACCATCCCGAGGGACTTTTCATCCGAAACCAGAATGATGGTCAGGTTCCGGTCGCATCTTTTGATCAGGGGAATCAGGTCTGCCGTGGCAACTTTTTCGTCGAAGTCGCTCCCCACCAGGATCACGTGCGCATTTTTGCTCAGGATGTCGCTCAGGACGTCTGCGGCGGAATCGGTGGTCTTCACCTCGTAACCGGCCTGGCCAAGGACCTCGGCCATCATCCGCCGGGTCTCAGTATCCTTGTCCGCAATGAGAATTCCTCGCTCGCTCATGACCGCCTCGTTTCGTTTCCAAAAACACTAGTTGCCGTCGCCGGCGGGAACCCTGGCCTCCCCCTTCTCTTTGGCAGAGGGGTGGAAGACTTCTTTGAGAAGCACTCCGAAGATCATCAGGGCCGGGACGACCTGACAGGCGATAATCAGGGCCAGGAAGCTGAGGAAGAGGGTGGCCCCCCAACTGCCGACGTGGATGATCCCCGCATAACTGGCGAGGAGGATCGAGCCGACCAGGACCAAGCCAACGATCGCGGTGATTTTGATGGCGTTCTTCATAACCGTCTCCTTTCTGGAAGGGTGCATTGGCGCCGTGAGACATCCCCCGCTTTCGTTCGCGGGGAGGATGACCAAGGTAATTGCATCCGCGATGCCAGCTTCGGAGCAGACCCCGATTATTCAAAAAAAGTACGTAATTACGATGTGTTGTGGAGGAAGGCGAGAGTTTAAGAAAGGGTGGTGCGGCTCTTGCCGGAAAGGAAAATTCCTGCCGGAGAGGAAATTTCCTTTCCGGCAGGAATGGGAGGGTCGATTCTTCGCCTGGGGCCGGGGCGATCTTATTGCGTGGGCTTTTCCTCGGTCCGGCTGCTGGCTGGGGGCGGACTGCCCGGTGGGGTGAGTGGTTGGTCGTGGCGGTCGATCTGGTGTTTCTTGAGGAGGGCGTAGAGACGGGACTGGGAAAGGCCGGAGAGACGGCAGGCTTCCGTTATGTTGTCATCGGCCAGGGACATCAGGTCATGGAGGTAGGTCTTTTCGGCCTGGTGGTAGACCGTCTCCCGATAGTCGTGGAACTTCGGTACCTGGCGCTGGGGTTCGCCGGAGTGCCCGTTCTCGGCGGTCGGCGAGGAGTGTCCGACCAGGTTTCGCAGGACTTGAACGCGGATGTCGGGAGGAAGGTGTTTGGGGTAAATGGTCGGTTCGAAGCGGGCCGCGGCAAAAGCCCGGACCAGGGTGTTGGCGAGTTCCCGGACATTCCCCGGCCAATTGTAGGACATCAGGGCCTCGCAAAACTCCGGAGAGAAGCCCTTGGAGGGGAGTTCATGGCACTCGCAGAGTCGGTCGAGCTGGGTCCGGGCAATCTCCTTGATGTCTTCTGCGCGTTCCCTCAAAGGGGGGAGCTCGATGGTGAAGGAGCGCAGCCGAAACAGAAGATCGCTGCGGAACTGATGGTTGGCGGCCATCTCATCCAGGTTGCGGTTGGTCGCTGCCACCAGGCGAAAATTGCTTTCAATCTCATGGTTGCTTCCCAGGGGGCGAAAACGGTGTTCCTGCAGGACCCTCAGAAAGGTCTTCTGCAGCATCAGGGGCAACTCCCCGATCTCGTCGAGGAAGAGGGTTCCCCCGTGGGCTTGGCGGATCAGCCCTTCCTGCGGTTTTTCGGCCCCGGTGAAGGAGCCTTTCTCATGTCCGAAGAGGAGACTTTCGGCCAGGGTCTCGGGGATGGCGGTGCAATCGACGACGACAAAATTTTTGCCGGCTCGCGGGCTGTTGTTGTGGATCGCCCGGGCGAAGAGCTCCTTCCCCGTCCCGGTTTCACCGGTGATGAGGATATTGGCGTCACTGTCGGCCGCCTGGGCCAGCAGATTCAGGCAGGCCCGGAGCTTGGGGCTGTTGCCGAAGATGTCCTCCCGTTTCAGGGCCACGACGCTCTGTTTCAGGGTCCGGGCTTTCTTCTCGCGGCGGTATTGCAGAGACCGTTCGAGAGAAAGAGTCATCTCCTTGATGGAGGAGCCTTTTTCAAGATAATCCCAGGCGCCGCTTTTGATGGCCAATTCGGCCCCGTCCGGCTCGCCGAAGCCGGTGATGATGATGACTTCGGGTGCCGATGGAGCCTCGGCGATGGCGGGCAAGGCCTCCAGGCCGTTGCCGTCGGGCATGCGTACGTCGAGAAAGACCACGTCGAAGTTGCCCGCGATGGCCATGGCGACCCCTTCCTTGAGGGACCCGCTGCTGGCGACATCGTGTCCCAGGCGGCCGATCATCAGCCCCAGGGAGGTGACCATCAGGTCGTCGTCGTCGATGATGAGAATACTGGTCATCAGTCACCCTTTCTGTTCATCGGTGCTGGTCCAGGACCCGCCGGATGGCCCTGGCCAATTCACTCCTTGCCATCGGTTTCATGACCACCTCGCGAATCCCGCTGGAAAGTGCCATTTGTTCAGTCAGCCCGCCGCTGGCGCCGAAGCCGTGTCCGGTACACAGGATGATGGGGATATCCCGACGCAGGGCGAGAATTTTTCTGGCCAACGCCTCACCCGTCAGGTGCGGCATGGTCTGGTCAGTGACGACCAGATCGAAGTGGTCTGGCTGAGCCCTGAAGACCTCCAGCGCCTCCAGACTGTCGGTCCCCGCCACGACTTCGTAGCCGAGGTTTTCAAGCATCCGCTGCCCCCCAAAGACCAGATCTTCTTCGTCGTCAACCAAAAGGATCCGTTCCCGGCCTCCCGGGAGGGGAGTTGCGTCGTTCGTTTCCGGGGCGGCTTCGGGCAAATCGGTCCGCGGCAGGAAGACGTTGAAGGTCGTTCCCAGCCCGGGCTCGCTGGTGAAGGTGATCCCCCCGCCATGATTCCTGACGATGCCGTGGGCGACCGACAACCCTAGGCCGGTGCCCCGACCCGGTCCCTTGGTGGTAAAGAACGGGTCGAATATCCGCTCCATGATCCTTCGCTCAATGCCATGTCCGTTGTCGGCGACCGACAGGCGCATGTAAGACCCTGCCGACAGGTGAGGGATCGGTTCGGGGTCGTCGCTCGGAAGTTCGACGCTTTGCAGAGCCAGGTCGAGGATCCCGCCCTGCTCCCGCATGGCGTCGGCGGCATTGGTGCAGAGATTCATGATGACCTGGTGGATCTGCCCCGAGTCGGCCAGGACCAGCCCGAAATCCTCGCCGGGGCGATATCGCATGCCGATCGTGGTCGGCAGGGAAGCCCGCAGCAGCTTCATGCATTCGGAGACGACGTTTTCAAGGCGTATCGGCTGTCGCTCCTTTTCCACCTGGCAGCTCAGGGTCATGATCTGTTTGACCAGGTTTTTGGCGCGGACCCCCCCCTTGAGGACAATGGCCAGATGTTCCCGGATGAGGGCCTGTTCCGGAACCTGGTCCAGCGCCATCTCGGCGTTGAGGGTGATAGCGGCAAGGATATTGTTGAAGTCATGGGCAATTCCTCCGGCCAGGGTGGCCACAGCCTCCATTTTCTGGGCCTGGCGGAGTTGCCGTTCAAGATGCACCTCGTGGGTCAGGTCGCGGATCACCGCGGCATAGGCGGTGATCCCGTTCGCGCCCGAAACGGGGAAAACCCTGGCCTCCACATCGTAGGGGGTGCCGTCTTTTCTGCGGTCGATAAAGCGACCGTTGCGGCTCTGAACCTGGGCTTGGGATTCGACCATCAAGCGGAAAAAGGTTCCGTGTGGACTGTCGCTCCGGATCTCTCCGACGTTTTTCCCGAGCAGTTCGCTCCGGGGGAAGCCGCTGATGGTTTCGAAGGCCGGGTTGACGTATTGAATCCGCCCTTCGGTGTTGAAGGTCAGAACCCCGTCCCCTTCCTGCTCGATGATGGTGGCAAGCAGCATCCGTTCCTTTTCCCCGGACGCCTGCTCCTTGCGCAGGCGCAGAGTGGCGATGCCGTAGGAAAGATCGTCGGCGAGCCCCTTGAGCAGATCGACTTCCTGTTTGTCGAAGGCGTCCGACTCTCCGGCAAAGATGACCAGGGCACCGAACACCCGACCGTCGTCCGCCAGGGGGAGGGAAATCGAGGAGGCGTACCCCTGTTGCAGTGCCCGATCCCGCCATGGTTCCCACTTCGGGTCGGTGAGGATGTGCTGGGCGACGCAGGGCGAACCACTTCGGATGGCGGTGCCGGTCGGTCCCCGGCCATGCTGGTTGTCGCCCCAGGAAACCTTCAGGGTTTCCAGATAGCCGTTTTCATAGCCCCATTGAGCCGCCGGCCACACGGTCTTTTCGGTGTTGTTGAGGGTGAATCCGACCCAGGCCAGACGATACCCTTCCGAATCGACGATGATGCGGCAGATTTCATTCATCAGCTCCTGCTCGTTCGTGGCCCGGACCAGAATCTGACTGCATTCGCTGCGGGCCCTCAGGGCCAGTCGAACCCGATGCAGGGCGGCCCGCGAAACATTCAGGGTCCTTTCCGTATGCCGGATCAGAAACAGGATGACCCCCGCCGCCAACAGCAAAAAGCAGAGGAAAGGGATCAGTTCCCAGCGCCGAAAAAGGGCCGGATCGGGAAATCGTTCCGAAAAGATGATGGTAGGAATGACCCAGAGCCCGCCAAGGAGTCCGAAGCAGGAAATAAAAAGGAGTAAATTAAGCCCTTTGTCGGGGGTCGCCGGGACCATTGAGACCCTCATGGTAGGAACCTGAATGAATATACCTGAGCTATATTGTACTTCATCTGTAGAAAATTTGAGAATTATTATTAGTGAAAATTCATTGTTAGCTAAGCCGTGCGCTTGCGCCGGAACAGGAGGTTGTCCGGGCAGACAGAAGTCTGGTTGGGCATCGGCCTCAGCAAGGGAAAAGAGGGCGGGATTTGCAACCGATGGGAGGAAGAGTATAGTTCAGCCATAAGGGGTGCGAACGACCCCGCTACGATTGACTCAAGGAGGTTTTCCCGGAGGTTCCCATGGAATTGGCAGAACTTTTCACCCAGGATGGTCTCGGTGTCCTGGCCACCGCCGATGCCGCAGGCCTGGTCAATTCCGCAGTCTACGCCCGCCCTCATCTGATCGACGAAGCCACCCTGGTGTGGGGGATGACCGACGGCCGCAGCTATCGCAATCTTTCCCAAAACCCCCACGCCTCGTACCTCTTCAAGACGGCCGGCCCCGGTTTTCGAGGCGTGCGACTGGGGCTGGAGCTGATCAGAACCGAAGAAGGGGGCGAGCTGCTGGCGACGATCAAAAAACGGACCGCCCAGGTCGTCAACCCGGAGGCCGGGGCCGCCGTCACCCATAGCGTCTGGTTCCGGGTGGTGGAAGTGCGACCCCTGGTCTGAAGGGCAGGAGGAGCCGGATGGTCCTGGAGCGACTGGAGCGACGGCAGTTCGTCCCCATCCCCCTGGAGGCGGCGTGGTCCTTCTTCAGCAGGCCGGAGAATCTGGAGGTCATCACCCCGCCCCGGCTCGGCTTGCGAGTGACTTCGCCCCCCCAGGAGTCGACCTTCGCCGGAATGATCATTACCTACACCGTCAGCCCCTACTTCGGGCTCCCCCTCCCCTGGGTGACGGAGATCACCCACTGTCAGCCCCCGGCTTTCTTCGTCGATGAACAGCGTTTCGGACCTTACCGCTTCTGGCACCACCAGCACCACTTCCGGGAGCTCCCCGGGGGGGTGGAGGTTCGGGATCTGGTCCATTACCGCCTCCCCTTCGGGCCTTTGGGTGGAGTGGCGGCGGGTCTGGTCCGGCGGCAACTGGAGGCCATCTTCAACTTCCGGCGCCAAGCCCTCGAGGATCGTTTCGGAAGTCCGGGGGAGTAATGCCCTGCCTCCCCCCCCGGACCCGGCCGGAATGCCGACGCCTCAGGGCGCCGGGGAGACGACGTAGGGACGCATCATCTCGTTGTCTTCATGCTCCAGAATGTGGCAGTGCCAGACGTATAGCCCCGCGATGTCGAATTTTGCGCGAATCGTTGTAATTTCCCCCGGGTAAGAAATGACCATATCCTTATA
>JBBQBQ010000121.1:0-10091 GCA_038317685.1 Desulfuromonadales bacterium | reverse complement strand
AAAGGTGTGACGGGAGAGGATTTTCATGAATTCGTTGCGCACCTCACGCCAGGCTCCGTGGACCGGACAAAAGAGGTCTCGTTCGCAGAGCCCTTCGCGTGTCAGGCATTGATTCAGGTAAAGCGGACCCTCTTCGGCCTTGACCACGTCAAGGAGGGAGATTTCGGCGGGGTCCTTGACCAGATAGAAGCCGCCACCGACGCCTCGCTGAGAGCCGACGATGCCGAGCTTGATCAAGGGCTGGAGGATTTTGGTGAGAAAGGCCGGGGTAATGTCCTGGCTTTTGCAGATGTCTTTTTTGAAGACAATCTCGCCGCGGGGCTGTTTGGCCAGATAAAGCACGGCACGGATGGCGTATTCGGTGGCACGGGTGATTAGCAAGGAGATCCTCCTAATTAATGACTATGGAGGTAATCACTACCGAGTCGCGGAGGATTTGTCAATGATGAAATACGGTCCGGCGCTGCCTGCCGTCCGGATGGACTCAAGCCCGGAGGAATTGACGGATACGGCTGACCAGCGCCGAGTCGTCGAAGGGTTTTTGAATAAACCCATCGGCACCGGAGTTGCGGGCCAGTTCCGCCAGTTCATCCTGGGGTTTGGTAGACATGAGGATGACCGGAATGCTGCTGCTGGCCTCACGTTGCTTGAGCAAACGCACCTTGCGGTCGCCATTCAGGAGTGGCATCATGACGTCGATCAGAATGAGATCAGGGGGGTGACTGGAAAAAATATAGCGGTTGGCATCGATGCCGCTGTCAGTCGTAATCACCTCATACCCCGCAGCCTCCAGGGCATCGGCGGCGACGGCCAGAACCAATTTACTGTCATCGATAACGACAATCCGTTTTCTCGCCATGAAATGGCTCCCATCGCTGATTAAGTTGCGAGCATCTGGCCTGCCGGCGCCATTTGCTCGCAAAAGACCTTGTACTAAATATGAAAATATAACAATGTTTTTCGCCTATAGTTTCATCGATGCTCCCTTGGGTTGTCAAAGGAAAAATTTATTATCCCATGACGAGGGCAGCTGCGCGAGCGGGAGAGAGAGCAACGCCGCAAGGTTCAGGAGCTATCCACTCAGAGCATGGCTGACACGTTGAAACCAACAACAGTTCCCCAGGTGGTCGGCCGTTTTGCCCCGAGTCCGACCGGTCCTCTGCATTTCGGTTCTTTGGTCTCCGCCGTTGGCAGCTACTGTCTGGCCCGACAGGGAGGGGGCCGCTGGCTGTTGCGTATGGAGGATCTGGATACCCCTAGGGTTGTCCCTGGGGCCGCCGATAAGATTTTGAATACCTTGGAGATCCTCGGTTTGACCTGGGACGGACCGGTTGCCTGGCAGAGCCGGCGCGTAGAACTCTACCGGTCGGCCCTCGATGAATTGCGGGGCAAAGGTCTGGTCTTTGCGTGCGGGTGCTCTCGCCAGGATCTCCAGGTGAGCGCACCCCATGCCGGGGAAGAGGGCCTGATCTATCCTGGAACCTGCCGCCGGGGGCTGCCGCCCGGCCGGCAGCCACGGGCGGAACGGATCCGGGTGCCGGAACTGGCGGTCGGCTTCTGCGACGGGGTCTTCGGCGCCGTTGATCAGTGCCTGGCCGATGCCGTCGGTGATTTCGTGCTCCGTCGAGCCGATGGAATTTTCGCCTATCAGCTGGCGGCGGTAGTCGACGATGCCGCCACCGGCGTCAACCAGGTGGTCCGCGGCGCCGATCTGCTTGGTTCGACGCCGCGTCAGATTTTTCTGCACAGCTGTCTGGGTCACCCCCTGCCTCATTATATTCACCTCCCCTTGGCCCTGGCTCAGGACGGAGAAAAAATCAGCAAGCGGCATGGCGCCCCCGAAATCGACGGCACCCTGGAGGGTGGCCGGATTATTAGACAAACTCTCGATTTTCTTGGCCAGCGGGTGCCCTTGGAGTTACAGGGAGCTCCTGCCGGCGAACTTCTGCACTGGGGAGTCACCCATTTTGACCTGGAGAGAGTGCCGCAGCTGTCCCGAGTCGCCGCTTGCTAATTAACCCCGATTGGGAGAATGAAAAGCCCTGCAAAAAAACAACTTTTTTCATCGCGGATAAATCGGCTATACTGCCTGAAAATGGTTTCAACTGGAGATTCCCGATGCCCCGTATCCTGATGTTGCTCCTCCTGGCCGTAATCATTGCCGGCTGCTCAACGGGCCAGTATAAGGTCCCGGTCGATGAATACCGGCAACAGGTCAAAACGCTGGGGGTTCTGCCGTTGCTGGTCGATGAGCAGTCCACCCTCCTCCATCCGGACCGGGAGGCGGTTCTCGAGCTCCTGGTGCGTCACAATGTCGGCAAGGACACATGGCTGATCGAGGCTTTGCGGGACCAAAAGGCCTATTTTGACGTTCGGGAGGTGCCGGGAGCGCCACAAGCGCTCTTCCAGCAACTGGTGACGGGGAGCAGCATCCAGGGAGATGGCGAGGAACGCTATCGGCGCTATGTCTTTAATGGTGCGGTGGCGACGGAACTGGCCCGCCGCAGCAGTGTCGACGGGCTGCTGGTGGTAATCCTCAACGGCATCGTACGCAATGAAAAACTCTGGGACCGGGATCGCACCAGCCTTAATTTTCTGCAAACCGACCATAATGTGGTGGTCGCCAGTGCCGCCGTGGTCAGGCCCGGAGGAGAGGTGGTGTGGGACAATGGGGGGCTGGCGGGGTCGGTCCTTCTTGACCTGCAATACCCTGACTTTGATGAAGCCTACTATCAGTTGTCCGATCAAATCCGGCTGCGCTTTGTCTCCTTGGCTGGACTCGACCGGGTTCTGTCCCGGCGAGATTCCGAAATATTCGTAAAAAGCAGTCTGTCGCAACGCTACAAAGAACTCTTTGCCACCCTGACCTCCTCCCTGACCCCGGGGCTGACCAGTTTATTTCGGCGGGATGCTGACGGCGGCTCCCGGCCGGGCAGTGATGGGAAAACCGGTTCGGGAATGAAGTGAGTAAATAATTGATTGACAAGGCCTGAGAAAGGTAGTAGATAGGAAACCCAAAGTCAGCCTTCACTTCTGATAATGCTTTAATGTCTGGCCAGCCTTTCGCCGAATCCTTCGTTCTCTTTAGCTGAATCTATCATATCCGATGCAGCGGTTCTTCCGGGACTCGCAGCAATCCGTGTTGTCCCAGACCGGGGCGCGCCCCTTCCGACCAGCCCGAACTACTATCCAAATTCATATTGAGCCACGATCTGAAATCAATTCCCGCCGACTATTAAATCCGGCCCCGTCGCCGGCGCGATTGCGCGTGTGCCCTGAAACGGGTTCCTGCTCAAGCGTGGCCGAGGAGACACCATGAACCTGAAGGACCTGAAGGAAAAGAAAGCCACCGATCTTGCAGCCATCGCCAAGGAGTTGAAGGTCGAAGGTGCCGCAGGAATGCGCAAGCAGGACCTGATTTTTGCCATTCTCGCCGCCACCGCTGAAAAGAATGGCGCCATCTTCGGCGAGGGGGTGCTGGAAATCCTCCCGGACGGCTTCGGTTTTCTGCGGGCTCCCGATGCCAACTACCTCCCTGGACCCGACGACATTTACGTCTCCCCCTCACAGATTCGGCGCTTCAACCTGCGCACCGGCGATACCGTGTCGGGCCAGATTCGGCCGCCCAAGGAAGGGGAGCGCTATTTCGCCCTCCTCAAGGTCTCCGAGGTCAACTTCGAAGACCCGGCGGTGGCCCGTGAAAAGACCCTCTTTGACAATCTGACCCCCCTCTATCCCGAGGAGCGGCTGGTCCTTGAAACCGCTGCGGACAATCTGTCGGCGCGGGTGGTCGATCTGGTGACGCCGGTCGGCAAGGGGCAGAGAGCGCTGATCGTGGCCCCGCCGCGCACCGGCAAGACCATGCTGCTGCAGAATTTCGCCAATTCGATTACCACCAATCATCCGGAGGTCTACCTGATCGTCCTCCTCATCGACGAGCGGCCCGAAGAGGTGACCGACATGCAGCGGAGCGTCAAGGGCGAGGTGATCTCCTCGACCTTCGATGAGCCTGCAACCCGACACGTTCAGGTGGCGGAGATGGTCATCGAGAAGGCCAAGCGGCTGGTCGAACACAAGCGCGACGTGGTCATCCTCCTCGACTCCATCACCCGGTTGGCCCGCGCCTACAACACCGTCGTTCCCCCCTCGGGGAAGATTCTCTCCGGCGGGGTCGATTCCAACGCCCTGCATAAACCGAAGCGGTTCTTCGGCGCCGCCCGCAACATCGAGGAAGGCGGCAGCCTGACCATCATTGCCACCGCCCTGGTCGACACCGGCAGCAAGATGGACGAGGTGATCTTCGAGGAATTCAAGGGGACCGGCAACATGGAGCTGCATCTCGACCGACGGTTGGTCGACAAGCGGACCTTCCCGGCCATTGACATCAACAAGTCGGGGACCCGCCGCGAGGAACTCCTGGTCGACAAGGTCAGCCTGCAGCGCATCTGGCTGTTGCGCAAGGTCCTGTCCTCGATGAACGTGGTCGACAGCATGGAGTTTCTCCTCGACAAGCTCGGCGAGACCAAGACCAATCAGGAATTCCTTGACTCCATGAATCGTTGATTGGGCCCTGCGAAAGTCCTTGCATCGACCAACAGAACGTGTTAAAAATCCCATTTTTCCAATACTCTGTAGACCGGTCTGTACCAAGCCAGACCACAAGGAGACTCCTCATGAAAGACGGCATCCATCCCAAATATCTGGACGCGACCATCAAGTGTCATTGCGGCAATCTCATCGTGACACGGTCCACCAAGGGGGGGGAAATCAACACTGAGATTTGCTCCTCTTGTCACCCGTTCTTTACCGGCAAGCAGAAGCTGATGGATACCGCTGGCCGGATCGAGCGGTTTCGCAAGAAATACAGCCAGAACTAAACAACCACTGGAGACGGTCCTTGGGGGGCCGTTTTCTTCGTGGTGCGGGAGAATTGCAGGGGACGTTCCTGCCCGCACCGGAAACCGGAGCAGCCGGCGAGCGCGTACGCGTCGACCGGCTCTTGCCGTTTGACCAGGCACCGTGCCCCCGGATCAAAGGTTCGCTCATCGATGAACGTTCAGTTGTTGACCCATACTCCTGATCCCGAGCGGGTCGTGGCGGCTGCCGCCCGGCTCTGCTACTCGGATGCTTCCATCGAGAGTCTGCTCGATCGGGAGCAGGCCGACCAGGGGCGTCTGCTGCGCAAAATTCTTGGGCTGGGGCACCTCTCGGTATTGGAACATGCCAGCTTCTCCTTCGGGATTGAAGGGATCAGCCGCGCCTGTTCTCACCAGTTGGTGCGTCACCGGCTCGCCTCCTATTCTCAGCAAAGTCAGCGCTACGTTTCCCACCGGGAGCGCTTCGCCGCCGTCACCCCGCCGTCCATTGCCACCTCCCCCGACCTCGCCCGTCGTTACGCCGGCCTGCTCGAGGAGATTCATCAGGTCTACGGGGAGCTGCTGGAGGCCGGGATCCCGGCTGAAGATGCGCGTTTCGTCCTGCCTAACGCGGCTGAAACCAAACTGGTGGTAACGATGAACGCCCGGGAATTGAACCACTTTTTTACCCTGCGCTGCTGTCGGCGGGCCCAGTGGGAGATTCGAGCCATGGCTACGGAAATGCTCCGTTTGGCCCGGCGAGCTGCGCCGCTCCTCTTTGCCCAGGCCGGCCCCGGCTGCCTGCAGGGGACTTGCCCCGAGGGGGCCATGAGCTGCGGTGAAATGCTGGCGGTTCGCAATGAATTTGCCGATTTGAGGTAGGGGCGGGATTCGTCACGGTTGAACGGAATGTAAGTTTCCCCTGCCTCGGATAAGTCAATTTATGTTCAAGAAGCTGGAAGAAGTCGTCGACCGGTTCCGGGAAGTGGAAGGGCTCCTCTCCGACCCCAAGGTCGTCGGCAACCAGGAGAAATTCCGGGCTTTGACCCGCGAGCATTCGGACCTCGCCGAACTTGTCGAGGTCTATCACGAATATTGCAAGGTGGTGGCGGGGATCGACGGCAACCGCGAACTGCTGCGCGATGCCGATGCCGAATTGCGGGAGATGGCCAAGGCCGAACTGCCGGAATTGGAAGAGCGGCGTGCCCGGTTGGATCAACGGCTGAAGCTCCTGCTGCTTCCCAAGGACTCCAACGATGCCAAGAACGTCCTCCTCGAAATTCGGGCCGGAACCGGCGGAGAAGAGGCGTCCCTCTTCGCCGCCGACCTCTATCGCATGTATTCCCGTTACGCGGACCGGCAAAGGTGGCGGGTGGAGGCCCTGAGTGCCTCCGAATCGGACAGCGGCGGTTTCAAGGAGGTGATTGCCCTGGTCAGTGGCGAGCGGGTCTATTCGCGGCTCAAGTTTGAGAGCGGCACCCATCGTGTGCAGCGGGTTCCGGAGACCGAGGCGCAGGGGAGAATCCATACCTCGGCTTGTACCGTAGCGGTCCTTCCGGAGGCCGAGGATGTCGATGTCAATATCGATCCCACCGATCTGCGCATCGATGTTTTCCGAGCTTCCGGGGCCGGCGGCCAGCACGTCAACAAGACCGAATCGGCGGTGCGCATCACCCACCTGCCGACCGGCGTGGTCGTCTCCTGTCAGGACGAAAAGTCCCAGCATAAGAACAAGGCCAAGGCGATGAAAATCCTGCAGTCCCGGATTCTCGACAGCCGCCAGGCAGAGCAGGATGCCCGGATTGCCGCCGATCGCAAAAGCCAGGTCGGCAGTGGTGATCGCAGCGAACGGATTCGCACCTACAACTTTCCCCAAGGGCGCTGCACCGACCATCGCATCGGCCTGACTCTCTACCGGTTGGACGCGATCATGCAAGGGGATTTGGACGAAATCATCGAAGCACTGTCGACCAGTGCCCAGGCTGAGGCTCTGTCCAGCCAGGAGGAATGACCTTGTCCGAAGTCTGGACGGTCCTCAAGGTCCTGAAATGGACCACCGGATATCTGGCTGAGCGTGGCATCGAGGGCGGACGGCTTGATGCCGAACTGCTGTTGACCGATCTCCTCGGCCTCGACCGGGTTGGTCTCTATCTCAACTTCGACCGGCCCCTGACCACCGAAGAGTTGGGCCGTTATCGGGAGCGGGTGGCCCGCCGGGCCAAGCGCGAACCGTTGCAGTACATCCTCGGCCGGGCCGAATTCTGGTCGCTGCCGTTTCGGGTCGGTCCGGCGGTCCTGGTGCCGCGGCCCGAGACCGAGGTGCTGGTCGAGGAGGCTCTGCAGCGGGCCGCGCCCGATGCGAGCATCCTGGATATCGGCACCGGCAGCGGCGCCATCGCCGTGGCCTTGGCCCACGAACTTCCGGAGGCACGCATCACCGGGATCGACATTTCCCCGGAGGCGCTGGCGATTGCGGTCGAAAACGCCAGGGAAAACGGTGTGGCCGAACGAATTTCCCTGCACACGGCCGATTTCAACCGGTTGTCCCAGGCCCAATTCGACCTCGTGGTTGCCAACCCGCCCTACATCGCCGATGCCGATCTGCACGGGCTGATGCCCGAGGTGCGGGATTTCGAACCGTCGCTCGCCCTGCGCGGAGGACCTGACGGCCTCGACAGTTACCGGGCTCTGACCCGGCAGGCATCGGGGCTGCTGGTCCCTGGCGGCTGGCTGCTGCTGGAGGTCGGGATCGACCAGGCCGAGGCGGTGAAGGATCTTCTCGCCGCGGTGGGGCTGACCGAGATCTTTTGCCGCGACGATTATTCCGGGGTGCCGCGAGTGATCGGCGGGCGGCGTCCCTTGTTAACCCCTGGCCTCGGGCCAACGACTGCATAGCGGAGTTTTTGTTTTGGATAAAATAGTCATTCACGGCGGGCGGCAGCTCAAAGGCGAAGTGCGCATCAGCGGAGCCAAGAACGCCGCCCTGCCGCTCCTCTTCGCAACCCTGCTGGCTCCGGGGCTCCATCGCCTCGACAACGTCCCGCGGTTGCGGGATATCGATACCGTTGAAAAGCTGCTGACCACCCTCGGGGCCACCGTCGTGCGTGAAAACGGGCTCTTTGCTGTTGCTGCCGATGCCATCGAGAGCGTCGAAGCGCCCTACGATCTGGTGCGCACCATGCGCGCCTCGGTGCTGGTCCTGGGCCCGCTGCTGGCGCGGCTCGGACAGGCCCGGGTCAGTCTCCCCGGCGGCTGCGCCATCGGCGCCCGACCGATCAACCTGCACCTCAAGGGTTTGGAGGCGATGGGGGCCAAGATTACCCTCGATCACGGCTATGTCGAGGCCCGCGACCGGCGCCTGAAGGGGGCCCGGATCTATCTCGACATCCCCACCGTCGGCGGCACCGAGAACCTGATGATGGCCGCCACCCTCGCCAAGGGAACGACGGTTCTGGAGAATGCCGCGCGGGAGCCGGAGATCGTCGATCTGGCCGGGGCTCTCAACGGCATGGGTGCCCGGATCGTCGGGGCCGGCAGCGACACGATCGTCATCGAGGGGGTCGATGAGCTTCGCCCGATGGATTACGCGGTCATGCCGGACCGCATCGAGGCCGGCACCTTCATGATCGCCGCCGCCATCACTCGTGGCGACGTTCGGGTGACGGGGGCGGTGGCCGCCGATCTGGAGGCGTTGATCAGCAAACTGCGCGAAGCGGGGGCGGAAATCATCTACGAGGATGGCGGCCTGCGGGTCAAGGGGCCGCGGCGGATTGCCTCCGTCGACATCAAGACCCTGCCGCACCCGGGCTTCCCCACCGACATGCAGGCCCAGTTCATGGCGCTCATGACCCTCGGCAGCGGCACCAGCATGATCACCGAGAACGTTTTTGAAAATCGTTTCATGCACGTCTGCGAACTGCAGCGCATGGGGGCGGAAATCTCCATCGAGGGGCATACCGCGTCCGTCACGGGGGTCAAGGGTTTGACCGGGGCGCCGGTGATGGCGACCGACCTGCGCGCCAGCGCTTCCTTGATCCTGGCCGGACTGGCGGCGGAGAATACCACCGAAGTGACGCGCATCTACCACCTAGACCGCGGCTATGAGCGGATCGAGACCAAGCTTGCCCAGCTCGGCGCCGCTGTCGAGCGAGTCCACGAACCGATGTAAAGCCGGGTGGGGGCGACCCATGCTGCGCCCCGACAAGGATGGACGATGTCCGACTGGATCACCTTTGCCCTCCCCAAGGGGCGGATCATGCAGGATTCGATGGCCCTCTTCGAACGGGTCGGCATCACCTGCCCGGAGATGGAAGGGGAAAGCCGCAAGCTGGTCTTCGAGAATCCCGAAGACCGTTATCGCTTCATGGCGGTGCGTGCCACCGACGTGCCGACTTACGTCGAATACGGCTGCGCCGACATCGGCGTGGTCGGCAAGGATACCCTGCTGGAACAGGGGAAGGACCTTTACGAGCCTCTCGACCTGAAGTTCGGCTACTGTCGCATGGTCGTCGCCGAGCCGCAGGCGCTCCACGCGGCCTCCGATCCGGCGAGCTGGTCGAACATCCGGGTCGCGACCAAATACCCCAACGTCACCGAACGCTTCTTCGCCGCCAAGGGGATCCAGGTCGAGGTCATCAAACTCTACGGTTCGATCGAACTGGCGCCGCTGGTCGGTCTGTCGGAGCGGATCGTCGACCTGGTCTCCACCGGGGCCACCCTGCGGGAGAACGGTATGGCCGAGGTCGAGACCATCGCCGAGATCACCAGCCGCCTGATCGTCAACCGCGCCAGCCTCAAGACCAAGCATCAACGGATCACCCGCATCATCGAAGGGTTGGAACGAGTCCTCGGGACCGGGCCGGCCATCTCGAAATAGGGGGTTGGTATGATTCAACTGCTGCGTTTTTGTGACCCCGGATTTGATACCGCCCTGCAGAAGATCGTCCTGCGCGGCGCGGTCCCGCCCGCCGGCGTCGAAGCGACGGTGCGGGAGATTCTCGCCGCGGTTCGCGAACGGGGTGACGCGGCGCTCTTTGAGTACACCGCCCGCTTCGATCGACTCAGCCTGACGGCCGAAACCGTCGAAGTCACCGAGGCCGAGATTGACGCCGCCCTGGCCGTCGTCGCCGACCAGGATCTGGCTGCCCTGCGCCTGGCGGCGGAGCGGATCGCTGCTTTCCACGCCAAGCAGAAGACCGAGACCTGGCTCTCCACCGATGAAGCGGACATCCTCCT
>JBBQBQ010000120.1:0-10145 GCA_038317685.1 Desulfuromonadales bacterium | reverse complement strand
GATCGATCCGATGAAGAAAATTGCCCGAATGTTGCGTTCTCATCGGAGCCTGATTCTCCACTGGTTCCGGGCCAAAGAGCAGATTTCTCTGGGCGCAGTGGAGGGCCTCAACAACAAGGCCAAAGTGACAACGAAAAAAGCCTACGGTTTCAAAAGCTTTGAAGTCATAAAACTAGCTCTATATCATACACTTGGCAATTTGCCTGAGCCGATTGCCACCCACAAATTCTGCGGGTGAACCACCTTCACAATCCCGCCCCTGTCAAACTGAAACTCGCGCGCCAACTTTCTTCGGGTTGCCCCCCCTCACCGCTTGCGAAACTTCCCCACCTCTTCGCTGAAATAACACGCCGCCAGCTGCCCGCCGCCCTGATCTTTCAGCGGCGGCGCGTGTTCGGCGCAGAGCGGACGGGCGTAGCGACAGCGGGGGTGAAAGGTGCAGCCCGAGGGCGGGTCGATGGGTGAAGGGACTTCGCCCTGAAGGGGGTGGTAGGGGGTGCGGGCGGCCGGGTCGGGGACCGGGACGGCGCCGAGGAGGGCTTCGCTGTAGGGGTGGCGGGGCTGGCGGTATAGGGCCGCGGCGGGGGAGAGCTCGACGATGCGGCCGAGGTACATGACCGCCACCCGGTCGCTGATGTGCTCGATGACCGAAAGGTCGTGGGCGATGAAGAGGTAGGTGAGGCCGAACTCCTCCTGGATATCCTGAAGGAGGTTGACGACCTGGGCCTGGATGGAAAGGTCGAGGGCCGAAACCGGCTCGTCGGCGATGATCAGCTTCGGCCGCACCGCCAGGGCGCGGGCGATGCCGATGCGCTGACGCTGGCCGCCGGAGAACTCGTGGGGGTAGCGGTTCAGGTGTTCCTCGCGCAGGCCGACGGTTTGCATCAGGCGGATCACCTCGGCATGCAGCGCCGCCCCCTTGGCGAGGCCGTGGATGACGAGGGGCTCGCCGATGATCTGCTCGACCCGCCGGCGGGGATTGAGGGAAGAGTAGGGGTCCTGGAAGATCATCTGCAGCTCCCGTCGCAGCGGTCGCAGCTTGCCCGGAGAAAGTTGCAGCAGGTCCTGGCCGGCGAAGATCACCTCGCCGGCGTCGGCCTCGATGAGGCGCAGAATCAGCTTGCCGGTCGTCGACTTGCCGCACCCCGATTCGCCGACCAGGCCGAGGGTCTCCCCGGGGTGCAATTCGAAGGAGACGTCATCGACAGCGAGCAGGCGCTGGGCGCGAGCCCCGAGCTGGGGGCCGCTGACGGCGAAGGTCTTGCGCAGGTTGCGGACGGTCAGCAGCGCTTCCATCTACGACTTCCAGCAGCGCACGAGGTGGCCGGGAGACCGTTCGACCAGCGGCGGCAGTTTGCCGGCGCAGGGGGCGAAGGCCTCGGGGCAGCGGTCGAGAAAGGAGCACCCCGCCGGCAGGTCAGCCGCGGCCGGCACCTGCCCCTCGATGGGAACCAGGCGGTGGCGCTTCTCGCCGAGGCGCGGAATGCAGGCGAGGAGTCCCCGGGTGTAGGGGTGGAGGGGGTCGGCGAAGAGCTCCCGGACCGGAGCGTACTCCATGATCAGCCCGCCGTACATGATCGCCACCTGGTCGGCGGTCTCGGCGACAACCCCGAGGTCGTGGGTGATGAGCAAGGTCGCCATGTTCCGCTCGCGGCGCAGCCGGTCCAACAGATCGAGAATCTGGGCCTGGATGGTGACGTCGAGAGCGGTGGTCGGCTCGTCGGCGATGAGCAGGCGCGGGTCGCAGGCCAGCGCCATGGCGATCATCACCCGCTGGCGCATGCCGCCGGAGAGCTGGTGGGGGTATTCCTGGACCCGCCGGGAAGCGGCGGGGATGCCGACCTGGTGGAGGAGGTCAGCGGCGGCGGTCATGGCGTCTTTGGCATTCAGCCCCTTGTGGAGGACGAGGACCTCGGCAATCTGCTCGCCGATGCGAAAGACCGGGTTGAGGGAGGTCATCGGCTCCTGGAAGATCATGGCGATCTGGTTGCCGCGGATACGCCGCATCTCCGGTTCCGGCAGGCGCAGCAGCTCCTCGCCGTTGAAGACGATCTCCCCCTCGACGATCCGCCCCGGTTCCGGAACCAGGCGCAGCAAGGAGAGCGCCGTCATCGACTTGCCGCATCCCGATTCACCGACCAGGGCCAGGGTCTGGCCGACGTCGATGGAAAAATCGATGCCGCCGACCGCCTTGACGAGGGCGCCGGGGGTGAAGAAATAGGTCTTCAGGTTGCGAACTTCGAGGAGTGGCAAAGGGAGTCCAGGGCCGGTGATGGGTTAAGGGACGGGTGCAATCTAGCCGGAAACGCCCCGACGGTCAAGACCTGGCGGCCGATCCTGCGGGCGTCAGCCCCGAGGGAGCCGCAGCAGGATCACCTTGACGATCGCGCCGGCGGCGAGGCCGGGGCTGTCGGCGGGGACCGGCAGGAGGGCCGTCGATTGCTGCATGCAGCGGTTCTGCCCTGAACCTTGGGTCGGGGCCGGAATGAATTGGTACTGGCCATCGATCCCATCGAGCCGTCCCCAGATAAATCTTTGCCGCTTGTCCCCCTTGATGGCTGCGGCGAGGGTCGCCTGCAGCTGCGGACTGTGGGGGTTGGGGTGGCCGGCCAAACGGCGCAGCGCGGGGCGCACGAAGAGTTCGAAGGTGGCGGCGGTGGCGGCCGGGTTCCCGGGGAGACCGAAGAAGGGGCGGGCACCCCGGGCCGCAAACAGGACCGGCTTCCCCGGCTTGATCGCCACCTTCCAGAAGATGACCCGGTAGCCGAGTTCGATGATCGTCTGCTGGACGAAATCATGGTCGCCAATGGAGACGCCGCCGGTCGTCAGCAGCAGGTCGACATCCCCGGCTTCCTCGAGTTGCCGGCGCAGGTCACCGGGGTTGTCACGGGCGGCGCCGAGAATCCGCACCGGATAGCCTTCCTCCCCCAGACGGGCCGCCAGCAGATAAGCGTTGGAGTTGACGATCTGCCCCGGCCCCGGCTGCTGTCCGACCTCGATCAGTTCGTCGCCGGTCGAGAGGACCGCAACCCGCGGCGTCGGGCGGACCCGGATCCGGGCGGCTCCGGCAGAAGCCAACAGGCCGATCTCCCCCGGCTGCAGAAGAGTACCGGCCGGCAGGATCACCTCCCCGGCCCGGAATTCCTCCCCCTTGCGGCGCACGTGCTGGCCGACCTGAAGGTCCCTCAGCAAACGCACACTCCCTTCAGCCACCTCCGTCTCCTCGAAGGGGACGACGGTGTCGCACCCTTGCGGAAGCGGCGCCCCGGTCATGATCCGCACCGCCTGGCCGGGAGCAACCGGACCGGCAGGGGCAGCTCCGGCGGGGAGGAAGCCGGAGACCGGCAAGGTCCGGCCGGCGGCGACCCCGGCTCCGGCCAGGGCGAAGCCGTCCATGGCGGCGTTGTCGGCGCCGGGGAGATCCCAGCGGGCCGTCACCGGTTCGGCCAGGACTTTGCCCGCGGCGCCGGCCAGCGCCGCCTCGACGGGAGGGAGGGGTTGGACGGTGTCGATAATGAGCTGCAGGGCTTGATCGTAGGTCAGCATGAAAGTCCTTCGGACCGCGCGGCCGCGCAGCAAAATGTTGGGATTCAAGGGCCACCGGGTTTCCCGGGAGCGACGGCGACCGTTCCCGGGACGGGTTCGATTTGACCAGGACGCATTGTAATCCCAAGCGCCAGGGGATTCAAACCTTCTTGGTGAAATAAATGAGAACTAATTCGTCGCAAATTGACCCATATCAAATTTGGATTTCAAAAAGCGTTTTATGGTGAGCACGTACAAATGCACAGGCATGAAATGCTCGTCTGACCAGTCCCCTCTGGCCCGGATGACCTGATGAAGGTTCCGACGAGCCGAAAAACCTTTAGCCACCTGCTGCTGAAGTTGCCACCACTGACATTGATTAGATAGCAGCTACAAACCGATGCCCATCTTGAACCTGTTCCGGAGAGTTCGCCTGACCGCGCTGTTTTGCTCTGACCAAGCGAGGTGAAACCATGTTGAGACAAGAATTGACAAGGGTCGCCGTCCTGCTGGCCGGGTTGCTGCTGCTGGCAGCGCCGGTGGCCAGCCAACCACCGACGCCCGACGCCGGCGGCAACGCCGACCGGGGTGCCAGGCTCTTTACCGGCGAAACGCCCCTGGCCAACGGCGGCGCACCCTGCCTCGGCTGCCACGGCATCGCCGGGGTCGGACTGGCCGGCGGCGCCAGCTTCGGCCCCGACCTGACGAAAATCCATGAGAGCTACGGCGCGGACGGCGTCGCCGGCATCCTCGAAAGCCTGCCGTTCCCGAGCATGGCGCCGATCTATGAGACCCGGCCCTTGACGGCGGACGAGCAGCTCGACCTCGGGGCCTATTTTGCCAGGGTTAGCGGCACCCCGGTGGTCAGGACCCGATTGCTGCTGGGCGAGGTGGCCGGCGGGGTCCTGATCGTCCTGGCCCTGTTGCTGGTGAGCGGCTGGGGACGGCTGCAGGGTGTACGGCGGCCGTTGGTGGAGCGGGCCTCTAACCGAAAAGGTGAGCTGCGATGAGCTGGATCAAAGATATCGTCGACCCGAAATCGAGGGTCTGGGAGGAGTTCTACCGCAACCGCAACCAATGCGACAAAGTGGTGCGCAGCACCCATGGCGTCAACTGCACCGGCGGTTGTTCCTGGAACGTCCATGTCAAGGACGGCATCGTCGGCTGGGAGCTGCAGGCGACCGATTACCCCGAGCTCGAGCCGGGGCTCCCTCCCTATGAACCTCGCGGCTGCCAGCGCGGCATTTCTTTCTCCTGGTACCTCTACAGCCCGCTACGCATCAAGTACCCGTACCTGCGCGGCGTGCTGGCCGACCTGTGGCGGGCGGCCAAGGCCAAGCATGGCGATCCGGTCGCCGCCTGGACTTCGATCATGGAAAACCCGGCGAGCCGCAAGAGCTATCAGCAGGCGCGCGGCAAGGGCGGCTTTCGGCGCGCCAGCTGGGACGAAGTCGAAGAGATGATCGCCGCCGCCTCGATCTACACCATCAAGAAATACGGTGCCGACCGTCTGGTCGGCTTCTCGCCGATCCCGGCCATGTCGATGCTCAGCTTCGCCGGCGGCTCACGTTTCATGCAGCTGATGGGGGGCGCCAATCTCAGCTTCTACGATTGGTACTGCGATCTGCCGAATGCTTCCCCCGAGGTCTGGGGCGAGCAGACCGATGTCGCCGAAAGTGCCGACTGGTACAACAGCAAATACATCGCCGTCATGGGCTCCAACCCCGGCATGACCCGGACTCCGGATGTTCACTTCCTCTCCGAGGCGCGCCATAACGGCACCAAAGTCACGGTCCTTTCCCCCGATTTCAGCATGTCGTCGAAATTCGCCGACTGGTGGATCCCGGCCCATGCCGGGCAGGACGGCGCTTTCTGGATGGCGGTCAACCATGTCATCCTCAACGAATTTCACCACCAGGCCAAGACCCCCTATTTCATCGATTACCTCAAGCGCTTCACCGACACCCCCTTTCTCATCGAGCTGAAGGAACAGGGCGGGGTTTACAGCGCCGGGCGCATGGCCAGGGCCGGTGAATTGGAAAGCTACGGTCAGGAAGAGAACGGCGGCTTCAAATATCTGGTCTGGGATGAGACCAGCCGCCAGCCGCGCATGCCCCTCGGGACTCTCGGCTTCCGCTGGCAAGCGAAGAAGGGCGAATGGAACCTGCAGATGAAGGACGGGCGGGACGGCTCCGAACTCGCGCCGGCGCTCTCCCTGCTGGAAGACCACGAAGCGATCCTGCCGGTTGACTTTGACGATTTTTCGAGCTGCCATTCGGTCCGGCGCGGGGTCCCGGTGCGTTACCTGGAAACCGCCCACGGCCGAGTCGCGGTCACCACCGTCTTCGATCTGCTGATGGCCCAGTTCGGAGTCGGCCGCGGGCTGGCCGGGGACTACCCGGTGGGCTACGATGCCGAAGCGGGTGTCTACACCCCGGCCTGGCAGGAAAAATATACCGGCATCGACCGCGCCAACGTGATTCAGTTCGCCCGCGAATGGGCCGCGACCGCCGAGAAGACCGGAGGGAAGTGCTCGATCATCATCGGGGCCGGCGTCAACCACTGGTACCACGCCAACCTGACCTACCGGGCCGGCATCGTCGCCCTGATGCTCTGCGGCTGCGTCGGCAAAAACGGCGGCGGTCTCAACCATTACGTCGGACAGGAGAAACTGGCGCCGGCGGCACCCTGGGCGACGATCATGGGCGCCCTCGACTGGGTAAAGCCCCCCCGCTTCCAGAACGCCCCCTCCTACCACTACGTGCATACCGACCAGTGGCGCTACGAGCGCACCAGCGACGAGGCCCGGATCAACCCGGTGGCCGAGGAAAACCAGATCACCGGAGGGCATACCATGGACCATCAGGTCCGGGCGGTCCGCAACGGCTGGCTTCCCTTCTACCCCCAGTTTGACCGCAGCCCGATGGAGGTTGTCAGGCAGGCCGAAGCCGCCGGCGCCGGCACCCCCCAGGAGATCGTCGATTGGACCGTCAGACAGCTGGCCGAAAAGCAGATGAAGTTTGCCGTTGAAGACCCCGATGCGCCTGAGAACTGGCCGCGGCTCTGGATCATCTGGCGCGGCAACGCCCTGATGTCGAGTGCCAAGGGCCATGAATATTTCCTCAAGCATTACCTCGGCACCCATACCAACAGCATCGCCCCCGAAACCGCCGAAGAGTTTGTGAAGGAGGTCAAGTGGCATAAGGAGGCTCCCCAGGGAAAGCTCGACCTGGTGGTCGACATCAACTTCCGCATGGACACCTCGGCGCTCTACTCCGACATCGTCCTGCCGACCGCCACCTGGTATGAGAAGGACGACCTCAACACCACAGACATGCACACCTTCATCCACCCCCTGCAGGCGGCGGTGCCCCCCTGCTGGGAGTCGAAGAGCGACTGGGACATCTTCAAGGGGCTGGCCAAAAAGGTCAGCGAGCTGGCCGAGATCCATCTACCGGAACCGGTGCGCGACCTCGTCGCCGTGCCGCTGCAGCACGACACCCCGGCCGAAATGGCCCAGTTCGAAATCAAGGACTGGAGCAAGGGGGAATGCGAGCCGATCCCCGGCCAGACCATGCCCGGCCTGGTGGTCGTCGAGCGCGACTACAAGAACCTTTACAACCGCTTCATCTCCTTCGGCCCCGGAGCGAGGGCCGGCCTCGGCGCCCACGGCCTGTCCTGGCCGATCGAGGATTACTACGACGAGATGGCCGCCGACGACAAGAGCGTGGAATGGGGCGGCAAGCGCTACCCGGGGCTCATCGAAGCCCGGGACGCCGCCGAGGTGATTCTCAAGCTCGCCCCCGAAACCAACGGCGAAATGGCCTTCCGTGCCTTCGCCGCCGAGGAGAAGAAGGTCGGCCTGCCGCTGACCGATCTGGCGGTGTCAACCCGCGGCGTGCGCACCACCTTTGCCGATCTCGATCGCCAGCCGCGCCGGCTCCTCAACAGCCCGATCTGGAGCGGCCTGAGCGACAACGGCCGCGCTTATTCGGCCTACTGTCTCAACGTCGAAAAGCTCGTCCCCTGGCGGACCTTGACCGGCCGCCAGCATTTCTACCTCGACCACCAGGGCTATATCGCGGCCGGCGAGCATCTGCCGACCTACAAGCCGAAGCCGGACCACGGCACCCTGCAGGATTTTCTCGCCACCGGCAGCGGCGACCGGCAGAGCATCATGCTCAACTACCTGACCCCCCACGGCAAGTGGAGCATCCACAGCACCTACAGCGACAACCATCGCATGCTGACCCTGTCCCGCGGCTGTCACCCTTTCTGGCTCAACGAACAGGACGCCGCCCAGATCGGCGTGGTCGACAATGACTGGGTCGAGGTCTACAACGACCACGGCGTGGTCGTCACCCGCGCCATTGTCAGCTCGCGGCTACCGCGGGGGATCTCCTTCCTCTATCACGCCACCGAACGGACCATCGACATCCCCAAATCGCCATTGCGCGGCAACAAGAGGGCCGGCGGCCACAACAGCCTCAACCGGATCCGCCTCAAGCCGAACCTGATGCTGGGCGGCTACGGCCAGTTCACCTACAGCTGGAACTATTGGGGACCGACCGGCGCCAATCGCGACACCTTCATCCTGGTGCGCAAACTCAAAGGGGAGCCGCAATGGTGACGACAGACCATCGTAGGGGCGCGATTGATCGCGCCCGGAATGCGACGAAGATCGGGCGCGATGAATCGCGCCCCTACCGCGGAAATTTCGTTTCGGTTGAGGAATGGGGAGATAATCCATGAATATTCGCGCACAGGTCTCATCGGTCTTCCACCTCGACAAGTGCATCGGCTGCCACACCTGCAGCATCGCCTGCAAAAACCTTTGGACCGACCGCAAAGGCGCCGAGTACATGTGGTGGAACAATGTCGAAACCAAGCCCGGAACCGGCTACCCGACCAAGTGGGAGGACCAGGAAAAATATCGGGGCGGCTGGGAGCTCAAGGGCCAGCAGCTCCAGCTCAAGCAGGGGGGGCGCGGCAGTACCCTGGGGAAGATTTTCCATAATCCGGTCCTGCCGACGATGGACGATTACTACGAACCCTTCACCTTCAGATACGGCGATCTGACCGGGGCCCCGGCCGGCGACGATCAGCCGACCGCCCGCGCCGTCTCCATGGTCACCGGCAAGCCGATGAAGATCGAAGCCGGTCCCAACTGGGACGACGATCTTTCCGGCTCGGGCATCTATGCCGCCAACGATCCCGGGGTGGTCAAGCTGAGCTTTGATGAGCAGGCGCAGATGTTCGCCATCGAGAAGCTGGTGATGTTCTATCTGCCGCGCATCTGCAACCACTGCCTGAACGCCGGCTGCGTCGCCGCCTGCCCTTCAGGGGCGATCTACAAGCGCGGCGAGGACGGCATCGTCCTCATCAACCAGGACAAGTGCCGCGGCTGGCGGATGTGCGTCTCGGCCTGTCCCTACAAAAAAACCTATTACGGCTGGACGACCGGCAAGTCGGAGAAGTGCATCCTCTGCTTCCCGCGCCAGGAGGCCGGCGAGGCGCCGGCCTGCTTCCACTCCTGCGTCGGCCGCATCCGCTACCTCGGCGTCCTCCTCTACGACGCCGACCGCATCGCGGCGACCGCGATGAAGTCGGACGGCGAATTGGCCGCCGCCCAGCGGGAGCTCATCCTCGATCCCCACGACCCGCAGGTGCTGGCGGAGGCCCGCAAATCACGGATTCCCGAGCAGGTCCTCAAGGCGGCGCAGGCCTCGCCGGTCTACAAGTTCGTCAAGGAGTGGGGGATCGCCCTGCCGCTTCATCCCGAATTCCGCACCCTGCCGATGCTCTTCTACGTGCCGCCGCTGCTGCCGGTTCTGTCGCAGGAGCACCAGGGGACCCAGCGGGTGGCCGACGATTTCTTCACCACCCTGGAGCGGGCCCGGCTGCCGATCCAGTATCTGGCCGCACTCTTCGCCGGCGGCAATGCCGAGGAGGTCAAGGCGGTCTATCGCAAGCTGATCGCGGTCCGTCTGCAGCGCCGTCAGGCGACGGTCGGCGACCTGCCCGCCGGCGAAGTCGAAAAGGCCTGTGAATTGGCTGGAGTGAGTTCCGCGGCGGTCGATGCCATCTACCGGATGACGGCCCTGACCCGGATCAAGGAGCGGATCGTGGTGCCGCCGATGCTGCGCGAGCAGGCGATCGAGGCCGGGATGGCAACCGAAGACTACAAGCAGGGGATGGGCTTCGGCAGCCGTCGCCCGCCGAAACGGCGGTGGTGAGCATGGCGACCTTCTCCGAACGACAGGACGTCTGCCGAGTTTTCGCGGCGTTGCTGACCTATCCCGACAACGCCGTCCGGACGACGGCAAGCGCCTGCGCCGACCGGCTGCGGCAACTTGATTCGGCGGCGGCGCCGGCGATGGCCCGCTTCGCGACCTTTCTGCAGTTTCAGGACCGGTCCCGGCTGGAGGAGCTCTTCACCGCGACCTTCGATCTGCAGCCGGTCTGCCACCCCTATGTCGGTTACCTCCTCTGCGGAGAAAGCCAGCAGCGAACCTTCTTCCTGATCCGCCTGCAGCAGCTCTTCAAGGAGCACGGCTTCGCCGGCGGCGCCGAACTCCCCGATCATCTGGCGACCCTGCTGCGCTTTGTCGGCACCATCC
>JBBQBQ010000119.1:0-10159 GCA_038317685.1 Desulfuromonadales bacterium | reverse complement strand
GACGGAGCACCCGTGGGGTAACCCATGATCCCCACCCAACGACCCCAACCACCCCACAGGTCGACAACCTCACTACGCACCGCAAAAGACCCTGCGGAACTCTTCACCAACCAGCCACCCGTGAACGGCTGATAACACCTGCAACGATGCGTGGACGAAAGGAATGGTGGCGATCAGGTCGATCAGCTCGCCGAGCTTGGCCTGGTCGATCTGCAAACGCCCGTACTGCTTGTTAAGGATCCCCTTGAGCTTGGGGTTGTCCTTCTCGATCGCTTCGAGGGCATCATCGATCAGCCGGCCGACGCTGCGAATCTCGTAGGTTGTGGTCGTGCCGTTCTTGATCTCGATCTTCGTGCCCGGCGGCAGCTTGGAGTTGTTCTGCAAGGTCTGCCAGCGCGCCAGCTGCGGCACCCAGAAGACGTTCTTTTCGGTGTAGTAGTCGCGGATCTCCAGTTCGGCGGCGATCTCGGCCTGATACTCCTGGTCCGAGTCGTAATCGCCGGGGTTGAGATAATAGTCATGTTCTTCATTCTGGAATTGCGCGAGCAGCTCCTGACGGCGGATATCAAAAGCGTCGGAAACGTACTTGACGAACAGCAGTCCGAGCACCGCGTGCTTGTACTGGGCGGCGTCGAGGGTGGAGCGCAGCTTGTCGGCGGCAGTCCAGAGTTTCTTTTCAAGGTCTTGCAGAAATTGCTGGTCGGACATCTGATTCTCCAATCATTCGAGCACAAAAAAAGCCGCTCCCACCCTCCCGGGCAGCATACGGCATCAAACGCTCTTCCTCCCTATCAGATTCCATCATCCCTCCCTGCATTACAAGGTTTTTAAAGTACGCTCACGAACCACGGATTGTCAAATGTTCTGCATCCTTATGAAAAGAATTGTGTGTCTGAGAGACCCTCTGGAGAATCAACGATCACGGCCTTTCGCGTTTACCCGTCCCAAATAAGACGGCCCGCAGCGATAAGCCGCAGGCCGCAGGTTTTCCAGCGATCCAACGCCCGGTGCCGTCGCACCCCGACCGTTTGTCAATCCGCGTCGAAACACTCCAGCAGTCGCCGCTCCACTTCTTCGATCCGCTCCGGCAGGAGGGTTTTCTGGCCGAAGATATCCTGGACATAAAAGGTATCCGCGACCTGATCGACTTTGGTGGAGATCTTCGAGACGCCGATATAAAGACCGAGTTCCTTTAAGGTCTTGGTGATCTGGTAAAGCAGGCCGACCTTGTCGTGGGCATAGATGTCGATGACGGTGTACTCGTCGGAGACTTCATTGTCGATCTCCACCCGGTTGGGGCGCAGCGGCTTCGGCTTTCCGGCAAGAAAGGCAGGCCGCTGCCGTTTCCGCACCAGGTCTCCGACGCGAACCCGCCCTTCAATGACCCCGGTCAGGTCGGCCTCGAAAGCCCGCCACTTTTCCGGGTCGCTGATCCGCTCGCCGCCGGGACTGCGGACCTGAAGGATATCGAGGGCGATGCCGTGCTTGGTGGTGAAGATCTGGGCGCCGAGGATGTTGATGCCGTTGGCGGCCATAACCCCGGCGATCTTGGAAAAGAGTCCGGGGATATCGAGGGTGGTGACCGTCACCTGAGTGAAGTCGGCCCCGCTCTCCTGCTCGATCTTGAGGGCCAGGGTGCGGTCCTGGCGGCCCATCATCACCCGCAGATGCTCGGCAATCTCCATCGAGCGGTAGGACATCAGGTAGCGGGTGTCGAGGGTCGCCAGGGTCTCCCGCACCAGCTTGCCGTCAATCTCACCCTCCAGGCGTTCCACCACCTTGCGTTTCCGGTTGCGAATCTTCTCGGAGCGTTTTTCGAGCCGGAAGTCTCCCCGCTCCATGGCCTCGTAGGCCTTCTCGTAGAGCTCCTGCAGCAGCAATCCCTTCCACTCGGACCAGACGTCCGGCCCGACCGCCTTGATGTCGGCGAAGGTCAGGAGAAAGAGCATCTTGAGATTTTCGCTCATCTCCATCGATTGGGCGAACTGCAGGATCAGCTTGTCGTCGTGAAGATCGCGGCGTTGGGAGATATGGGCCATTTTCAAGTGGTTGCGCACCAGAAATTCGAGGCGCTGGCTGTCCTCTTTGCCCAGGCCAAGGCGCCGGGCGATGGTCGGCACCAGGTCCGCACCCTTGTTGGAATGATCTTTCCCTTCCCCCTTGCCGATATCGTGGAGCAGGACCGCCAGCATGATCAGCTCCCGCTTCTCGATGTCGTTGGCGACCTGGGTCAGCAGCGGCTTCTTCTCGCGATAGTCGCCCAGCCAAAGCTTGGCAATCTCCTCGACGGCAAACAGGGTATGAATGTCGACGGTGTAGATGTGGTAGGCATCATGCTGCACCTTGCAGTAAATGCGCTCGAATTCAGGGAGGAAGCGATTGAGGAACTGCAGGTGGTGCATGTCCCGCAAGGTCCGCCCGAGACCCCGCGGGGTGCGCAGGATTTCCAGAAAATCCTCGGCCATCTCCCGGCTGCGACGCACCTTGTCGTTGATGCGGGCCAGGTTCTCGCGGATCAGTCCCTTGAGGGGAACGGCGAGTTTGACATCGTGACGCTGGGCGAGCAGGAAAGCGTGCATCATCGCCGCCGGATTCGCCTCAAAGAGGTCATTGCGGGCCAGCCGCAGTTCGCCTCGCAGGATGTAGAAGCCTTCCGCCACCGAACGGCGCTTGAGGTAGCCGAGGATCTTGAAGCTCGACTCCTCCTGCTGGGTCGCCTTGCTGACCAGCGTCGCGGACAGGTGTTCGACCTGGGTGGCATGGGCGTAGTAGTCCTGCATGAACTGCTCGACGGCCGGCGCCTTGCGGTTGTCCTGATAGCCGAGAAAGGCCGCGATCTTCTCCTGCTGCTCGAAATTGATCTGTTCGTTCTTGCGGGAGGAGAGGAAATGAAGTTCGTTGCGGATCTTCCAGAGATGATCGAGGGCCGCTTCGAAGGCCGCCCCCTCCCGCTCATTGAGAACCCCCTTGATGATCAAGTCGCGCAGGGAGCGGGCTTTGAATTTGACCTGGGCGATCCACAGGGCGGTGTGGAGGTCGCGCAGCCCCCCCTCTCCTTCCTTGATGTTCGGTTCCAGCAGAAAGACCGAGGAGCCGTATTTCGAGAGGCGTCGGTCATTCTCCTCCAGCTTTTCGCGAATAAAGGCCTGGCTGTTGCGACCGAGGACCGCTCCCAGTACAGTGCGCTCATAGTCCCGGAACAGGAGTTCATCCCCAACCAGATAACGGGAGTCGAGGAGAGCGGTGCGGGCGGTGATATCCTTCTCCGCCATCTCCAGGCAATCCTTCTCGGTGCGAACGCTGTAACCGACCTCCAAGCCGAGGTCCCAAAGCAGATAGAGCATCCGCTCGGAGAGTTTCTCGGCGAAAGGGCGATCCTTGCCACTGTAGAAGAACATCAGATCGATGTCGGAACGGGGATTGAGCTCGCCCCGGCCGTAACCGCCGAGGGCGATCAGGGTGCAGGCCCCGAACCCCGATTCGGGGATGTCGGCCGAGATGCTCCGATAAAGGTTGCGAATCAGGGTGTCGGCCATGGAGGTGAGGCTGCCGACCACCTGTTTGCCGCTGGCGCCCTGGCGGTGCTGTTCGCATATCTCCCGCTGGTGATGGTCGAGGTATTTGCGGGAGGCGTCCAGAAGCCGCAGCCGTCGCTCCTGGTAGGGGATCGCGGGATCGGTCAACAGCTCGGGAGTGAAAAAGGAGACGGTCGGTGCGACGGCTTCGGTCATCATTGGGCGGCAATCACCTTGGGAACGGCGGCGTAACTGCGCACGCCGCGGACGATGGCTTCGGCGGCCTTGGCGCGAAAGGCGGGATTCTGGAGGCGGGCTTCCTCGCGCGTGTGGCTGATAAAGGCGGTTTCGACCAGCACCGAGGGCATGGTCGCCCCGAGCAGGACGTAGAAGGGTCCCTGACGGACGCCGAGATCGCGCACCGCCGAATAGTTGCGATCGAGGCCCTCGACCAGGGCCCGCTGGATTTCCGCGGCCAGGCGGCTCGACTCGTTGATTTTGGCGTTGGCCATGAGGTCGAAGAGGATCAGTTCCAGGTCCCCGACCTGCTTCAAAGAGGTGCCGTTCTCGCGGGCCGCCACCGCCACCGCCTGGTCATTCTTGGAAAAGTTCAGGTAGTAGGTTTCGGTGCCGTAGACGTTGCCCTTGGGGCTGGCATTGGCATGGATGGAAATGAACAGGTCGGCTCCGACCTTATTGGCGATGCCGGTGCGCTCTTCCAGGGGCAGGAAGACATCGCTGTTGCGCGTCAGGATCACCTCGCAGCCGAGCTCCTCTTCCAACTGCTTGCCCACCTCCCGAGCCAAGGCCAGCGCCACGTCTTTTTCCCGAGCCCCGTGGGGACCGATGGCGCCGGGGTCCTTGCCGCCGTGCCCGGCGTCGACGACAATCCTCCGGAGGACTCCGGCGTGCCCATTGGGAAGCTGCACGGCGAGGGGTTTATCGGCCGGGACGGCGTCGAGGACCTGGCCGATGCCGTCGCCGGGGCTCGGTGTGGCGGTGAGCTGCGGGTTATTACTCTTCAGTTCCGGGGTATCGGCACCGGCGATGTCGATGACGATCCGGAACGGATCGTCGAGGGGAATGATCTTGTAGTCGCGAAAGCTCACCAGATCAAGGACCACCCGAACCTTCCCGGGTTCGGGGCGTCCGGTGCGAATCTGTTTGAGAAGACCGTCGCCGACCGGGGTGATTTCGGCCACGCCGGGGGCCGGGACGGCAGCGCCGATATCGAAATAGAGGCGGGGATTGTTATCAGAGCCCTTTTCCGCCGGGAGGAAGATGGCGGCGTATTCGACCCGGGAGGTCAGATAGAGGACGACCCGCGTGTAGCCGGGGTTGGACCAGAAGCGGATGTCGGTGAGAGCCTGACGTTTGACCGGTTTGCCGGGGACTGCGGGCGCCGCCTTGGCTGGGGCGAGGACTGACGCCGGCGGGGACGGAGCGAAGCGGGCCAGGGCATCGCGTCGGGTGCGGGCGGCGGTGACCTGGTCGCCGTGGGGGTAGCGTTCCAGCGTGTCGTGGTACAGCCCCCAGGCGGCCGCCCGGTCTTTCAGCGCCGTTTCTTCGATGCCGGCTGCCGCCAGCAGAGCGTCATCGGCCAGGGGACTCCCGGGATACTCGTCGGGGAGCCGCAGGTAAACGGTCACCGCCTGGTGAGCATCCTCGGCCACCCGGGAGACCCCGTAGAGCCCCTGCCAGGCCTTCCCCGCGAGCAGGAGCGCTTCAGCCCCTTCGGGAGTTCCAGGATATTTCCGGGCGACCATCAGGCAGCGGTCGATGACCCGTTCCCACTGGTCCCGATAACGCATTTTCTCCGGGGCCTTGAGAAGTCCCTGGTAACTCTCCCTGGCCCTGGCGCAAGCCTCGGCGGGGCCGGCGGCGACGGCCGGGACCACCGTCATCGGCAGCATCAACAAGAGGAGCAGGAGGGTCAAGACCAAGGCTCGCATCAATTCACACCAGGGTTTTCAGCTCGTCGAGCAGGTTGAGGGCTTGCAACGGGGTCAGCACCGATACATCAAGGTCGGCCAGACGTTCACGGAGCCGGTCGGGGCCTTGGTCAAAGAGGGAGAGTTGCGGACTGGGAATTCCGGCCCGCCCGGGGCGGGAGCTGCGAGCCAATCGCGGCTGGCCGTCACCGACGAACTCGCCGGCCTCCAGGTTGCGCAGGATTTCCTTGGCCCGTTCGATCACGGCCGCCGGCAGTCCGGCCAAACGCCCGACCTGGATGCCGTAGGAATGGCTGGCGCCCCCCTTGACGATCTTTCGCAGAAAAATAATCTGGTCGTTCCATTCCCGAACGGCGATGGTAAAGTTCTTGACCCGCTCCCGGGTCACCGCCAGTTCGGTCAGTTCGTGGTAGTGGGTGGCGAAGAGGGTCCGGGCCGCCACTCTGGGGTTATCATGCAAATATTCGGCCACCGCCCAGGCGATGCTGACCCCGTCAAAGGTCGAGGTCCCGCGGCCGATCTCGTCGAGGATGATGAGGCTGCTCTGGGTGGCATGGTTGAGGATGTTGGCGGTCTCGGTCATCTCCACCATGAAGGTCGACTGGCCGCGAGCCAGGTTGTCGCTGGCTCCGACCCGGGTAAAGATCCGGTCGACGACCCCGACCCGCGCCTCCTTGGCGGGGACCAGACTCCCGATCTGGGCGAGGAGGACGATCAGCGCCACCTGCCGCATAAAAGTCGACTTGCCGGCCATGTTCGGCCCGGTGATGATCAACAGCTGGTTTTCCCGGGTATCGAGAAGCACATCGTTGGGGACGAAGCGCTCCCCCAGGGCCATCGCCTCGATCACCGGGTGGCGTCCTTCGACGATCAGCAGTTCGCCGCTGGCATCGATCTCCGGGCGCACATAGTTGCGCTCGTGGGCGAGATCGGCGAGGGCCGCCAGGACATCGAGGCTGGCCAGGGCGTCGCCGGTCGTCTGGATGCGGGCCCCTTCCGCGGCGACCTGTTGACGGACCTCCTGGAAAAGCTGGTACTCGAGTTCGACCAGGCGCTCCTCGGCACCGAGGACCTGTTCCTCGTATTCTTTGAGGGCAGGGGTGATGAAACGTTCGGCATTGGCCAGGGTCTGTTTGCGCTGGTAGTCGGCCGGGACCTTCTCCAGATGGCTCCGGGTGATCTCGATGTAGTAGCCGAAGACCCGGTTGAAGCGGATTTTGAGGGAGGAGATGCCGGAGCGTTCCCGCTCCTGCTGCTCAAGACGGGCGATCCACCCCTTGCCGTCGCGGGAGATGGATCGCAGCCGGTCGAGCTCTTCGTGGTATCCGTCGCGGATCAGGCCCCCTTCGCGCAGCACAAAGGGGGGATCGTCGACGATCGCCGCTCCGATCAGCGCCACCAGGTCAGGGAGAGGGTCGAGGATCGCCAGCAGTCCCTCGAAAATGGGACTCTGCAGCGGGGTCAGCGTCGCCCGCAGGGCTGGCAGACGTTCCAGGGACGATTGCAGCGCTGCCAGGTCCTTGGCGTTGGCGTTGGCCATGGCGATCTTGGCGGCGAGGCGCTCCAGGTCGTAGACCCCGTCGAGAGCCCCGCGCAGATCGCCGCGCAGCAGCGCCTGCTCGACCAGTTCGGCGACCCCGCCCTGGCGGCGCCGGATGCGTTCGACATCGACCAGCGGATGATGGATCCAGTGGCGCAGTTTGCGCCCGCCCATGGCGGTCACGGTCCGGTCGAGGACCCCGAGGAGCGATCCTTTGCGGCGCCCGTCGAAGAGGGTGGCGGTCAGCTCCAGATTGCGCCGCGTCGCCTCGTCGAGAACCATGAAGTCCCGGGCATGGTAGGTCTGCAGGCTCCGGACGTGGGCGACCGAGCCCTTCTGGGTCGCTTCCAGGTAGTGCAGCACCGCGCCGGCGGCACTGACCGCTCCGGGAAGATCGCCGCAGCCGAAGGCATCGAGGCTTCCGCACTGGAAGAACCGGCAGATCAGGTCGCTGGCGCGATCAAGTTCGAACACCCATTCCGGGAGGCGATTGAGGCTGCGGCCGGCCAGGGCCGCGGCGAAACCGACCGGGGCGTCGGCACCGTCGCTGGCCGCCAGCAACACTTCCCGCGGGTCGACGGAGGCGAGTTCGCCGGCCACCCCTTCGGCATCGGCGACCTCGGTGGTCCGGAATTCTCCGGTGGTGATATCGAGGACCGCCACCCCCCAGCGCCCCCCTTCCCCGGCCGCCACCGCGGCCAGAAAGTTGTTCTCCTTGGGCCGCAAGGTGTCGGTATCGACCACCAGACCGGGGGTGATGACCCGCACCACCTCACGGCGAACGATCCCCTTGGCCAGCTTGGGATCCTCCACTTGCTCGCAGATGGCGACCTTGTAACCGTTCTCCACCAAGCGGGCAATGTACGGCTGGCAACTGTGATAGGGGATCCCGCAGAGGGGCACCTCGTCGACCGACCCCTTATTGCGGGAAGTCAGGGTGATGTCGAGAACGCGGGACGCGGTGACGGCGTCTTCCAGAAACATTTCGTAAAAGTCGCCAAGCCGAAAAAAGAGGATGGCATCCGGGTAATCGGCCTTGATTTCCAGGTACTGGCGCATCATCGGGGTGGTCGCGGACATGGCAAACCTCGGCCGGCCCAGCCGGCTGGAAATGGAGGCCATGGTAACAAAGCCACCGCGCCCCTGTAAACAGGGAAAGGCCGGGTCGGAAGCGGCCCGCCGTTAGGATTCGTTTAACCTTGACGCCAATCGGGCAGGGTGATAAGAAGTGCGCAGCCGAAAGGGAGCCTTAAATGCCACAACAGTCCAGCGACCTGGCGGACCTCTATCCGGCCGCGATCTTCGAAATTACCAGCCTCGCTGACGAAATTCGCGCCGATCGGGCCTGCCATGAGCTGCTCAAGCAATTTGCCGCCGATCTGGCCGCCGCCGGGCTCGACCCGGAACAGTCAGGCTCCCTGGCCCACGGCGCCGACTATTTCCTGCGGGAATTCATCATCGGCGATCGCCGTGAGAATCTGCTGCGCTTGCGGCCCGGCCGGGTCCGGCAATTTGCCGGGAACTGGTACATCGTGCGCAACCTGGAGCCGAACCTGGCGGAACTCTTCAGAATCCTTGAAGGATTGGCGGCCTTCTACCAGTACCTGGTCGAGCAGGGTCTGGTTCCGGGCGACACCGCCTCCCAGGTTCTCGCCGAGGCCGCCGACCGACCCTGGTTCCAAGCCCGCATTGACTCCTTCTGGGCCATCAGCTGCGATGGTTTCCAAGCCTGGGTGCGAACCTGTCCCCTGGACGATGCAAACTGAACCACGATCCCCGGTGCCACGATGACGACCTCACCAAAAATCAAGGCAGCACGCCTCTCCATCGCCACCGCCACCGGTCTCGCAGTCATCAAGCTGATCACCGGGGTCATGACCGGCTCCATGGCGGTCCTTTCCTCGGCCGTCGATTCCCTCCTCGACATCCTCATGTCCGGAGTCAACTTCTTCGCCATCCGCCAGGCGGAACAACCGGCCGACCAGAACCATCCTTTCGGCCACGGCAAGTACGAAACCCTGGCGACGATGATCCAGTCGCTGGTGATTGCCGGATCGGGGGTCTGGATTATCTACGAGTCGGTGAACCGCCTGCGCCAGGGAGTCGTCCTCTCCAAACTCGGCGGCGGCATCGGCGTCCTGCTCTTCAGCACCGTCGTCTCCGTCTGGATCAGCCGTTATCTGCGCCGGGTCGGCCGGCAGACCGACTCTTCGGCCCTGGAAGCCGATTCCCTGCACTTCGCCATGGATGTCTACACCAACCTGGCCCTGGTGGTGGGGCTGGGGATCATCCAACTGGTGCAAATCTCCTGGCTCGACCCTGTCCTTTCCATCCTGGTCGCCTGCTATATCCTCTTCGAGGCCATGCGCCTGGTGCGCACCGGCCTGCGCGACGTTCTCGACGAGGAACTGCCGGCAACGGTCCGCGCCGAGGTGGAACGCCTCATCGAGGCTCACCGCGGCGAGATCTCCGACTTCCACAACCTGCGCACCCGGCGCGCCGGTTCGCAGAAGATCATGGACTTCCACCTGACGGTCTGCAAACATCTCTCGGTGGAAGAAGCCCACTCCATCGCCGACCATCTGGAAAAGCGCATCGAGGCCGACATTCGAGGCGCCGATGTCACCATCCATATCGAGCCCTGCCAGCGCCTCGAATGCCCCGGCCGGGTCAACTGCATAGCGGATACGACCCGCCTCGGCGAGGCAGACCAGAACCAGCCCCCGGTCGGTTGAATTCCCTTCATCCACCCCTTCGGTCCTTCTGACAGTCCCCCCTGAAACAAGTGAAGCGGGCCCCGCAGAGCCCGCTTCGTTCTTGAAAAGTCCGATCCGGTCGAAAGGCCGTCAGGCCGGAGCCCGTTCCACCTTTCCCCCGCCCTGCTTGAGCCGCTCCAGACGATCGATCACCTCCCGGCTCCCCGCCTGCCGTTCCTCCATGGCCGTGAAGATACGCCGTACCATCCCGGTGACCTGTTCGACGGCTCCATCGATGTCGCGGGCATAACTCTGCTGGCGCTCGGTGGCCTCGACCATATCGTCGGCCATATTCTTGATCTCTTCGATCGACTGGACGATGTTGCGCGTCCCCTGGGCCTGCTCGCTGGAGGCGATGGAGACTTGGGAGGACATCTCACCGAGGTCTTCGATCGA
>JBBQBQ010000118.1:0-10166 GCA_038317685.1 Desulfuromonadales bacterium | reverse complement strand
GGTGGCCGTCCACTTGCGCGCCCCGCTTGCCCGGTCGCAGCCTACGAACACTTCATTGTCTTCGGTGGCTGCCTCCCACATCGTGCTCATGTCGAGCAGATTGACGAAGAAGTCATTGGTCAACGTTTCCGGCCGCTGGCTGAAGACGCCGTGCCGGGACTGCCCGACGTTGGCATTCAGGACCCGCAGCCCGCCCACCAGCACCGTCATCTCCGGAGCGGTCAAGGTCAGCAACTGGGCCCGATCGATCAGCAGCTCCTCGGCCGAGACGGTGTAGCTGGTTTTGAGATAGTTCCGAAAGCCGTCTGCGGTCGGCTCAAGGGGGGCAAAGGCCTCCACGTCGGTTTGCTCCCGGGTCGCGTCGGTGCGTCCCGGCGCGAAGGGGACGGTCACCTTGAAGCCGGCCTTCTGCGCCGCCTGCTCGACCGCTGCGCAGCCGCCCAGAACGATCAGGTCGGCCAGGGAAACCTGCTTTCCGCCGGCCTGGGCAGTGTTGAACTCCTGCTGGATTTTCTCCAGGGTTCGTAGCACGGTCTGCAGCCGGGACGGCTGGTTGACGGCCCAATCCTTCTGCGGGGCGAGGCGGATGCGCGCCCCGTTCGCCCCGCCGCGCTTGTCGGAGCCGCGGAAGGTGGCCGCCGAGGCCCAGGCCGTCGCGACCAGTTGCGAGACGGTCAGCCCTGAGGCGAGGACTTTCCCCTTGAGGGCGGCGATCTCCGGTGCGCCAATCAACGGATGCGTGACGGCGGGGATGGGGTCTTGCCAGATGAGCTCTTCCGTCGGAACCTCAGGGCCCAGATAGCGCGAGCGCGGGCCCATGTCGCGGTGGGTCAGCTTGAACCAGGCGCGGGCGAAAGCGTCGGCGAACAGATCGGGGTGCTGCAGGTAGCGCCGCGCGATCGGCTCGTAGACCGGGTCGAAGCGCAGGGAGAGATCCGCGGTGGTCATCATCGGCCGGTGCTTCTTGGCCGGGTTATGGGCGTCGACCACCAGGTCCTCTTCGGCCACGTCCCTGGCCAGCCACTGGTTCGCACCGGCCGGGCTCTTGACCAGTTCCCACTCGTATTTGAACAGCACCTTCAGATAGCCCATGTCCCATTGGGTCGGGTTCGGTTTCCAGGCGCCCTCGATGCCGCTGCCGATGGTATCGCCGCCTTTGCCGCTGCGGAAGCTGCTCTTCCAGCCGAGCCCCTGTTCTTCGAGGCCGGCCGCTTCCGGCTCGGGACCGACCTGGGTCGCAGGACCGGCGCCGTGGCATTTGCCGAAGGTGTGCCCGCCCGCGACCAGAGCAACGGTCTCTGCGTCGTTCATCGCCATGCGCGCGAAGGTTTCCCGGACGTCGCGGCCCGACGCGACCGGATCCGGCTCGCCGTTCGGCCCTTCCGGGTTGACGTAGATCAGGCCCATCTGCACGGCGGCCAGGGGATTCTCGAGGTCCCGGTCGCCTTTATAGCGTTTGTCGCCCAGCCACTCGGCTTCAGAACCCCAATAAATATCCTCTTCCGGCTCCCAGATGTCTTCGCGGCCGCCGCCGAAGCCGAAAGTTTTGAAGCCCATCGACTCCAGCGCGCAGTTCCCGGCGAGGATCATCAGGTCGGCCCAGGAGAGCTTCCTGCCGTATTTCTGCTTGATCGGCCACAGCAGACGGCGCGCCTTGTCAAGGTTGACGTTGTCCGGCCAGCTGTTGAGCGGCGCAAAGCGCTGGTTGCGGGACCCTCCCCCGCCGCGGCCGTCGCCGGTGCGGTAGGTCCCGGCGCTGTGCCAAGCCATGCGGATGAAGAGGCCGCCGTAATGACCGTAGTCGGCAGGCCACCAATCCTGGGAGTCGGTCATCAGCGCCAAGAGATCCTTCTTCACGGCCTCCAGGTCGAGGCTCTTGAACTCTTTCGCATAGTTGAAAGCAGCGCCCAGCGGATTGGAGAGGGGGGAGTGCTGGTGCAGGAGAGGAAGGTTCAACTGGTTCGGCCACCAGTCCCGGTTCGAGGTGCCGCCGCCGGATATCGGTTTGCTGGTTCTGCCCGTGACCGGGCACTTCATTTCGTCACTCATATCGTTGGCTCCTGTTCGCTAGAGACCTGTCTCTGACCTCCCGTAAGTATAGCCTAATGGCCTATTCTGTCGAACCCAGCGAGCGCTTTTGGAACCAGGGGAGGCTTGAAGCTTTTCGCCATGACATTAATGACCGGAGTGGGATGAAAACCCAGGCAATGGACGGCATCTTGCCATTGGCCCGAAGGCTTTTAAGGTCAGACCCTGACCATGGACAGACAGTCATTGTCCATGGTCAGGGCCCGACCTTTATCCCCATTCTCGCTCGGTAACGTACATTTTGATCCGCAGGAGCTGGGTAACACTAATCAGGCGAAAGTTCCTAACCGGCGATGAATCCTGGCCATCAAGGGTCTGGTCGGGAAGGGTGCAGCCTCGTCAAGATCCTGAAAAGGTTTTGACGGGTGCCGCCCGGTCTTGTAGACTCGATGCGACAGCAACCGCACGGGGGGGGACGAAGGCCGGTGCCAGGCCTGGCCAAGCAGGATTCAGCAACCTCGATGGAGGATGACGATGGGTTTCTATACGTGGAGCGACAAGTTTAACGTCCATTTCGAGGAGATGGATCGACAGCATCAGAGATTTTTCGAACTTCTGAACCAGATGTACGAATACAACGAACGGCAGGATCGAACCCCGGAGCAGATCGATCAATTGTTTAAAGATCTCTTCGATTACGCGATGGTCCACTTCTCCAAGGAAGAACAGCTCTTCGAACAAATCGGATTCCCCGAAAAGGCGCAGCATAAAGCCCAACATCAGTATTTCCAAAAACTACTCCTCGAACTGCGCCGGGAACACTTCCAGGAAGTCAAGACAGTCCCGCTGAGCGTCTTCCATTTCATGCGTGACTGGCTCCTCTCCCATATTCTGGAGGCGGATCAACATTACGGGGAATATATCCGGAAGGTCCAGTAGGAAGCTCTTTCGGCACTCCCCGACCCGGCCCCTCCGGCACCAGCTCCACCCTCGTAATCCGAGCTTTTCCGGGCAATTTCCCCTTTTCAAAGCGGATGGACTTCGGGTATCCCCTGTCGCTTGACGAGGGACCGATGACCAGTACCCGGGACCTGCTTCCATTCATCTTTGCCGGACTGACCCGCGGCGCGATCTACGCCCGCGCCAGGAATCGTCGGGGACGTTATTCAACTTATTAAGAACGTCCCCTTTGCCTCCCCCAGGAAAAGCTAGTTGCTCCGGTTTATCCGGGGGCGGTTCGCCTGTCGCTCCCCCCGGGCAAAACGGGGAACGACGTCCAGTTCGCCGTTTGTGATCCGCACGACAAGGTGCAGGCCTTCTACGTCCCCCAATACGCCCGGCTTCCCCACTAGGACGAAGGCAAAAGCCGTGGGGATAACAAGCTTCCCCTCATCGTTCACAGCTATGATCAGGTCATGAAAATCATCAAGGCAGCCCATGGTG
Organism: Desulfuromonadales bacterium; assembly: GCA_038317685.1. Taxonomy (GTDB): domain Bacteria; phylum Desulfobacterota; class Desulfuromonadia; order Desulfuromonadales; family DDH964; genus JBBQBQ01. Next base: position 6,695 of record JBBQBQ010000118.1, on the reverse strand, counting down.
ACTATACCCTCGCCGACGCCTCGGAAGTCTTTGTCGAATGGCAGCCGGCTGTCATGGCCAACCTGAATACGACCCGCAGCCTTTTTCTCGAACTCGAGCAGCAAGCCAAGGCACACCCAGGCCATGAGAGCGAATTAGCCGCATTGAAATCGCGCTACGAATGGCTGCTGCAGGCTTACTACCGCGACGATCAGGATAAAAAAATTCGCGACCGTTGCCGGGACCAATCGATGGGAGTGACGGCGGAGTCCCGGGGAAATCCGGCCGAGATGGCGAAGCTCGCAGAACAGGTCCGGAAACTCATCGAGGAAGGACGCTTTGACGAAGTGAAAAACCTCCAGGAGAAGCTCAAGGCGGCCTCCCCGAAAAACGACGGAAAACAGGCGAAGGCCGACAACTTCGGCCTCTGGCAAGGGTGCCTGGCGGAAATGGCTGAATTCGCCTATCTGACCAAAGTCACGATCGCCCTCGATCCAAGCCTGTGGCGCTGATCTGGAGCTCAGATGGGAAGCTGCCTGTGGATTGAGCGTTTTCCTGATTTTTCTTTGGTTTGCCTGGTGTTCTTTTTGGGACGCTCCCCGCGTTCTCCGGGGGCGGATTCAATATTTAAACCCTCCTCGCGGCCGGCACCTCTGATATCCTTGTTCCGATGCCCGGCAAGAGCACAGCCCCTGCCACGAGACCGGCGAGGAATCAACCCAGGGCCGACCCCTTTCGTGCTTTCTCTCCTCCCAGCTTTCTGCTATACCAAATCCAGAGATGAAGCGGGTGGAGATCCGCCCCTTGCCATCGTCCTCACCCCCAAACCTATCGGTCGGGTCGGCTTTCCATCATGCACATTGATCTCTATACGGTCTGCTGGAACGAACTCCGGGTTCTCCCCTTCTTCCTGCGCCACTACGAGCCGCTCGCCACCAGGATCGTGGTCTTCGACGACGGCTCCGACGACGGCTCGGTGGAGTACCTGCGCCGGTCTCCCATGGTCGAGGTCCGGCCCTTCCGGCGGAGCGTCGCCGACTCCTTCGAGGCGAGCAAGCGCGCCCTGCAGAACCAGTGCTGGAAGGAGAGCCGGGGGCGGGCCGACTGGGTCATGATCGTCGATATCGACGAACATCTGTACCACCCCCGGCTCCACTCCTACCTGGCCGACTGCAAGGCGCGCGGGATCACCTACATCCCCGCGATCGGCTTCACTATGTTCTCCGAAGACTTTCCTTCCGCCGCCGCGACCCTCTGCGACACGGCCCGCAACGGGGTGCGAAGTGCCTGGATGCACAAGCCCGCCCTCCTCGACCCGCAGGCCCTGGCCGAAACCCGTTCCACCGTCGGCTGCCACCGCGCCGCCCCGACCGGCCAGGTCCGCTACCCGGCCGTCGACGAATTGACCCTCCTGCACTATAAACACCTGGGACTCGACTATCTGGCCGAGCGCAAGCGTGAACTGAAGCCGCGATCGCTCCCCGGCGACCTGCGCAAGGGGTGGGGGCGTGACTGGCGGCGGGGGGTGGAGGAAGATAGCCGCTACCTCCAAACCCTGCTGGCACTTGGCCGTCCGGTGTTGCCGGCAGCTCTCCCCTACGGCCTCGAAGGCTGGGCCGACCGCTGGTGGCGGCCCCAGTGGCCCGGGTTCCGCCAGCGGGCCCAGGCGCGTTACCTCGCCGCGGTTCGCAGGATGGCGCCGGGGAATGCCGCCGCTCCCTCGTCGTCCCTGCAGCGTTGACGCTGCCTGCCCCGGGAACCGGCCCGGGTGTCACCAGGAAGGAACCGATGCCAGAATCGACCGTCACGATCGGCCTGATCAACCCCAAAAGCCCGACCAATGTCGGGGCCGTCCTGCGGGCCGCCGGGTGCTTCCGGGCCGATGCCGTCCTCTATACGGGGAAACGCTACGCCCGGGCTGCCCAGTACAATACCGACACCCAGAACGCCACCCTCCATATCCCGATCCTGGGTGTCGGCGACCTGCTGGAGCATGTCCCGGAGCAGGCCCGGATCGTCTGCGTCGAACTGGTGGAAGGGGCCGTCCCCCTGCCTGAATTCCAGCATCCGGAGCGGGCCTTCTACATCTTCGGCCCGGAAGACGGCACCCTGGACCAGGCGCTCATCGACCGGGCCGATGCGGTGGTCTACGTGCCGACGGTCGGCTGCCTGAACCTGGCGGCGACGGTGAATGTGGTGCTGTACGACCGAATGGCCAAATCGGTTGCGACGGTCGCGAATGACGAACTGATCCGCCAAAGCCGGGACAACAACAACCGCGCCAGGATCAGGAAATCCTGAGCCGGCCCGCCCCGGACCGCCACGCCGCCGCCATCTCTGCGGAGCACCCTCCCGCCTCGCCCGAAAGACCCGCTTTCCCCGGCAATTTCCCCTTCTCAAAGCTGGTGGACTTGGGGTACCCTGTGCCGATTAACGAAGGGCCCCCATGATCAACACCCAGGACCTGCTCCAATTCATCTTTGCCGGGCTGACCAGCGGCGCCATCTACGCCCTGATCGCCCTCGGCTTCTGCGTGGTGAACAACACCATGGGGATCGTCAACTTCGTCCAGGTCGACTTTGTCTCCCTGGGCGGGATGCTGATGTTCTCGGCGCTCTTCTCCGCCCACCTGCCGATGGTGGCCGGACTGCTGCTGGCGGTCGCCGGGGTGGCGCTGACGGCGATGGTGGTGGAACGCCTGGGCCTGCGCCCGTCCCGCTCCAACCATCACCTGGTCCTGATCTTTCTGACCGTCGGGTTGTCGATCATCCTGCGGGGCGCGATGAAGCTGACCTGGGGGATGAATCGCATGGCCCTGCCGCCGCTCACCGCCGACCAGCCGGTGCGCCTCCTCGGGGCCTCGGTGCTGCCGCAGGCGCTCTGGATCCTGGGCCTGACCGTGGTCGCCATCGTCCTGTTGACCTGGTTCTTCTACCGCACCGGGCTCGGCCTGTCGATGCGCGCCGTCGCCTCCAATCCGACCGCGGCGGCGGTCGTCGGCATCCCCGCCGGCCGGGTGCGGGCGGCGAGCTACGCCATCGCCGGCGCCCTCGGCGGCCTGGCCGGGGTGCTGGTGACGCCGATCACCACCTTGAGTTACGACGTCGGCGTCCTCCTCGGTCTCAAAGGGTTCGCCGCCGCCATCCTCGGCGGTTTCGGCTCCTTCCCCGGAGCGATCTTCGGCGGGGTCCTCCTCGGGCTCCTCGAATCCCTCTCCGCCGGCTACTTCTCCAGCGCCTACAAGGACGTGGTCGCCTTCGTCGTCCTGCTGCTGGTCCTCTTCGTCCGGCCGAAGGGGCTGCTGGGGAAATGAATTTGCCACAGAGACACAGAGATCCCGAGGTTGGATCGGTGTGGGGACAGGCACCTGACGGAGCCAGTCCCCGGGAGCCAGTCCCCGGGAGCCAGTCCCCTACGCCCCCCCGTCGACCATGGGGGGGCCAGGCTTGCGTGCCTCCCGCAGGGGAGAGGCATTTTTTGCTTACTTGTTGGGGCCGCCCGGCCAAAGAGTAAGGCGGCATGGCGGGCCGCGACCCGCCGGTCCTGCCTTTCGGTGTCGATTTTGACTGTTGCAGACGAAGCTGCGGAGCCAGTCCCCGGGAGCCAGTCCCCGGGGAGCCAGTCCCCGGGAATAGAGAAAGGTTCTTTGTGGAAACGAAACAGAACATCCAACTCCTCATGGGCAACGAAGCCATCGGCCGGGGCCTGATCGAAGCCGGCTGCCAGCTCGTCGCCGCCTACCCCGGCACCCCCTCCACCGAGATCCTCCAGGCCGTCGTCGACGGCCGGGAAGCAGCGCTCGAACCCCTCCACGTCGAGTGGTCGGTCAACGAGAAGCTCGCCTTCGAAGTGGCGCTGGCCGCCAGCTATACCGGCAAACGCTCCGCCGCGGTCATGAAGCAGGTCGGCCTCAACGTCGCCGCTGACCCCTTCATGCGCACCGCCTACCTCGGCGTCAAGGGCGGCATGGTGGTGGTCGTCGCCGACGATCCGGGGCCGCACAGTTCCCAGAACGAGCAGGACACCCGGCTCTTCTGCCTGCAGGCGCGGGTTCCGGTCCTCGATCCGGCAAGCCCGGCCGAGGCGAAGGCGATGGTCGCCGCCGCCTTTGAGCTTTCCGAGAAGTACGAGGTTGCCGTGGTGCTGCGGCCGACCACCCGCATCTGCCATTCGCGGCAGAACGTCGCCCTTTCCGAGCCGCTGTGCCTCGGAAGGAAGGCAAGCTTCACCCCGGACCCGAGCCGCTTCGTGGCGACCCCGGCCTTCCTCCCGGCCCTGCACCGCCAGCTCAACGCCAAGCTGGAACAGATCGCCGCCGAAGGAGCGCTGCAGCCGGTTCTCACCCCCGGCGACGGCAGCCGCCCGCGCACCGCCCTGGTGGCTGCCGGTATCGCTTTTTCCAACCTTGCCGATCTGCTGGAGGAGTTGGGGCTCTCCGGGACCATCGACCTCTTCCAGGTGCCGCTGCCGTACCCCTTAAGCCCGAGCTTCGCCGAGAGCTTGCGCCGCGACTACGACCGGGTTCTGGTGCTGGAGGAGACCTATCCGGTGGTCGAACTGCAGCTCGCCCATCCCGGCGCCGCCGGCAAGCAGACCGGGGCGGTCCCCCGGGAAGGAGAGCTCTCCCCCGACCTCATCCACCAGGCCCTCGCCGCCTTCCTCGGACTGCCGGCGCCGGCCGAGCTCCCCGCCGAGCGGCGCGGCCAGCGTCCCTCCCTCTGCCCGGGGTGCCCCCATCGCAGCGCCTTCTACGCCATCAAGGAGACCTTTCCGAAAGGGATCTTCCCCTCCGATATCGGCTGCTACACTCTGGGGATGAACCTCGGCGCGGTCCACACTGTTCACTGCATGGGGGCCTGCATCAGCCAGGGCGCCGGTTTCTATCAGGCCTATGCCCAGGACGGCGCCTTCCCGACGATCGTGGTGACGATCGGCGACTCGACCTTCTTCCACGCCGGCATCCCGGCCCTCATCAATGCCGTCATCCAGCGGGCGCGGATCATCGTCGTCATCCTCGACAATGCCACCACCGCCATGACCGGCGGCCAGCCGGTGCCGCACCTCGGCCGCACCGCCGCCGGCGCCCCGACCAAAGCGATCGCCATCGAGCCGCTGGTGCGGGCTGCCGGGGTCGAATTCCTGGAGGTCTGCGACCCCTACGACGGCGAGCGCTTCACGGCCCTCCTCAAGGCCGCCGACGCCCACATCCGCGGCGAGGAACCGGGCGTAGCGGTCCTCATCTCCCGCCACGGCTGCCTGATGGAACCGGCGGTGCGCCAGGGACAGGAGGCCTTCCGGGTGACCATCAACGAGACCTGCGTCGGCTGCCGGCGCTGCGTCGATCAGTTCGAGTGCCCGGCGCTGCTCATGGACGAGGCGACCGGCATGGCCGTCGTCGACCAGGACCGCTGCGTCGGCTGCGGCACCTGCATCCCGGTCTGCCCGGTCAAGGCCATCGTCAAGGAGGGGACGCCATGAAAGCGCAGTTCATCGTCAGCGGCATCGGCGGCCAGGGGGTCCTCTTTCTGACCCGGGTCATCGCCCAGGCGGCTGTCGACCGGGGCCTGCCGGTCCTCACCGCCGAGACCCACGGCATGGCCCAGCGCGGCGGCACGGTCCTCTCCACCGTCAAGGTCGGGGCCTACCGCAGCCCGCTGATCCGCACCGGCCAGGGGGACGTGGCGCTGGTCCTCTGGGAAGCGAACCTGCCGGTCCACCGCGGGCTCCTGAAGCCCGGCGGCGCGCTCTTCGTCAACGCCGCCGGCCCCGGGGAGGGGCGCCGTCTCGACGCCACCGGCCTGGCGCGGGAGCTCGGCAACCCGGTCCTCTCCAACCTCATCCTCCTCGGCCTGGCGCTGCGCGACGGGGCTCTCTTCTGCGACGCCGCCGCCTGCGAAGCCGCGATCCGCAGCCTCGCCCCGCCCCGGTTCGTCGAACAGAACCTGGCGGCGCTGCGGGTGGGGTTGGAAGGAACGGGGACGGGCACCTGACGGACGGGACGGGGACAGGACGGGACGGGGACAGGCACCTGCGGAGCCAGTCCCCAAGCGCGACGGAGCCGGACCCCTGGAGTTGCCCCCCCGCCGAACATGGGGGGGCCAAAGCTTGCATGCCCCCCGCAGGGGAGCCATTTTTTTGCCTACTTTTTTGTTGGCTTGGACAAAAAAGTAGGGCGGCATGGCGGGCCGCGACCCGCCGGTGTTGGTTTTGATCTGGGACGGGGACAGGCACCTGACGGAATGGATGGGGACAGGCACCTGGCGGAGCCAGTCCCCTTGAGGCTCAACCACAGATGACGATCCGACCGAAAATCATTTACTTCCTCTCCCTCCACCGCACCGGCCTGACGGTTGCGGCGCTGACGCTCGCCATCGCCCTTTTTCCCCTTTATGAAAAGAACCCCTACACCCTCGGCCTGACCAACCTCATCGCCCTGCACGCCATCGTGGTCCTCGGCCTCAACCTGTTTATCGGCTATGCCGGCCAGATCTCCCTCGGCCACGCCGGCTTCTTCGGCCTCGGAGCCTACGGCAGCGCCATCGCCACCGTCACTTACGGCCTCCCCCCCTGGCCGACGATGGCCGGAGTGGCTCTGCTGGTGGCGCTGGTGGCCCTGGTCATCGGGGTGCCGGCGCTGCGCCTCTCCGGGCACTACCTGGCGATGGCGACCCTCGGCGGCAACTTCGTCGTCTACACCGTGCTCCTCCAGTGGGACC
>JBBQBQ010000117.1:0-10172 GCA_038317685.1 Desulfuromonadales bacterium | reverse complement strand
GCGAAGGAGACCAGGTGATGGCGACCTTTGCCGAGAACCTCGGAGTCAAGGTCATCCGCGTCGATGCCGAAGAACGGTTTCTGACTGCCCTGACCGGGATCTCGGATCCGGAGCGCAAGCGCAAGATTATCGGCGGACTCTTTGTCGACATCTTCGAGGAGGAATCGAACCGGATCGACGACGCCTGCTGGCTCGCCCAGGGGACGATCTACCCCGACGTCATCGAATCGGCCGGGGCCAAAACCGGCAAGGCCCACAATATCAAGAGCCACCACAACGTCGGTGGTCTCCCAGAGCACATGAAGCTGAAGCTGCTGGAGCCGCTGCGAGAGCTCTTCAAGGACGAGGTGCGCGCCATCGGCGAGGAACTCGGTCTCCCCCGGCAGATGGTCTGGCGGCATCCCTTCCCGGGACCGGGACTGGGGGTGCGCATCCTCGGCGAGGTCCGGAGGGAGTATGCCGACATCCTGCGTCGGGCCGACGCCATCTACATCGAGGAACTCTATCGCAGCGGCCATTACGACAAGATCAGCCAGGCCTTTGCCGTTTTTCTCCCGGTCAAGAGCGTCGGCGTCATGGGCGACGGCCGGACCTACGAGTTCGTTGTCGCGCTACGGGCGGTCGAAACCAAGGATTTCATGACCGCCGGTTGGTACCCGCTGCCCTACGAAGACCTGGCCCATATCAGCAACCGTATCATCAACGAGGTCAAAGGGGTCAACCGGGTGGTTTACGATATCTCCAGCAAGCCTCCCGCCACCATCGAGTGGGAATGAACTGCAGCGCCCGGCATTTGCCTGGCCCTGCCGAGGGATTGCCATGTCCGACCGCCAGACCACCCTGCAGGAACTCAAGGAGAAGATGGCCGCCTTCGTCCATGAGCGGGACTGGGAGCAGTTCCATACCCCCAAGAACCTCTCCATGTCGATCGCCATCGAAGCCGCCGAGCTGATGGAACACTTCCAGTGGCTGACGGTCGAAGCGTCCCAAGGCCTGCCGGCCGAAACCCTTCAGGATATCGGAGAGGAATTGGCCGACATCGTCATCTATTCCCTGTCGCTGGCCAATGCCCTGCAGCTCGATCTCTCCGACACGGTTCTGGCCAAGATGGAGAAGAACATCCGCAAATATCCCTCCGACAAGGTCCGCGGCAAAGCCCATAAGTACACCTTTTACCAGGACGGAGAATGACCCGGCCGCCCGGCAAGCCGGCTCGGAAGTATTCCCAGGCGGCGCGGCTGCACGATGTCATCCGGATTCTGGAAGCGCGCTACGGCGCCAGTGTCGACGATCTCGCCGAAGAATGCCGGGTCACCCGCCGCACCATCTTCCGAGACCTGCAGGCGATTCGGGACGCCGGGTACCCCCTGGTCTCCGAGGTCGAGTCCGACGGACGAACCCTCTACCGCTTCATGACAGCCTTCAAAAAAATGCCGCCGGTCACCTTCTCCCTGCAGGAGCTGATGACCCTTTACCTTTGCCGGGGACAGCTTGCCTTCCTCGCCGGGACCCCTTTTCAGGATGATCTGGAAGCGATCTTCGGAAAGCTTCGCTCCTCACTGCCGCCCCGCAGCGTCGCCCACCTTGAGCGAATCGCCGAGGCCGCTGCGCCGCGGTTCCAGGGAATACGGGACTATCACGGCAAGCGCGAACTTTTGGAAAGGTTGCGGGAAGCACTTCTCTTCCAGTACCGCTGCCTGCTCCTCTATGCACCGCCGCACCGCACCGCCGAGGAATACCTGTTTGATCCTTATACCCTCCTATTCTTCAGCAATTCCCTTTATCTCGGAGGATATGCTCACAACCGCGGCGCGCTGCGCCTCTTCCTCGTCGATCGACTGCAGGAGGTGACGGTGTCCCGGGAGCGTTTCGAAGTCCCCGAGGGGTTTCGAATCCAGGACCTTACCGGCAGCGCTTTCGGCCTGATCGATGAGGAGCCGCTGGCGATCCGGATCCGTTTTGGTGCCGCCATCGCCCACCTGATCCGGGAGCGGACCTGGCACCCCTCCCAGGAGCTGGAAGAACACGATGACGGGTCTCTGACCCTTGCCCTCACCGCCGGCGGGGAGCGGGAACTCCTGGCCTGGGTCTATTCCTACCTCCCTCACGTCGAAGTCCTGGCCCCGAAGTCTCTGCGCAGTGCGTTTTTGGAGGGGCTGACGGACGGATTGGAGGCCGCTGGAGGCCTGTGACATATTCTGTCACGAAGCACGCCTATGGTTGGTGCAACGGCAACAGCACACCAACGACAGGAGGTGCCACATGCTCTGGCTGCAATCTGAAACACCGGAAAACCTCAACCTTTATCTCGATATCCAGCAGGTGGAAGAACGACAGTTTCGCGGCCGTTCCTTCTTTGCGGTGAGCGGCATCTGCGGTGACGGGTTGTGGGAGGGGGAGGTTCTGGTCGAAGTCGGTGAAGAAATCAGCGTGACCTTTGTCGATGAATGGCTGCAGCGGCAGCCGCCGGAAAATCTGCCGGCCCCCCTCGATCGGCAGCCGCTGGCGGAGGCTCTGGTCAAGACCCTGTCCGGCGCTCGCTTCTGCCTTGGAAATATGCCCGCCTCAACGGAACGATCCCGCCGCCGGATTCTGGGATGCAGCGCAGCCGGCCGCTGGTTTCCCGAGCGGCCCAGGGAATGGGGAGAGCAGTTGGTTCTGCCCCTTGGGGTGGCGGAAGCGGGCAGCAGCTGGGAGCAGCGGGCGGCCTGAGCGGGAGGGGCCTTTCCGGCGTTGCATTTCCTTCCGGCCTGCGGTAAAAATGGGGCACTTTACCGAGCCGAGGATCACTGATGCGACCGATCGTACTGGCATCCACCAGCCCCTATCGCAAAGCGCTGCTGCAGCAGCTTGGTCTCCCCTTTGTCAGCGCCTCGCCCCTCTTTTTTGAGGAGCTTGACCAGTCGGTGGCGCCGGAACTGCTGGTCAAGCACCTCGCTCTGCAGAAGGCCGAAAGCCTGCGCAAACACTTTCCCGAGGCGGTGATCATCGGTGCCGATCAGGTCTTTGTCGATGCCAGACGCCGCATCCTCGGCAAACCGGGGAATGCCGTGGAGGCTGTGGACCAGCTGCGTGGAATGGCCGGGCGCAGTCACACCTTTTTTACCGGATTGGCGCTCTTTGACGCCGTCACCGGCGAATCGGCCGTCGATTATGATACCTTCACGGTGACCCTTCGGGCGTTGACTGAGGAGCAGCTGCGGCGCTATGTCGAGCGGGAAAATCCGGTTGACTGCGCCGGTTCCTTCAAGATCGAGGGCCTCGGTATCGCCCTCATGGAAAAGCTTGAAGGTCACGACTACACCACCCTGATCGGCCTGCCGCTGATTAAGCTGACCACTCTGCTGGAGCGCTTCGGCGTAACCGTCCTGTAACTCGAACCCCCAGACCCCGAACCCTGAAATCAAGCCCTCAATGAAACACGCCGACTTCGTTCACCTGCACCTGCACAGTCAATACAGCCTGCTCGACGGTGCCAACAAGATCGACGATCTGCTGGCCCGGGCGAAAGAGTTTCGCATGCCGGCGGTGGCCGTCACCGACCACGGCAACATGTTCGGCGCTATCGAATTTTATACCAAGGCGATGGCTGCCGGGATCAAGCCGATCATCGGCTGCGAAATCTACGTCGCCCCCGGGTCCCGCTTTGACAAGACCAATGCCCGGGGTTCCTCGGAAGCGTCCCATCACCTGCTCCTTCTCTGCCAGAACCAAACCGGGTACCGCAATCTCTGCCACCTCCTCACGGCGGCCTACCGCGAGGGTTTTTACTACCGCCCTCGGGTCGATTGGGACCTTCTTCGGGAACGCAACCAGGGGCTGATTGCCCTGACCGCCTGCCTGGGCGGCGAGATCCCGAGTCTGATCAGCGCCGGCAAACTGGACGATGCCCAACGCCGCGCCGGCGAAATGGCGCAGGTCTTCGACAACAACCGCTTTTTTCTGGAATTACAGGAGAACTTTCTGCCGGAACAGGCGCCGGTCAATCGGGGCCTGATCGAGATTGGCCAAGCCCTGGGCCTGCCGCTGGTGGCGACCAATGACTGTCACTATCTGACCCGCGACCAGGCGTTCGCCCATGAGGTGCTGCTCTGCATCCAAACCGGGAAAACCATGGACGACCCGTCGCGGATGCGCTTCTCTAACGAGGAATTTTATGTCAAGACCCCCCAGGAGATGGCGGAACTCTTCAAACACGTCCCCGAGGCCCTGCACAACACGGTGGAGATTGCCGAACGCTGTAACCTGGAACTCGACTTCAATACCTACCACTTTCCCCAATTCGCTGTCCCGCCAGGAAAGAGCCTCGACGAAACCCTCGACGAGCAGGCCCGCCACGGTCTGGAGGTGCGCTTTAAAGACCTTCGCAAGCTGCGCCCTGACTTCTCCGCCGAGCAGGAAGGCATCTACCTTGAGCGACTCGAACGGGAACTGACCTGTATCAAACAGATGGGCTTCCCCGGTTATCTGCTGATTGTGGCCGACTTCATCAACTGGGCCAAAGATCACGATATCCCGGTCGGACCCGGTCGCGGCAGCGCCGCCGGCAGCCTGGTCTGCTACGCGATGCGCATCACCGATCTGGATCCGCTTCCTTATAACCTGCTCTTCGAGCGTTTTCTGAACCCGGAACGCGTTTCGATGCCTGATATCGACGTCGATTTCTGCATCTATGGCCGGGAGCGGGTCATCGAATATGTCCGGAACAAGTACGGTGCGGAAAATGTTGCCCAGATCATTACCTTCGGCACGATGATGGCCAAGGGAGTCATCCGCGACGTCGGACGGGCCCTGAACATGCCCTATGGCGAAGTTGACAAGGTCGCCAAGCTGGTTCCCGGGGTGCTCAACATCACCCTCAAAGACGCGCTGCAGCAGGAACCGAAGCTCAGGGAACTGACTGAAAAGGACGCCAAGATTGCCGAACTGTTCCGCATCGCCCTGGCTCTGGAGGGGCTGACCCGCCACGCCTCGACCCATGCCGCCGGCGTCGTGGTCACCCCCCAGCCGCTTCCGGAGTACCTTCCTCTCTACACCGATCCGAAGTCCGGCGGGCAGGTGACGCAGTACGCCATGAAATTCGTGGAGAAGATCGGACTGGTCAAGTTCGACTTCCTCGGCCTGAAAAATCTCACCGTCATCGACAATGCCGTCAAGCTGATCCGTCCCGGAAAGGCCCCGGACTTCGACATCGTCGGACTTCCCTACGATGACCCTGCGGCCTACCAGCTGCTCCAGGCCGGAAATACCACGGGGGTTTTTCAGCTTGAATCGAGCGGCATGAAAGAGCTGCTCATCAAGTTGAAACCATCCTGCTTCGAGGACATCATCGCGGTCTGTGCCCTTTACCGTCCCGGGCCCCTGGGCTCGGGAATGGTCGATGATTTCATTCAGCGCAAACACGGCAAAAAGTCCATCAGCTACGATCTGCCCCAATTGGAGACGATCCTCAAAGACACTTACGGTGTCATCGTCTACCAGGAGCAGGTCATGCAAATCTCCCGCACCCTGGCAGGCTATTCCCTCGGCAGGGCCGATCTTTTACGCCGGGCGATGGGGAAAAAAGATCCGGTGGTCATGGCCAAGGAGAAAGAGCCGTTTTTGACCGGGGCCAAGGAACAGGGGATCGATTTGAGGAAGGCCGAAGGGGTCTTCGATCTGATGGCCAAATTTGCCGAATACGGTTTCAACAAATCCCACTCGGCCGCCTATGCCCTGATTGCCTATCAGACCGCTTACCTCAAGGCCCACTACCCGATCGAGTTCATGGCGGCACTCTTGACGGAGGACATGGAGAACACCGACAAGGTGATCAAAAATATCGCCGAAGTTCGTGCCATGGAGATCGAGGTCCTGCCCCCCGACATCAATGCTTCGGACCGCACCTTTACTGTCCATTCGAAGGCGATGCGGTTTGGACTCGGCGCCGTCAAAGGGGTCGGGAGCGCCGCCCTTGAATCGATCATCGAAGTCCGCAGCGAGACCCCTTTTACCTCCCTCCACGACTTCTGTGAACGGGTCAACCTGCAGAAGGTCAACAAGAAGGTGGTGGAAGCACTCATTAAATGCGGCGCCTTCGATTCCCTGGGGGGCAAACGCGCCCAATACCTGGCGGCTCTCGAAGAAGCAATGGATGGGGGTCAGAAGCTGCAGCGGGAACGCGCCATGGGCCAGGAATCCCTCTTCGGCAGCGACGAGATCCTATCGGCGGCCGGCAATGGCTATGGCCAACTGCCGGCGGTGGCCGAGTGGGCGGAGAACCTTCTCCTCGGCTTCGAGAAGGAGGCTCTTGGCTTCTACATCACCGGTCATCCCCTGGCTCGCCACGCCGCGGCCATCAAGCGCTTCGCCACCTGCGACACCGCGTCTCTCCAGGAGCGGGGCGACAAGGAGGAGGTCAAGGTCTGCGGCATCGTTGCCGCCCTCAAGGAGTTGACGACCAAGAAGGGCGACCGCATGGCTTTCGTCACCCTCGAAGATCTCAGCGGCTTCGTCGAGATGGTCGTCTTCCCCGAAACCTACCTGGCCGCCGCTGAGCTCCTCAAAAGCGAAGAGCCGCTCCTCATTTCCGGTGCTCTCGATGTCGGCGAGGAGACCGTCAAGTTAATGGTCAGCGAGGTCCTCCCGCTGCGCGAGGTCAAGGAACGGCTCACCACCAAGGTCCATTTCCGCCTCTCCACCCCCGGTCTCGACCAGGGGCAGCTGCTGGCCCTCAAGGAGATCATGGCGCGCTACCGCGGCAACTGCCAGGTCCTGCTCCATCTGGTGATTCCCAACCGCAGCGAAACCGTTCTGAAACTATCCGATGGGATGAAGGTGGCGGGGGGCGATGAAATAATGGATGCCACCGAAAAGCTTTTTGGCTATAATGTCGTCACTTTTGAGTAACCCGTCGCAACCCGATCCGCTTCTGCCGTCATCAGCAGGAACGAGGGTTGGTTTTTGCCTGACGTCCAGGTTTTTCTGAAGGAGTTTGTCGATGCAGTACTATCTGGAGTTTGAAAAGCCTCTGGTCGCCCTCGAACAGAAGATCCGCGAGTTGCGGGAATACTCCACGGAGAAAGTCGATTTTTCCGGGGATATCAAAAAGCTCGAGAAAAAAGCCGAAAAACTTCGGGAAGAGATTTTTTCCAATCTGACCCGCTGGCAGCGCACCCAGCTGGCCCGCCACGTCAATCGCCCCTTCACCCTCGATTTTGTTAAACTCATTTTCAGTGACTGGTTCGAAGTTCACGGCGACCGCAACTTCCGGGATGACCCGGCGATCGTCACCGGCTTTGCCCGCTTCGACGGTCAGCCCTGCTGCGTCATCGGTCACCAAAAAGGGCGCGACACCAAGGAAAAGGTCTACCGCAACTTCGGCATGCCCAACCCGGAAGGCTACCGCAAGGCGCTGCGGATCATGCAGATGGCCGAGCAGTTCGGCCTGCCGATCTTCACCTTCGTCGACACACCCGGCGCCTTCCCCGGCATCGGCGCCGAGGAGCGCGGCCAGGCCGAGGCCATCGCCCGCAACCTGCGGGAGATGGCGGCCCTCTCCGTCCCGATCATTACCACCGTCACCGGCGAAGGGGGCTCCGGCGGGGCTCTCGGGATCGCTGTCGGCAACCGGGTGCTGATGATGGAATATTCGGTCTACGCGGTCATCTCCCCCGAAGGGTGTGCCGCCATCCTCTGGAATGACGGGACCCTCGGTCCCCAGGCGGCCGAGGCACTCAAACTGACCGCTAACGATATCCTGGCGCTCGGTTGCGTCATCGACGAGGTCATCCCCGAACCGACTGGCGGAGCCCACAACGACCATGTCGAGGCGGCCGAAAGAGTCAAAAAGGTCCTCAAAAAACATTTCGACCAGTTAAAGCTTCTGTCGCCCGAAGAACTGGTTGAACAGCGCTACCAGAAATTCCGGGCCATGACCCAGATTCTGGAATAATTCCTGCGCCCGGTCCGGGGCGCCTTTTCGGCCCTGATTTCTGGAGGAAACCTTTTGTCATTCCATGAATTGCACCATGTTTCGGCACCTATCACCTGAAGCCCGGTTCCGGTTTTTTTTGGTGCTTGGGTTTTGTCTCCTCCTGGTCGCCTGTGGCCGTCCGGCCTATCGCACCCGCGTCATCGAAACCCCGGAGACGCGCGGATTCAAAGGACACGAAAAACCCTACGAAGTCAACGGCCAGCGCTACGACCCGCTCCGGCAGGGGGAGCAGACCGGTTTCGTCGAAGAGGGGATCGCCAGTTGGTACGGCGCCGATTTTCACGGCAAGTCGACCAGCAACGGCGAGGTCTACGACATGTATGCCATGACCGCCGCCCACAAGACCCTTCCTCTCGGAGTCATGGTCCGGGTCACCAGCAAGGTCAACGGGCGTCAGACCCTGGTTCGGGTCAACGACCGCGGCCCCTTTGTCAAAGGGCGGATCATCGATCTCTCCTACGCCGCCGCCAAGGATCTGGGCGTCGTCGGTCCCGGCACCGCCCCGGTCCGGATCGAAGCCCTTGGTTACCAGGAAACCGCCCCCGGCGGCCAGGTCGCCTATCGCCAGCCGAAGAGTTACGACCTCGGCCGTTTCGCCGTCCAGGTCGGCTCCTTTTCTATTCCCGACAACGCCAACCGACTCGCTTCACAATTGCAGGCCCGCTACGGTGTCGCCAGCGTCCAGCAGGGATTCGTCACCGGCAAACTCTTCTACCGGGTCAGGGTCGGCAACTATCCGACCCTCGAGGCCGCCGAATCCGCGCGGGTCAGCTTCGAGGCCAACGGCTACCCCAACAGCTTCGTGGTGGCCATGGAATAAGGATTTACTCTTAACCCAGAGGACCGGCACCCCGGTGGACGCCAGTCCTCTCTTCCCCTCCCCAAAGGACCCTGCCATGCGTCGTAAAGACAAAGAACTCGCCGATCCCGCGGCTCTCGAAGATATCCTGAAACGGGGGAGCGTCTGCCGTCTGGCCCTGGTCGACGACGGCCAACCCTACCTGGTGCCGATGAGCTACGGCTATGTGGACGGTGCTCTCTACCTCCACTCGGCGGCGGAGGGGCGGAAGATCAACATTCTGCGCAATAACAGCAGGGTCTGCTTCGAGGTCGAGGTCGACGTCAAACTCGTCACCGGCGAGCGGGCCTGCAACTGGTCCTTCCACTACCGCAGCGTTATCGGTTACGGCCGAGGCCACTTCGTCACCGATCCCGACGAGCGACGCCTTGGCATCGACGCCGTTATGCGCCAGTACGGGGCTTCCGGTCCTTTCGACTATGCACCGGAGACAATGGCGCGCACCGTGGTGATCCGCATTGAGATCGAGGAGATGACCGGCAAGCAGGCGCCGCCGAAGGCAGGGTAGGGCGGAGATTATACGAGGGCTCTTTGATGCCAGGAGGGAGGCAGGGTTGGGGACAAGGGGCTCAGGACCTGAGCTTTCATAGAAAACCACCGCAGCGGCTTCGGCTCTGACAGTGGGCAATTAAAGACACGTTGTCAGTGCTCGTCCTCTTTAGTCTCGCGGCCGACCTTGCCCGCCTCCTCCGAGACCATCTGGATTTTCAGAGGGCTGCTGGCATCCAGATGGACATCCCGCTGCGGATAGGCGATGTTGATCCCGGCCTGGCGGAACTCCTGCTCGATCCGGCGGCGCAGGTCGCTGGCGATGATCCGGACATCGAGCCGCTCGTTCACCTCCGTCCAGTAATAAATCCCGTAGAGCAGTGCATTTGCCGCAAAATCCTCCAGCAGAACCAACGGTTGCGGGTCTTTGAGGACCAGGTCGTGTTCGGCCACCACGCCTTCGAGGATCGGGAAGATCTCTTCGGGGACGGAACCGTAGGCGACGCCGACCTTGATGTCGTAGCGCACCAGGTTATCCGAAAGCGTCCGGTTGACAACCGTCTTCTCCAGCAGGTGACTGTTCGGGACCAGAAGGTCAACCCCGTCGAAACGGCGGATGGTCGAACAGCGTCCGCCGATGGCCATGACCCGCCCCAATGCCCCTTCCGCCTCCACGATGTCCCCGACCTTGATCGGTTGTTCGATCAGCAGGATCAGGCTGCTCAGGAAGTTGTTGATCAAGTTCTGACCACCGAATCCGACCCCGATCGCCAGTGCCCCGCCGAGGAAGGCGAAGGCGGTGAGAGGAATTCGGACCATGCCGAGCGCCATGACGATGACGCCGAGCAC
>JBBQBQ010000116.1:0-10304 GCA_038317685.1 Desulfuromonadales bacterium | reverse complement strand
ATTTTTTTCGCAAGTCGAATCCGGCAGAGTGGACCCCGAGCACATCGACCCTTTATCAAGGAGCGTTGACATGGATATCTGCCCAATCTGCAGAGGCGACATGGATTCGGA
This sequence comes from Desulfuromonadales bacterium, assembly GCA_038317685.1. Lineage (GTDB taxonomy): Bacteria > Desulfobacterota > Desulfuromonadia > Desulfuromonadales > DDH964 > JBBQBQ01. Next base: position 10,193 of record JBBQBQ010000116.1, on the reverse strand, counting down.
AAATGATTCGCTGTGGGGCTACTGCGGCAGTTGTGGTGAACTTCCGGACAGGGATGCTCCTACCCCCGATGAACGCGAGGAACTCGCTCAACAGGAACGAAGACTGCGCGCCAAGGTCAAGCGTCGGACTTTGACCCGATTGGACCGAAGCCGGATAACGGCCTGTCTCTATCTGGATGAAGTAACGGCCACCGATTTCGTGAGCGGGGATATCGAGTTGGAGATCGAGATCCCATCCGATGCTCTTCTGATTGCCGGCCAGATCAAGTCGTTGCTGAAAACGTTGGGCAGCGGCCCCGAGGAGAGAGCGGTTGGTTTCGGTTTCGGCCGGAAGGCTCCGGGGGGCTGGAGCGAAGTTACCCCGGTGCTGATCGGGAGTCACCAATTCTGCGACGAGGATACGGGCCACTGCTGGAACGTAAGGCGGTACGGGTTTCTGATCACCTCAACCCTCTACCGGAATTCCCGTGATCTAAGGAAATCCCTCTGGTCGGCGTTGCTGACCAGTTACCTGGTGCCGCCCTGCGAGGAAGACCAGGGGACGATGCCCCTGATAGATTATTGACCATCGGAATACCGGACGGGAGGAGGGACCATGGACGATTTTCCGCTGCGGGAGTTTCTTCTGGAAATGGGCTTCGATACGGAGCAGGCCCGGACGGTCGCGCTTTCGGCCCTGGCAGCCGCAGGGTTGACACGGGCCGGGAAACAGCGTATGTGCATCACCAAACGGGAGGCGGCCCAAAAAGTCCTGGGCGCCGTTTCCCGCCGGTGTGAAAACCCTGAATGTATCCGGACCTTGCCCTGCAATGACTTGCTCGCCGATATGGCTCTGGTGACACGGGCCGCCTGCCCCTGCTGCCAGGGGAGCGACAATCAACGGGCCTTTCGGCGCATGGTTCAAATGACCTCGGCGCGGAATATCGGGCGCATCCTGGTGGTCGGGGGCGCTCCTGACGTTGCGGCGGAGTTGCAGCGACTCCGGAAACGCCTCGGCGGCCCTGATCTGCGAATCGTTGAGGGGAATCGGACCGTCACCAAACGGGAGGCGAGCGCCCTGACGGGGAAGGTCGATCTGGCCATTATTTGGGGGGGCACCATTCTGGCCCATCGCGTGAGCAATAACTTCGAAGGACCCCTCCGCGGGGTTCCCACCGGGTTCTGCGGAAAGGGCCAGCGGGGCGTTGCGGCCCTCTGCCAATCCATTGAAGCGACCTTGAACCTCGCCCCTGAGCGACCCTGATCCGACCAGGGGGCTTATTCGTGACCATGCCTCCGGTGGGTTCATTTTCTCCCAAAGGAATGACTATCATGCCCAAAGCTCTGCTGGTCTCTGTCGGCGGCTCCCCTGCCCCGCTCATCCACAGCCTCAACACCCAGCGCCCGGACTACGTGATTTATTTCTCGTCCCGGGACACCCGTCGGGTGGTCCGTGAGAGTATCGAACCAGCACTCTCCTTCCGGCCCCTGGATCATGAGATGATCGTCACACCGGATGAACAGGACCTGCTCTCATCCGTCGCGGCCCTGAGAGCCGGCCTGCCTGCCATCCTGCAGCTATGGGGGTTGGATTATGCCGACCTGGTGGGAGACTATACCGGGGGCACCAAGACCATGTCCGCAGCCCTGGTGCTGGCCCTCACGGGCAAAGGCTGCCGGTACAGCTATGTCGGTGGGCTGGAAAGGGACAAGGCGGGATTGGGCGTGGTCATCGATGGCAAGGAACAAATTCTGAGGTTAAAGAACCCTTGGGACGTGCTGGCCCTCGATGACTTGAAGGAATTACGGGTGCTCTTCGGGCGCTGTCGTTTCCGGGCCGTGCGCGACCTGGCCGAACGAACCGCCCGTCGCGCCGAAGTCAACCGAACCTTCTTCCAGGCGCTGGAAAGTCTGGCGGAAGGATATTACCAATGGGATAACTTCCAATATCGCGCGGCCCATCCGGCCCTCGCCAAGGGACTCGGCCTGCTGCGCCCCTTTGCCGACGGCCATCGGCAGCCGGGCCTGACGGCCTTCCTGGAGGAGGCGACCGCTTCTCTGACCCGTCTTGAACTTCTCAAAATCGATGCGGCCCAATTTAAAAGCAACCCTTCCCGCAAGGATCTGGAACAAGTACGGGGCGGAGACGGCTCGGCGATTATTGTCGATGTCCTGGCGAATGCCGTTCGCCGTGCCGAAATCGAGTACAAGTTTGACGATGCCGTGGCAAGGCTGTACAGCGCCATCGAGAAGATGGCCAAAGTGCGCCTGAAACTGGCCCACGGCCTCGACAATTCCCATATCGACCTGGACAAGCTCACCGATCCGGTGTTGCGCGAAGAATTGGCCGCCGGTCGGCTGGAATCTGCAGAAAAAAAGATTCAGCTTCCCCTCCACCGCAGTTTTGAGTTGCTGGCGCGTTTGTCCGATCCCTTAGGCCAGGCCTATCTTCAGGCCGAACCGGAGTTGCGGCAGGTTCTCAGCATCCGCAACAATTCACTCCTTGCTCATGGATTTGACCCCGTCACCGAGGGGACTTATCGCAATCTCCTGGGAATCGCCCTTCGGTTTGCCGAAGTGGATGCCGAAAAGCTGCCACGGTTCCCCTCCCTGGACAAGGTGGAGGACTTTTTCTGATGCGGGCGGGAGACTGGCAGAGGAGACTGAAAGAGTGGCAGGAGCGGGGGGAACTCCCCGCTCTTTTGCCCGAGGTTGCCGCGCTGGGCGGAGTGCTCCAACCGGAGGACTACCATGGCGAAGGAGATGCCCTGATCCATACTCTGCTGGCGGTCGCGGCGTTGAATCCCGGGGCCGACGAGCGGGTCTTCTGGGGGGTTCTTCTCCACGACCTCGGCAAAGCCTCGACAACCCACTACCAGGATGGTCGCTGGCGGGCTCACGGCCATTCGGAAGCGGGTGAAGCTTTGGCGCGGGCGGTCTTGGTGCGTCTGGGTCTAAATCACCTGCTGGAGGATGTCTGCTGGCTGGTGCGCCACCACCACTTCGCCCTCTCCTGGAATCTTCCGACCAACGGCACATTGACTCGCCGTCAGCAGCGCTTCTGCCGCTTGCCCCTCTTCCCCTTGCTGGCTCAGGTCTGCCGCGCTGACGCCGCTGCTTCGGCGGGAATCAGCCGGAAAAAAGATAGACTTGAGCAGATCGTTCTCCTCGCCGACCCTGAAAATCAGCCCTGAACCGTGAGGTCAGTGGTGCTTGGCGAAGCGGTGGGCCAGCTTGCCGGGTCCCAGGATAATCCAGGCAATGGCGGCCGGACCCACCCAAAGCAACGTTCCGACAATGAATCCTTCCAGCATGATCGGCTCCTTTCTTTTAATGACCTATATGGTCATCATCTCCCCCGCAACCCTCCCCTGTCAAGGGCGGCCCCATGGGTCATGAGCCGGGTGTATCAACGGCCCAGCCTTTCTCCCTCGCGGTTCGGTCCCTGGAGACAGCATCCTCCCCCCACCCCGACGAACCTCACAAGATCAGCCGGACTCCGCCGAGGGCTTCGATCTCATGGGGGAAACGATCGCCCGGGGTGCCGATGAACATGTAGTTTTTCGGCACTTCCAGATGTCGCGACAGGCTGTCGATCAGGTCCGGTCCGAACGATCCGCGGACGGCGACAAAATCGATCTTGAGGTTGGGGTACATGTGGTCGATCGTCTTCAGATGTTTGGCCAGTGTCGACGGAATCTCCTCCTCATTCTCGAAGACGTGTACGACCTTGAGCCAGCGGGTCTGCTCATTCTCCAGCACGTAAAGGGCCGCCCGGTTGAGGTTGGCGAGGTCGTCCCCCTTGGTGAAGTAAACGACGGTAATGCTGTTGATCCGGTCGATGTGGTCGACCACGGTGCGCCGGAAGAGCTCGTTGGCCCGCTGGATGTGTTCTACCACCGAGCGGGAGACGAAAAGCGCCAGCTTGAGGAGCTGCAGCCGGACGAACATCAGCACCACCACCCCGGCGACAATGGCATAGTACTCGGCGAAGACCCGGACCGAGGCGGGGTCGAGGATGATGTTGCCGATCAGCCCCAGCAGCACGGCGGCCAGGGCCATGGAAACCTTCGGCCAGCTGGCCCGGGTGTCCCGGGGGAGCCTGGCCCGCTTGACCTTGAGGAGCATGTTGCCGAGGGCAAAAAGAGCCATGACCGAGAGAAAGGCCACGGTGTAGACACTGGCGAGGACCCGGATCTGCCCCCCGGTCACGGTCAGGATCGACCAGCAGAGGAAGAAGAAGCCGAGGATGATCCAATGGTTGGTGTGCCGCAGCCGGTTTTCCTGGAGCAGGATCTGGGGGAGACAACGGTCGAGGGTCATGCGCCGCACCAGCCCGGTGACGCCGACATAACTGGTCAGGACCGCCCCTGACAGGACCAGGGTCGCATCGATACTGACCAGCCTGCCGAGCCATTCTCCGGCGGAAAGGACCCCCATCTGCGCCAGCAGGTCGGGAGGAACCTCGCGGATCGCCATCAGCGGGATGAGCCCCATGGCGAGAAAGCTGATCAGCGGATTGAAGATGCTGACCGCCAGCCACATGTTGCGCAGGGTCTTGGGGAAGACGCCCGGCTCCTGTTCCTCGATGAAATTGGCGGAGCTCTCGAAGCCGCTGATGCCGAGCATGGCCGCCGCGAAGCCGAAGAAGAGGGCGTGCAGGACCCCGTCCGGGGTCGGAGCCTGCCAGTTCAGAACCAGCAGCTCGGGATGACGGACGATGGCAATGATCGAAAAGACGCAGAGGATGGTGAGGGTCGTCAGATGGAGCAGGAAGATCCCCAAAGCCACCACCGCCGATTCGCCGATACCGATCAGGTTGAGGAGGGCAAAGAGCCCGAGCAGGCCGACGGTGGCCCCGAGGATGTTGAATTGGGCGTAAAGGTGATGGGCGTAATGGACCGCTTCATTGGCACTGATGACGGCCGTGGCGATGTAGGAGAGGAGGGTCAGGCAGGCCGCTCCCGCCGCCAGCTTCTTGTTGGTGGTGTTGAGCAGGACGGTGTAGGTGCCGCCGTTGAGGGGCAGGGCGCTGCCGACCTCGGCATAGACCTTGCGGAACAGGTACAGGACCGCGGCGACGATGAGCAGGACGATGGGGGCCAGAGAGCCGGCCTGAGCGGCGCAGAGGGCCGCGACATAGAGACAGCTGGAGGTGATGTCGTTGCCGCAGATGGCGGTCGCCCGCCATTGGCCGAGTTTGGTCGGAGGGGCCGGTTCAGGGCCGAAGGGGCGCATGCCGGCATCCAGATCGTCAATGCGTTCGGCATGTCCCCAGCCGGCGAACTCCCATTGTTCGGGATTCGGATTTTCAGGAGTTCCCACGGTCAGCCTTCTCTGTTCACAGCCGATAACAATCTGTCTGGTCGAACGCCCAAAAAGAAGCTATCTATTCCGGGTGAGGCAAACCTGCCGTCGCCTCCTCGGCAGCCTCGGTGGCCGCCTCATCCCCCGGCGTCTCAAGGGAGATCCGACCGAATTTCCCGGCGCGCAAGGCGCGCAGGACAAATTCGCCGGCCCGGGTCAGATCGACCCCGCCGCTGAGAAGACAGCCGTGCCGGCGGCCGATCGCTTCCAGCAGGAGCGCCGGATCGGTCTCGTCGGCCGCGAAGGGGTAACTCTCGACCAGCCCTTCGGGATAGCGCTGCAGCAGAAAGGCAATAGCAAAGCAGGCGACATCGGCGGTATCGAAAGCAGAGGCGCCAATGGCGCCGGTCGCCGCCAGCCGCAAAGCGCCCTGCTGATCGCCCAGGTTGGGCCAGAGAAGCCCCGGGGTATCGTCGAGGATGATCTGATTGGGGAGATTGATCTGCTGCTTGCAGGTGGTGATCGCCGGCTTGTCTCCGACCCGGGCGATCGATTTCCCCGCCAGGGTATTGATCAAGGTCGACTTGCCGACATTGGGGATGCCGACAACCATGACCCGCAGGTTACGTCCGGGCCGTCCCTTGTGGGGGACCAGAGCCTGGCAGCGGCGTAGAATCTCACCGGCTTCCCGGCGGTTCTTCGCCGTCACCGGCACCGCCACGACCCCGCTTTGCGCGGCGAAATGCTGCACCCAGGCCTGGGTCACCACCGGATCGGCGAGGTCCTGCTTGTTGAGGACCTTGACACACGGTTTGCTGCCGCGCAGCTCCTGCAGAATCGGATTGGAACTCGACACCGGCAGGCGGGCATCGACCACTTCGATCACCACGTCGACGATGGCGAGGGCTTCGGCAATCTCCCGCCGCGCCTTGGTCATATGTCCCGGATACCAATCGATCGCCATCTTCTCGTCTCTTCTCCCCGGTCCCGGGGTGGGCAGGGGGTTGCCCAGAACGGTAACAGATGCCGACCTTCTTCACAACCGCCAGGGTTTCAGGGGACCAAGACGGTGTTGCAGAAAAGTCGGCTCATGGACTATCTTTATGTTTGACAGAGTCGGGCTGATGCCTTATCTACTTAGCCGACACCCTGCCGCCCGTTGCGATTTCATCATACCCGATCGGATATGTTTGCCGTGCCAAAACTACCCAAATTTCTTTGGAAGCGAACTCCTCCGGCCAACTGGCGGGATTACCAGACCGGCGTGACCGGCCCCCGCCGCTCCCAACGGCGCAGCGCCTCGCGCAGGCTGGTCGGGGTGCTACTGGCCCTGGCCACCATCGCCATCCTCTACGGCGTCATTCAAAACGCGGTGGCGCTGCCGCCGGCAGCACTCCGCACCACGGCAGCCACAGCCCCTGGCCCCGAGCCGATGGGCAGGGAAGAGCTGCGGAGCCGGCTTGATGAAACGGCCTTCAACAACCTGACGGAAAAGACCCTGCAACTGTCGGCCGCCGGCAGCACCCTGCGGGTGGAAACCACCCTGGACACGGGCCTGCAGAATTATCTCCTCGACAAGCTTGACCGCACCCATTCGCGTTATGTCGGCATTGTCGTCATGGAGGCGGCGACGGGGCAGGTGCTGGCCATGGCGGGCTTCGACAAGACCGATCCGGCCGGCAACCCCTGCCTGCGTAGCCAGTTCCCGGCCGCCAGTCTTTTCAAGATGGTCACCGCCGCCGCCGCGGTCGACCAGTGCGGCTTTACCGCCGACTCACCGGTCACTTTCACCGGCCCCAAGCATACCTTGTACAAACGGCAGCTCACCGATAAGGTCAATCGTTACACGACGACGATCCCCCTTCGGGAAGCCTTTGCCGAATCGGTCAATCCGGTCTTCGGCAAGCTCGGCGGGCTGAATCTGCGCCAGGCGCTGCTGGAGCAGTCGGCCAGCGCCTTCGGCTTCAACGAGCCCCTCGATTTCGAACTCCCCCTTCCCCCCAGCCAATGTTACGTCGGCGCTGAACCGTACCATTGGGCCGAGGTCGCCAGCGGCTTCAACCTCGACACCACCATCTCCCCCCTGCACGGCGCGGTGATGGCCTCGGCGGTCCTCAACGGCGGCCGCATGGTGACGCCGTCCATCGTCGAACAGATCGCCGATGTCGGTGGCCGGGTTCTCTATCGCCGACAAGCCGCCCTGGTCCCGCGACCGGCCATGTCCGCCAAGGCCGCGACCGCCCTCGGCGAGATGATGGAAACCACGATCATCTCCGGCACCGCCCGCAAGGCCTTCCGCAGACACCGCCAGGACCAGGTCCTGTCCCGCCTGCAGATCGGCGGCAAGACCGGCTCGATCGACAATGCCTCCCACGAAGTGCGCTACGACTGGTTTGTCGGTTTCGCCCGGGAACGCCAGGGAGAGGGCCAGGTCGTCGTCGCCGCCATGGTCGGGCACGAGAAGTTCATCGGCATCCGCGCCAGCGAATACGCCCGTCTGGCGATCAGCTACTATTTCTCCAGCCCGGCCGGGAAAGTCTCGCTCTCCGGGGGATCGAGACCGCTGGCGAAGAAAACCCTCACCTCCGCCCCCCACACCTGATCTGCCTCACCAAGCCACCGCTATGGTCTCCACCGCCACTTCCCAGGCAGACCGGCGGGCCGCTCGGACCAACCGCCCGGACTCAGGCGTCGACGGGAATCCCGCAGCTCTCCACCCGGCTGCCGGCTTCTCTTTGGCTCTTGATGCGCAGGCAGGTGTGTTCACCCCCGCAGAGCAGATCTTCGCAGGAGAGACAGCACAGATCGGTGATCTCCTCGCGAGGGCAGAGGTTGGAAGGATTGGCATCGACCCCGCCTTTGGCCGGGCAGCGATAGGTCGTCATGGCTGAACTCCTTGAAATGGGATTCCCGGAAGTTACCCTCTGAACCGGCGCATTGTAGGCCATCGGTTTATTACTGTCCAGAGCAGCAAAAAGGATCGGCTGCTGGTTTGGAAAAGCAGCCGACCCTCTTTTGCGGTCCCGGGCAGAGCCATGGACCGAAATTAACTGAAAAGGAGCGTTGATTATGAAAGGTTTAAATATTGCACCCGACCCCCGAGGCTGCACCCTGACGCCGTAATTTTCCTTTGACATTCTGACGTCTATAGATACAATTCAACGTAATTTTCTTTTGACAAAGCAATGGTTTCTGATCATCGATCGGCATTCTTCGATTCTCCTTGAAAGACACCCCAGCGGGTAACGCATCAGGCTGGAATCTGAATCGTGTTCAACTCATCATTTTGTTTAGGAGGTCATGTCATGAGAAAGATCATCCTGTTCGGGTTTGCCATGTTGCTTCTGGCCTTCCCCGCCCTGTCCCGCGCCGCGACCGGTGGCCCCGATGCCTTCGGGTACTCCTTCACCGACAGCAACGAGCCCGGCGGCCCGACCTTCGTCTGGGAGAATATCAGCGCGACCGGCACCTATTTCGGCCTGGGGGACGACCAGCTTACCGGCTTCGTTCCGATCGGCTTCACCTTTAACTTCTACGGACTCGACTACACGCAGCTGAAAATCAGCAGCAACGGTTTCATCACATTCGAGGACACCACCAATAACGGTTGTTGCGGCTACTCCACCATCCCGAGCGGGGATAGCAACCAGAACCTCATCGCCGCCCTCTGGGACGACCTGGTGGGTGGCGGCCATTATGAAACCCGCGGCACCGCGCCCAACCGGCGCTTCATCGTCCAATTCGATAATGTCCCTTTCTGGTCGGGCGGCGGATCGAACTCCTTCCAGTACATCCTTTACGAAGGTTCCAACAATATCCTGGTCAACTACCTGAACGCCACTTATCGAGATGCTCGCTCAGAAGCCGGCATCGAAGACCCCTCCGGGGCCATCGGCCTTAAGTACGGCGTCTTCGAGGGGCCGGGTGGGGCCATGGTGAACCTGTCGGTCCTTTACAGCTCGAACCAATGCACCGGCATTTTAACGGCGTCAACCCTGTTCGCGGCGGATAACCAATTCGCGGGGAACATGTTCGATGTGACGAACCTCAGCAATGTCCCGGCTATTCTTACCGGCGAATTCGAGGGGAATTTCAGTGGCAGCAACGGCTCGGTGCAGGTCTGGTACCGTCCCGGAAGCTTTGTCGGACACGAAAGCGACCCCGCCGGCTGGACCCACCTCGGCACCGATTCCGATGTCGACCCCAACGGGACCGACGTTCCGACGCACTTCGACGTCGGCCAGGGTCTGACCCTCATGCCCGGAGAGACGATCGGGATGTTTGTTTACGGGGATTACCCAACCATTGTGACCCATTACACCAACGGCAGCAACAATTACGTCGACGGCGCTCTGCAGATCGATACCGGCGTCGGCAAGGGGAGTTCGGCCAGTGCCCCCCCGGTGAGCGGCAATACCAACACCCCCCGCACCTGGAACGGCACCATCTTTTATGAACTCCAGGGGGTTGATTCCTTCAATGTCGCCAACGCCTCAGGCCTCGTGAACCAGGTGATTCCCCTTGCCATAGCCCTGAGCCCGTGCCTTGGCGGCTACACGCCGGTCGTCAATATCACCATCAACGACGTTCCGGCCGGGGCCACCCTCTCGGCCGGCCTCAACCTCGGCAGCGGGACCTGGCTGCTGCAGCTTGCAGACCTTTCCGGCCTGACGATCACTCCCCCAACCGGCTCCAGCGCCGACTTCACGCTGACGGTCCTGGTCAACGTGGTGACAGGCACCTCCGCTACCACCACCCAGAAGGCGTTGAAGGTGACGGTGGTCGGAGCGCCGGCTCTTTCGGCCCGGAATTCCTACGCCCTGCAGTATTACCAGGGTCCTCTCGATATTTCCGCATACCTCGTCGACCCGGATGGCTTCCAGACCCTTCTCGACCTGACCATCTCC
>JBBQBQ010000115.1:0-10381 GCA_038317685.1 Desulfuromonadales bacterium | reverse complement strand
GGGTTGACCAGACTGATCCCCTGGTCATCGCGAATTTCCCCTTCGATCGGCTTTGACCAATAACGAATCATGCCGCCGGCGTGGGGCGAAAGAGACGCGTCAGTGGCATTGAGACGCGCTTCGGCAGCGGTCTTGAAGCGGGCAATTCGTTCCGGCTTGGGAAGCCGCTCCTTATGGCGAGCCAGCAGCGCCATGGCCTCAACCAACGATTCAACGACGAAGGAGTCGTTCTTGTCCTTGGGGTTGGTGAATTTCAGGCTATAACAAAGTTCGGTCACCCGATGTTCGACCTGAATCCGGGTGTTGACCTCCATGAAGTAGTGCCGGTCGCGGTCGACGATGCATTCGAAGGTCGAAGCCGAATCGAGACCGACCGCCAAGCCGAAACGAGCCGATTCTTCCTCCATGCGCTTGAGGACCTTCAAGTCCGACTCCAGGGCTTTAGCTTCGGCTTTGTTTCCCGCAGCTTTCGCCTTTTCAATGGCGGCCCCTAGCCCTTCCTGGGTCACGGACACTTCCAGAAGTTTCTGCTCGTGCATTTGCAGGGAGCAGTCACGACCGCCGAGAGAGATACACCACTTGCCGTTCCCCAAAAGCTGTATTTCATTGTGCCGGGTCTGTTCTATGTTCAGTTCGATGAGGACGTTTTTGTTGTCGCCGACCCCATTGGCCTTTACCTCGTTGAGGACTTCCCGCACCATCCCCGGGGCTTCGGAAGCGGCTTTGGCGATCATTTTTTCATCGGGATTTTTGGCGGTAAGAAGCGATCCCCCGAGAATCCGCTGCCCCTTGCCGCCGCCGCCACCAATGGCTTTGAGGCGGATTCGGCTATTCGGATATTTTTTGAACATTTCGGCGGCTTCGGTCTGAACCTGGGCTCCCAATTCCTCGATGGAAAAGAGGTCGATTCCTTTCTGGTAGGAGGCCATGAGAATGTGGTCGGCCAACTCCTCCAGCGGAAGCTTCTGGTCTTTGAGAACCTTTTCGTCACAGGTCAGGCCTTCCGCCTTGACCACCGCCTGCAAAGCCTCCCGGCTGGGGTGTTTTCTGACCAGGGTGCGGGCGGTCACATTGTTGATCCCCGGAGTCACGCTGACATTGACGGAGAGAGCGGTCCGCTTAGCTTCGTCCTTCTTGCCGGCGCCGGCCTGGGTGGCTGAACAGGGTCCGATAAATTTGAGGCCGGCCTGTTCAATGGCCCGTACGAATTCCTCATCTTCGGCCATAAAACCATAACCGGCGAAGATTGCTTCGTAGCCGTTGTCCTTAGCAGTCTGGATGATCTGGTTGATCCGCTCGACCCGCTCCTCCTTGTTCGCCCCCGTGTAGTCGGGAACCCGATGGACACGGCTGTTATCGGTCAGTTGGCGTAGCTCGGGAGCCAGCGCGTTGGGATAGACAATGGAATCTTTTTCCGAGAGCAGAATTCCATAGTGGCTGATTCCCATCTCCTCGTAGACATCCATCGCCTCTTTCCGGATCGGGCCCCTGCAGACAATCAGCGGCTTCAGGTCCTCGCAGGAAAAGGATCTTACCCACGGTGAGGAGGATTGACCCAAGCGGCGGTCTCTATGAATTAGCGGGTTGTGTTCGTAGTAATCAACGGTCTGTGCCATGGGTATGATCTCCGATTTGATCCCTTTGGTTGGTATCCCCGATTAATTAATGGAATTCGCGCTGGACGCCGCCCATCGGCGAGGGTTTGTAATGCCGGAGGAAAAAATTCAGGTTTTCGCCCAGGACCTTGCGGAGGTCGGTCGGCATCACGATGGAGGAGATGGACCCGAGCGCCAACCCTTCTTTGGGGTTCATCAACTCCTTCTCGTAGCGCAGGTTCAGGGCCGCCTCTTGGGCTTTCAGCCAATCAGCGGCCTCATTCTCCGCATCCTTCTTGGCTTCTTCGCCATCCATGCCAGCGGCAACCCGATCCAAAGTCCCCTGCTTCACTCGTCCGGAAATTGCGGAACGCAGCTTACGCAGTTCGTCCTTGTAGACAAATTCCTTGCCGGCCGGACCCATGACCGCCAGGCGGGTGGTCGGCAGCGCCAGGACCAGGTCGGCACCGGTCGGATAGTTGTTATAGGAGGCATAGGCGCCGCCATAGGCATTTCGAAGGATCAGCAGGATGCGCGGCGTTCTCACATCGACGATGGCATCAAGCATGGAACGACCGGCTTGAACGATGCCGCGGGTTTCCTGCTCCCGTCCGGGGAGGAAACCGGTGGTGTCTTCCATGAAGATGATCGGGATGTTGTAGATATTGCAGAAGCGAACAAAGCGGGCGATCTTGACCGCCGAATCGCAGTCGATCTGGCCCGAGGCCACGGCGCTGTTGTTGGCGACAAAACCGACCACGTTGCCGCCGAGCCGGCCGAAAGCGGTCACGACTTCACGAGCCCGCTCCGGCTGGATTTCGAAATAGTCGCCATGATCGCAAACCTGCTGGATGATGATCGACACGTCGAAGGGGGTGTTGAAGCCGGTGGGAGAGTTAAAGGCTTTTTTGAGCAGGGTGTTGATCTCCCAGGTTTTGCGGTCGAGAGGATCGCTGGTTTCCTGAAAGGGGGCCATGATGCTGTTGTTGTCGGGGAGGTAACTCAGCAGGCGCACCGTGGTCCGCAGAGCGGCGACCTCATCGGCAACGGTGATGTCAGCCACCCCTGACTGGCCGTGGACCTTCGGACCCCCAAGATCTTCGGGAGTGATGTCTTCCCCCAGAACCGACTTGACGACTCCCGGCCCGGTCAGCCCGAAAAAGGTGTCGTTGGGCTGGATGACGAAACTTCCTTGGCGCGGGAGATAGCTGCCACCGCCGGCATTAAAACCGAACATGCACATGATGCTGGGGACCACCCCACTGATTTTGCGCAAGGCGGTAAACGCCTCGGCATAGCCGTCGAGTCCGCCTACGCCAGCTGGCACGAAGGCGCCGGCACTGTCGTTCATGCCAACAAGGGGAATCCCTTTCTCCCCGGCCATGTAGAAGAGACGGGCCAGCTTGGTGCCGTTGGTCGCGTCGATGGAACCGGCCCGAACGGTGAAATCGTGCCCGTACAAGGCGACGTCGCGACCGTTGATATTGAGGATACCGGTGACTAGAGAAGCGCCGTCCAGGTTTTTCCCCCAGTTTTGAAACAGGATGTTAGGTGTGGTGTCGGTCAGCACCTTGATCCGTTCCCAGACCGTCATCCGGCCTTTGAAATGCTGCTTTTCAATCTGGTCGATACTGACCGATTTGACGGGGCGCTGGGTCAGTTCATACCCCTCCTTCATTGCCACTTCATAACCACCGGTGGCGCGGGAGATCTCACCGGGGATAGTGAACTCGACTGTCTCGGGTGGATCGAAGGGGTTTTTCAGGGAAGGCTTGATCGCTTTGGTCGACATTTTGGTCATCCCTTTGATGAGTGGATTTTTCTTGCCGGCAGGCGCCGTTAATAACCGATCCGGAACGTTATAAAAACTAGTTTTATTCGGGGTGGATATAACGGAAATGGTTAAAATTGTCAATAAAATATTTTATTTTAGATAAAATATCTTTACTCAAAATAAAGCAAAAGAGCCGAAGTTCCCGCCAGAATTCCAAGAACTTCCACTTCTCACCAGGACCTGGCCGGTTGTAAACTTTCGTTCTGTTCCAAGCCGAACGCCCTCGGCCCGACAGCCCCCCTTAAGGCGGGAACAGGGGGGCGTCCATATTGACTTTTCCCGGCCGATCCTATAGGTTGACCCCAGTCTTCCGGAGCCCTAGCAGGCCCCCTTTTCAGACCTCCCCCCTTTCACCAAAGGACTGCCGGATTGTCCTCCGAGACTTTGCAACTTCCACTCGGCGTTCGCATCTGGGAAAACGAATTGGCAGGACTGTCGGTTCCCCTGCAGGAGGGGTTTACCTTCAGCCGGCTGGAGAATTCGAGTGACTCCTATCGGTTCACCGTGGTGGTCAGCCCGGACCGGGTGGGAACGATCGTTCGTTCCTTTGCCAAACTTCTGCCGGAAGAGGCCTTCTTCATCCTCGAATTCTACGAGGAGGAGGTTGATCCCGGCGTCGAAGGGCACCCCGAGCCGACCGTCTATTATTCCCCCTACCTGCCGCCCGCCGAAATCATCGAAACCCTGGAGGGCTTTCTGCCCCGACTAATCCACGATGGATTTGTCGGCTTCGGCCTCGCCAACAATCGCGCCGGGGTCGAACTCTTCTACTCGGAGGAAAAGGTGTTGACCTGTTTCACCGGCAACCACCTGCGGACGCTCAACCTGCTGACCAATGTCGGCCTGCGCCATGTCCCGGAGTTGGCATTCCCCACCGATCTTGGGCACGACCACCTTTCCCTTCTCTGCCATGAGCGCAGCGACTTGCCGGCTCCTTTTTCCGGCATGCCGGAACCGGAACTCGATTATCTCCACTTCTGCGGCCAATTGGTCGATCTGCTCGAAATGTACCCGGTGGAAGAGACCCTCTCGTTCTTCCTTTCCAAGCGGGAACAGGATGAAATCGAACAGCGACTGACCAAACATCCCGAAGCCCTCGATTCCGTCGAAGACGATTTCGGAGGCCTTCTCCTCGACTGGAACGATTTTGTCGAAGAATGCGCGGAGGGCTTTCAGGGGGATCTCTGGGAGTATCGGTTCGGGCTGAAACTTCGGGATTTGATCCAGTTCGTCATTGAGGGGGTGTCCCCGGCGCTCGCCGCCAAACTGCTGGAGATCATCACCGAAGCCGACGACAAGTTCCACCGGAGCCTTATTGACCGCCGCAAGCGCCTTGATCCCCCGGACGACGTACCGGTGCGGGAGGACCGCTTCTGGTACCAGGGGGTCGTGCGCAATCAGGGGGTTTCGCTGCGCCGCGACCTGATCCGCCAGGGTTGGTTCAAACCCTGAACCGCCCCTTGGCTTTTCCCCTTACCCCGCATCAGCCCACGATGATTGCCACGCGATGATTGCCATTATTGCCGCCGTCCCCCTCGAAACCGAGCTATTGCGTCGGGCCCTTTCCCCCTGCGAGGTCCGCAACTGCGGCCACCTCGACCTCTTCCGTGGAAGCTTGGAGGGGCATCCGCTGGTTTTGTTGCACTGCGGAATCGGCAAAGCCAATGCGGCGGCCGGAGCTACGGTGCTACTGGAGACCGAGCGCCGGCCTCGGGCCCTGATAAATATCGGCTGCGGCGGAGCTTACCCGGAGAGCGGCCTCACCCTTGGGGACCTGGCCCTGGCCAGCGCCGAACTCTACGGCGACGAAGGGGTCGCCGCCGTGGAAGGGTTTCTCGACATGGAAGCCCTGAATCTCCCGTTGGCCCAGCATCACAGCCAACGTTTTTACAATCGCTTCCCCGTCGACGAGGAACTGTTGCAGCGCACCCGCGAGCTGCTGCAGGAAGCCCTCGCCGATTCCGGACACCACTTGGCCGTCGGCCCCTTCGTCACTGTTTCGACCTGTTCCGGCACCACTGCCGCGGGTCTCACCCTGGGGCGGCGGACCGGGGGAATCTGCGAGAACATGGAAGGGGCAGCCATCGCCCAGATCTGCCTGCGTTACGACGTCCCCTTTCTCGAAATCCGCGGCATTTCCAACCTCACCGAGGATCGGGACCCCGGCCGCTGGGACCTCAAGGCCGGCGCGGAAGCCGCTCAACAAGCGGTACGGACCCTCCTCGCCCGCTGGTATCGGCAAAAGGACCTGGCATGACCCGCCACCTGGCTCTCGGCTATTCCCCCTGTCCCAACGACACCTTCATCTTCTACGCTCTGGTTCATGGTCTGGTTTCTCTCCCCGACGTGATCATCAAGGAGCAGCTCGCCGACGTTGAAACCCTCAACCAGTTGGCCCTGCAGGGCGCTCTCGAGCTGACCAAGAGCTCCTATCACGCCTTCGGCCACTTGCGCCAGAAGTATGTCCTGCTGCGCAGCGGCGGCGCCCTGGGCCGAGGCTGCGGGCCGCTGGTGGTGGCCCGCCGGTCCTTGACCATGGACCAACTGCGCGGCCGAACCATCGCCATCCCCGGGCGGCTTACCACCGCAAATCTGCTGCTGCAACTCTATGGCGAAGGCTATGACAAGCTCCTGGTCTGTCCCTTCGACCGGATCATGGACGTGGTTCTCAGGGGCGAGGCCGACGCTGGAGTGATCATCCATGAATCCCGCTTCACCTACCGAAAACACGGGTTGGCCGAAGTCCAGGATCTCGGTGCATGGTGGGAAGAGGAGAGCGGGCTGCCGATCCCCTTGGGCGGGATCCTCGCCCGTCGGGACCTCGGTCCTGTGCTGATCGGGGGAATCGAAACCACCGTGGCTGCCAGCGTTGCTTACGCCTTTGCCCATCCCGGGGAGCCGAAGGACTACATCAAACAGCATGCCCAGGAGTTGGACGATGCGGTCATCGACGGTCATATCGGCCTCTACGTCAACGACTTCTCCCTCGACCTGGGCACGGAAGGGGTACAGGCGGTCGAAGCCCTGCTGCGGCGGGCCGAGGCCAGGGGGTTGATCCCGCCCTGCGATCTCCCTTGGCTGACCTTGCCAACCCCGTAACGTTCACATCAGCCAACCCGGTAAAACGCAAACAGGCGCCCTTTTGGGGGCGCCTGTTTGCGTGAGGCTGCTATCGGTCGCTAGCCCTTCATGTGGACCGCTTTGATAAAACGCGCAGTGACCGCCTGGCTGAGCCGGGCCACCACCTCTTCGCCGGCCGGGGTGTCAAGAGAGAGAACGACCATCGCCTCGCCAGCCCTGGCCCGCCGTCCAAGATTCATTGAGCCGATATTGATTCCTGCTTCGCCGAGGATGGTGCCGATCCTGCCGATCAGCCCCGGCTGGTCGGCGTAGGTGATGACCAACATGTGTTCCTCGGGCTGGAAGTCGGTCAGGAAGTCTCGCATTTTGACGATCTTGGGAATTCCCTCGAAGAGGGTCCCGGCGATGGAGCGCTTCCCTTCCGGGGACTCCAGGCAGAGGGTGACCAAGTTGGAAAACGATTCGGACTCGGTGGTGCGCACCTCCTCAACCGCGATCCCCATGGTCCGCGCCACCAGCCGGGCATTGACCATGTTGACATCTTGTTCGGTCTGCCGGTTGAGGAGCGCCGCCAAGCCACAGACGGTGATCGGCGCACAATCAAAACGGGCCAGTTTGCCGTTGTAGGAGAAGATGACCTTGTTCGGATTGGGCGGTGCGATCTGCGAAACAAACTCGCCCATTTGCCTGATCAAGGCCATGAAGGGCTTCATGTGCTCCATCAGATCCGGATCGAATTTGGGGATGTTGACGGCATTCTCCAGGGGGCGGCCGTCGAGGTAGTTGACGAGTTCGCGGCTGACATCAACCGCCACGTTCTTCTGGGCCTCGAAGGTGTTGGCCCCGAGGTGGGGTGTGACGACCATGCGCGGGTGGGCAATAAGTTTCTTCAGAACATCGGTGCGAGGCGGCTCCTCGCTCCAGACGTCGAAGGCCGCGCCGCCAACTTTTCCCGATTCGAGGGCGGCGAGACTCGCCGCTTCGTCGAAAATGCCACCGCGGGCACAATTGATGATGATGACCCCGTCCTTCATCGCCGCAAAATGCTCGGCGGTCAACATCCCCCGGGTTTCGTTGTTGAGGGGGGTATGGACGGTGATGATGTCGGCATAGCGGACTATCTCCTCAAGGGGGACCAGCCGCACCCCGAGGTCCTCGCCGCGCTTCTCGGCAATGTAGGGATCACAGGCGATGACCTCCGCCTCGAAGGCTTTGCAGCGGGTCGCGACCCGTCCGCCGACCTTGCCGAGGCCAATGATGCCGACCGTCTTCCCCTTGAGCTCGTAACCGGTGAAGGGGGCTCGTTTCCACTCGCCACTTTTGAGACTATAATTGGCCATCGTCACATTGCGGCAGAGAGCCAGTAGAATCGCCATGGTGTGTTCGGCCGCCGAATTGACGTTGCCGAAGGGGGCGTTGACGACAATGATTCCCTTGTTGCTCGCTGCCTCGACATCGACATTGTCGATGCCGACCCCGGCCCGGGCAATGATCTTCAGGCCGCGCGCGTGACTGAGCAGCTCCGCGTCGACCTGGGTCCCGCTGCGGGTGATAATGGCATCGTAGTCGCCGATGGCCCGGTACAACTCTTCGCGGGACAGACCGAGCCGGACATCGAAGGCGATGCGCGGGTCGTCGGCCAGGGGCTGCAGCCCCTCCGGAGAGATCTCGTCGGTGATGATGACCTTCATGTCAAGCTCCTTCAAGTAACGTACGGACCGGCGTCCGCCATCGGGCTTTGCCCCTGACAAGACCCTTTGAAGGACGAAAGTCTAGACCGTTTACCCCCCCCTGTCAACGCCGTAGACAGCGCCCGGAAGGGGATACCGGCAGGTGTTATTTTATCACTTTGAGCCCTTTGCGAGTGCCCCCGGCCGGCGGCTCCGGCTTCTGGGCGGGGGGCTCTCCAACTACAGGCAGCGTGCTGGTTTCCAGCATCCGGACGATGCTGTCGGCAATCGTCAAGCATTGCTGCATGCAGACCTTGCGGACCGGACAGGTCGAGCAGTCGGCCTGGCCGCCGGCTGCCCGCAGGGCGTGAATCACCAGCTCGACACTTTCGATCTGGGTCAGGGGAATCAGATACATGGGGGACTCCCGGCAACAGTTTGAGACCTTGCGAGGCGGCTCTTCCGAACTCTGGGACCAAGCAAAGTACCCCAGGGTTTTCTTTGGCCTCAAACGACCAAGGGGGAAGAGCGGCCTGTGGTCTCCGGCTTAAAGCACTTTCCCCGCCACCACGGCGAATTCGCGCAGCTTATCCATCATGGTTGCGAAGTCCGCAGGACGCAGCGACTGGGGACCGTCGCTGGCAGCCGTCTCGGGATGAGGGTGGACTTCGACGATGAGACCATCGGCGCCGGCCGCCACCGCAGCGAAACACATCGACGGCACCAGCCTGGCATGGCCGGTGGCGTGGGATGGGTCGATCACCACCGGCAGATGGGTCAGCTCCCTGAGGACCGGCACCGCGGAGATATCGAGGGTGTTGCGGGTCGCCGTCTCGAAGGTTCGGATTCCCCTCTCGCAGAGGATCACCCGCCGATTTCCTTCGGCCAGGATGTACTCCGCGCTCATCAGGAACTCCTGAATGGTCGTCGCCATCCCCCGCTTGAGGAGGATCGGTTTGTCGAGGCGGCCGAGAATCTTGAGGAGAGCGAAGTTCTGCACGTTGCGCGCTCCGACTTGCATGATATCCGAATACCGGGCCACCAACTCCACATCACGCGGATTCACCACCTCAGTAACGATCGGCAGACCTGTCGCCTCGCGGGCCAGGGCCAGCAGCTTGAGACCGTCCTCCTCCATCCCCTGAAAAGAATAGGGGCTGGTCCGCGGTTTGAAGGCGCCGCCGCGCAGGACCCTGGCGCCGGCCGCCTTGACGGCCACCGCGCACTCCAGGATCTGCTCCTCGCTCTCCACCGAGCAGGGGCCAGCCATGACCAGCAGTTGATTGCCGCCGATCGTCAGCCCCGGTACGATCTCCACCACGCTCGGCTCCGGCTTGACCTCGCGGCTCGCCAGCTTGTAAGGCTTGAGGATCGGCACCACACTTTCGACGCCGGGGAGCGATTCGAGGGTCTGGAGGACCGCCTTGCCGCGCTCGTCGCCGACGGCCCCGATGACGTTGCGGGTCTCGCCGTGGATGACGTGAGGCTTGTACCCCAGTTCGCGGATGCGCCTCTTGACCTCGGCCAGATCATCCTTGCCGGCCCCCTGTTTCATGACGATGATCATGTCGCTGTGCTCCTTCCGTTGGAGGTGTTGACGAAACTTTTCAGGCCGCCCGGATCTGCCGCGGCGGCCTGCTTCGTCGATCGATCCGGAAAAAGCAAAACCACGGGAGATCCAAAGAGGTCTGCCCATGGTCTTCGGTCTTGGTTACGCCGGTCGCTGGCTGCGGCTACAGACCTTTCCCTTGGGCAGACGGCCTAAAATAAAAGCCGCACCAAAAGGAAAAACTGCCAAAACCGCAGGAAAAGAGGGTCATGTCGAATCCAATGCAAAGCGTTTGGCCTGTAACTAACAGAATCGGAGACCCTTGGCAAGGGATAAATGTCAGGCGGATTTTCCCTTGACAGTAGCAGCCCTTTTCGCTATATACATGGCTTCCGTTCGCCCAGATAGCTCAGTCGGTAGAGCAGTGGACTGAAAATCCACGTGTCGATGGTTCGATTCCGTCTCTGGGCACCAGAAGAAACAAGGCCTTGCGCTTCCGAGCGCAGGGCCTTTTCCGTGTGCGCCAGGCATGGCGCGTGGCGCGTAAGCGCCATATGTTCAACTATGGTGGTTGAACGTTGACTTGGAGGTGCAAATCCTCTACGGACCCTGATGGTGGGAACCGTTAGCCGAACAGCAAGGGTGTCCGTCG
>JBBQBQ010000114.1:0-10542 GCA_038317685.1 Desulfuromonadales bacterium | reverse complement strand
CCGGCGGCGAGCGCCAGCGGGTGGCCCTGGGCCGCACCGTCCTGTCCTGCCCGCGGTTGATCTTGCTGGACGAACCGCTCACCGGCCTCGACGAAAGGCTCAAATACCAGATCATTCCGTATCTGAAAAAGGTCTTCGCCGAATTCGAGATTCCCCTGCTCTTTATCAGCCACTCCCTCAACGAAATGCGGCTCATGACCGATCAGGTTCTCGAATTTGCCGGAGGCTCCCTGGTCGCCCAAACCTCCGCAGAAAATCTCGCTCTGGGCCGCATGGGAAGCAGCCATGCCGGATACATCAACCTCCTGGAGCTGCGTGACCGAAGCGGCGCCGACGACATGTTCATCTACCGGTGGGGGGACCAGCAGATCATCCTCTCCGCCGGCGGCGAGGGGTCCAATGGAATGTTCGAACTCTCCTCCAAGGAGATCACCCTCTTCAAACGGCACCCCGAAGCGACCAGTGCCCGCAACCTGCTGGCCTGCCGGGTGAGCAAGGTCTTTGAGGCGGGGCGCCGCATCGGCGTGGAACTCGACTGCGGAGGGCAGCGGCTGATTTCGCAAGTGGTCCGCGAGGCGGTCACCGATCTCGGCCTGGAACCGGGGAGCGCCATCATCGCCGTCATCAAGGCCTCGGCCTTTCGCCGGCTTTACTGAGGGGCTGGGAAAAGAGAGGAAGCATCTGCCTCTCATTGGAACAAATTCGCCCCGAGACCCTTTTGGTCTCGGGGCGTTTGCGTGGGTGCGCCCGGCATGGCGGCGGCAAGGGGTAAGGGTGGTTGCCCGCCGGCGGACGGTTACTGCTCCCTGGGGGCAAGATCGTCCGGCGGCTCGAACTCCAACTCATCCTGGTTGGTGTCAAAAACCTCGGCGAATTGGTCCCTGATCTCGGCAAAGACGCCGAGAATGGCGGGGTCGAAATGGGCCGGGAGGGTGCGGCCATCCCCTTCAAGGATGATCCGGCAGGCGGTGGCGTGGCCGAAGGCCGGTTTGTAGGGCCGTTTGCTGCGCAGGGCGTCATACTGATCGACGAGCATGACGATTCGCCCCTCGATGGGGATCGCTTCTCCTTTCAGTCCGTTGGGGTAACCGCCGCCGTCCCAGCGTTCATGATGGTTGAGGGCGATGGACGCGGCCAGTTGGATGTTGGCGTAGGAGGAGCCGGAGAGAATCTTCTCGCCGATGACGGTATGGGTCTTGATGATGTTGAATTCCTCGGTGGTCAAGCGGCCGGGCTTGAGGAGGGTGGTGTCCGGAATCCCGATCTTGCCGACGTCGTGCATGATGCTGGCGAAACCGAGCATCTCGACCCGGTCGGCCGGGAATCCGAGTTTCTCGGCCAGGAGACTGGAAAAGAGCCCGATCCTGCGGATGTGGGTGCCGGTGTCGTCGTCCCGGTATTCGGAAGCGACGATCAGCCGCTTGATCATCTCGGTGCTGGCCTCCTCCACCCGGACCAGAGCCGCCGAGAGCTCCTCGGTCCGCTTCCGGACCGTATCCTCCAGGGTCATTTTGTAATCCCGCTCGATGGTCTTGAGCCGCCGGAAATCGACGGCTTTTTTAAGGCTGTGGCTGAGTTGCAGGGGGCGGTAGGGTTTGATCAGAAAGTCCGTCGCCCCCATCTTGATCGCTTCGACCGCGGTATCGAGTTCGGCATAGGCGGTCATCAGGATCACCGGCATTTCGGGTTCCTCGATGTGGATCTGTTCAAGGAGTTGGATGCCGGTGATTTCGGGCATCTTGACGTCGGTCAGAACCACATCGACCGGCGTCCCGCGCAGCACCTCCAGGGCCAGCTTCGCCCGGTCGCAGGCCGTTGCCTGGTAGCCGAACTCCCGGACCAGCATGGCGGTCGATTCGAGGGTAAAGGGGTCGTCGTCGACGATGAGGATATGGGCCTGCTGCTCCATGGGAACTCCTTGACGAAAGAAGGTGGCCGGGGATGGTCCCGATTCAGGTCCGGCCTGAGTGGGGGCGAAGATCGCCGGCCACCAGCGGCAGGAGAATATTGAAGGTGGTTCCGACCCCCGGGGCGCTGCTGCAGGTCAGAAAACCATGCTGTTGCCGGATGATGCCGAGAGCGTTGGAAAGCCCCAATCCGGTCCCCGTGCCCACTTCCTTGGTTGAGAAAAATGGTTCGAAGATCCGGGCCAGGTGGTCCGGTGCGATCCCCGTTCCGGTGTCCGTCACCTCAAGCAGGGCATAATAACCCGGGGCTCCCCCGCCGTGGCTTTCGGTGAATTGGTCATCGAGAGAGATCCGGCGGGTGGTGATGGTCAGGGTTCCCCCCTGCGGCATGGCGTCCCGGGCATTGGCCGCCAGGCTCAGCAGCGCCTGCTGGACGAGACCGGTATCGACCTGGACCAGGAGGGGCCCCTCGGAAAGCTCAAAGACCAGGCGCGTTTTTGAGCCGAGGAGTGCGCCAAACGCCACGTCGAGATGGCGACTGAGCTCATTGAGGTCGATGCAGACCGGAGCGGTGACCTGCTGGCGGCTGAAAGCGCGCAGGGCTGTGGTCAGTTTGGCCGCCCGGTCAGCCGATTTTAAAATCATCTCCGCATGGACCAGGAGGGGACTGTCAGGGGGGAGCTTCATCTCCAGCAAGCTTGCCTGGCCGATGATGGCGGTCAGGATGTTGTTGAATTCATGGGAGACACCGGCAGCGAGAGTGCCGATCGCGTCCAGTTTCTGGGTATGACGCAGCTGTCCTTCCAGTTGCCGGCGCTCGGTGATATCGAGGCTGAGGACCGCCATCTGGGCGACGGCGCCGCCGGCATCCAGGACCGGGTGAATGTGGTTGGCCAGAAGCCGCTTCCCGCGTTGGTCTTCGAAGCGCACCGCCTGCCCGGACCGCAGGACTTCGTCCACCATCAGCTTCCGGTCGACGGCCAACTCCGGGGGGAGAAGGGCGAAATAGTTGGCGTTGATGACGGCGTCGGAGCCCGGCCCGAACCGCTCCCGGAAGGTGCGGTTGGCGGCGAGGATGCCCCCTCCCCGGTCCATAAGCAAAGCCGTTTCGGGGATGGCGTCGAGGAAGGCCTGCAGACTGCGGTGGCTCTCCGCCAGCGAGGCTTCGGAGACGCGCCGGGCCGCCAACTCCCCGGCGAGGCTGGCAGTGCGGAGTCGGACCTCCCGGGTCAGGGAGGACTGGTAGCGGAGGGCCAGGAAAGCCGTCAGAGCCAACAGGGACACGCCGCCCATCCCGGCCAGCCGGAACAGGAGCAGGCGGCCGGCGATCAGGGCATCCCAGCCCGCCGCCGGGAGCGCGCCCAGTTCCCAGCCTGGCACCTCGAAAGGAAGCCGGCTGATCACCGGAGTCCCGGCAAAGACCGGCGCCGTGCCGAACACCACCTCCCCCCTCGGGTTGCGCAGGGCCAGCCGCATGGTCGTGGGAATCCGGTCGAATTCCGCCTCCCGGAGAACCGTTGGAAAGTCCATGACCAGGTTCACCAGCCCCCAGAACTTTTCTCCCTCGAAAACGGCGAGCCGGGCGACCAGACCTTCACCTCCGAGGATGAGGGGGAAGGGGCCGTTCAGGATCGTGTGGCGCGAGGCGATGGCCGCATCGATACTTTGCCGGATCTCCGGCCGGGAGTCGTGTTGAAGGTCATGGCCGAGGGCGACCTGGTTCCCGTCCCGGGGATAAATATCCCCCAGGACGCCGCCGGGGGCCAGGGAGATGGCCCTGATGCCGCTGGTCCTGGCCAGCAGGTTGCCGGCGAAGTCGTCAAAATGGTCGAGGTTGCCTTGATGCGCGTCGGGTTCGTGCAGGACGAAGGCCCTCACTCCTTCGAGAAGGGCGAGGCGCCGTTCGATGGCAAAGCCGAGCCGTTCGCTGAAGATGGTGCTCTCGTCGGCGAGTTGTCTCCGTTCGTCGGTGAGGAGATGGCCCCGATACCAGTTCCCGACCGGCCACCAGAGGGCGCTGCCGATGACGACTATGGCGAGGGCGACCAGCCACTCCGGGCGGAAGGAGAGTCCCCGGCCCGCTCCCGGTGTCGGCAGCGAGGGCTCGATCAGGTCGGGCATGGGCCCTCCGCGGCGGGTTCCGAATCGGTGATCAGCGGCAGGAAAATGTCGAAGCTGGTCCCGACCTCGGGGTCACTGTGGCAGAGGATATAGCCTCGATGGGATTTGATGATGCCGAAGGTGATGGGCAGTCCGAGGCCGGTCCCTTCTCCGGTCTCCCGGGTCGTGAAGAAGGGTTCGAAGATCTTCTCGCAGGTTTCGGGGGCCATCCCGGAGCCGGTATCGGAAAGCCTGATCCGGGCGAAATCCCCGGGCCGGCCGAAGCCATGCAGGCGGCGAAAATCGCTCGTCAATTTTCGGCGCTCGGCCTCCAGGGTTACGGTGCCGCCTCCGGGCATGGACAGACGGGCGTTGGTGGCGAGGTTGAAGAGGGCCTGCTCCAGCTGTGATGAATCGGCCATGATCCAGAGCGGCTCAGGGGTCAGTCGCTGGACCAGCGTGATCTTTGCCCCGAGGAGAGAGGGAAGAATCTGGCTGAGGCGGGTCAGGGTCTCGATCAGATCGAGGCGATGCATCTTTCCGGGCTGGTTGCGGCTGTAGGAAAGGAGCGCCCGGGTCAGGGTGGTCGCGCGGTCGGCGGTGGCGAGGATCTGCCGGAGCGGGGCCAGCAGCAGCGGTTGATCCCCGGCCCTGATTTCCAGAACGCTGGCATAACCGATGATCGCAGCCAGGGCATTGTTGAAGTCGTGGGCAACGCCTCGGGTCAGGTTGCCGAGGGACTCCATCTTCTGGGTGAAGCGGATCTGGTCTTCCAGTCGCCGCCGGGCGGTGATGTCCCGAAGGGCCACCAGGACGGCGCTTTGGTCTTGCCAGCGGGTCTCGACCAGGTGCAGTTCACAGATTTTTTCCTGACCGCCTGGGGTGAGAATCTGGAACTCGGTGAGGCCTTTGGCGGCGAGCGGAAAACCGGAGGGCTGACCGAGAAGTTCTCCCCGACTCCGCTGAAAAATCCGCTCGGCCGCAGGATTCAGGAACTGCACCCGGCCATGGAAATCGACGATCAGAATGCCGTCGGTATTATCCTCGATCAGTTGCCGCAGACTGGTTTCGCTCGCAACCAGATCCTGGGTGGTCTGCCGCAGTTTACTTTTCAGCCGCTGTCGTTCGATGGCGTAATGGACCGCTCTCCACAAGGTCGGACCGGTGAGCTCTTCCTTGGAGAGATAGTCCTGAGCGCCTCTGCTCACCGCCTCGAACCCGAGGTCACCGCTGCTGAGGCCGGAGAAGAGGATGATCGGCAGTTCCGGATAGCGGTCGACCAGGGTATCAAGACCGCTCAGCCCCTTGGTGTCGGCGAGGGCGCCGTCCAGAAGGACGAGGTCGGCGCTTTCCCGCTCCAGTTCGGCCAGTCCGGCGGCGAGGCTGGAAGCCTGCCGGAAGTCGGGACATAGACCGTCCTCCCGGAGCAATTCCCGGACCTGTCGGGTCAACCCCGGATTGTCCTCGATCGCCAGGATTTTGATGGTGCCGTCGGACATGCTTGCTCCACACAGGGTCTGGGCGGGAAGGTCAGAGGTTGTCCCATGCCTCGAGACGGATCACATTCAACAATTGAGCGACGGGCTGGGGCGCGTCAGGGTCGAACCAGGTGGTGCCGCAACTGATCTTCAAGGGATAGGGGCGTCTCTCCCGGGCGGCAAAGGCGACCAGATTGCCCTTGAGACGATCGGTGATCACCGACTGATAAACGCCGAGGGAATTGATCGCCAACACCCCGAATTCGTCCAGCCCGATGCGGGACAAAAGGTCTGATTTGCGAAAGGTTTTGACCAGCAGTTCGGTCAGGTCGAGAAGCGCCGAATCGGCCAATTTGGTGCCGAGGCGGGACGCGATTCCGGCCAGGTCCGAAAGGCGCAGCCGGACCAGGACCATCTGTTTTTTCATGCGGCTGCCGAGTTCCAGTTGATGCTCGGCAAAGCGGATGAAGGTCCGGAAGTTGTAAAGATGGGTCAGCTCGTCTTTGAGAGTCAGGTCGCGCAATTCCTGCTTCAGGTCCTGCCGTTCGGTCAGGTCGCGAAGGTAGACGAGTTTCAATCCGGCTCCGCCGCTGGCCGGGATGCAGCGCACGGCCGCCAGCCGCGGTCGGTCCTGGGCCCGGCGGTTGAACTTCCGGGGGGGGATTTCGAGCTCCCGCGGCGGTCCGGGGTCGCAGGCGACCGGCAGGGGCTGGTCGAGAATTTCTTCGACGGGCAGGCCGAGAATCTCTTCCATGGAGTGATTGGCATAGACCACCAGGCCGGCGGAATCGATGATGGCCATCGCTTCCGAACCGTGGTCGAGAAGATCGAGCAGGAGTGCTGAAGGAGGGAAGAAGGACGATTCCTCTGGACTCATGAACGCTCCTGTCATGACCGCGCGATCAAAGCTTGGTCGGTCCGACTTCTGGACATTGGCAAAGCATACCCGGTCAGGCGGAGGATGAAAGGAGTTGCCTTCAGCGCCGGTCCGAAAAGAAGGCCATCCATTTCAACCCGGCGTCGGCTTCTCGCCCAGGGCCCGCAGGGCCTCCCGTAACACGGAAACCCGGAACGGCTTCTGGAGGAAACCGGACATCCCTTTGCCGAGGAACTTCTGACTCACCTCCTGCTCGTTGTAGCCGCTGGTCATGATGATCCTGACCTCCGGTGCGATGCGGCGCAGTTCCCGAAAGGCCTGCTCGCCGTCCATATGCGGCATGGTAAGGTCCATCAGAACGCCATAAAGATTCTCCCGGTGTTCCTTGAAGATTTTCAAGGCCTCAAGCCCATCGCTCGCCGTCAGGACCTCGAACCCCAACTCCAGCAGCATGTCCTTGCCGACGGCGCGGACCGTCTCCTCGTCGTCGACGAGGAGGACCGTGCCGCTCCCCCGCCAGTCGGTAGCGGCGGCTTTGGTGTCATAGAGGGTTTCAGGGCGGGTCGTTGCCGGGAGCAGCACTTTGAACGTGGTTCCCTTTTCGGGTTCACTGTAGACCTTGATCGCACCCCGGTGGCCCCGGACAATCCCCAGAACCGCGGCCATGCCGAGGCCGCGGCCGGTGAACTTGGTGCTGAAGAAGGGGTCGAAGAGATGGCTGAGGGTGTGCTGATCCATGCCGCAGCCGGTGTCGGCGACCTCGATGAAGACATAGAGGCCTTCGCTGAGTTGCTCATCGAGAGCGGTGCTCTGCAGATAGCTGCGGTCGCAGTCCATCGCTCCGGTGGAGATGGCGATGACCCCGCTTTTTTCGCCGATCGCTTCGGAGGCGTTGATCACCAGGTTCATCACGATCTGCCGCAACTGGGTGGCGTCGGCTTCGATCATGGGGAGGTGCTGGTTGTAGTTGACGCGCAGAACCGCCTGCTTGGAGATCGAAACCTGCAGCATGTGGAGCATCTCCTCGACCAGGCGATTCAGGTTCAAGGGTTCGATGACAAACCGCCCCCTCCCCGAGTAGGCGAGCATCTGACGGGCGAGATCGGCGGCCTTCCCGGCCGCCTGTTCGATCTGCCGCAGGTTGTGTACCGCGGGCGCTTCGGCCGGAAGCCGCATCAACGCCAGGTCGGCATTGCCGATGATCGCCATCAGGATGTTGTTGAAGTCATGGGCGATGCCGCCGGCCAGGACCCCGAGGCTTTCGAGCTTCTGGGCGTGGAACATCTGCTCTTCAAGTTTACGTTTGTCCTCCAGGCTTCGGACCCGCTCGCTGATGTCGGTGGCGATGACCGCAAACTGTCCGGGCCCTGGTGAATAGGCAACGATATCGAAGTGGCGGTCGAGAGCCTGGGAATAGTTTTCGAAATGGGCCGACTCTCCGCCCAGCGCCACCTGGCCGTAGGTCTCGATCCAGTGTGCTTCGAGGTCGGGGAGGACCTCCAGAACGGTCCTGCCGACCAGTTCGGCGGCACTCTTGCCGAGCAACTGCTCAAAAGCCGGGTTCACATCGAGGAAGCGATAGTCGATCGGCCTTCCGGATGGGTCACAGATGATTTCATGGAGAGCCATCGGCTGGATCATGGAATGGTTCAGGGTGCGGTAGCGTGCTTCGCTGGCCCGCAACTCCCGATTGGCCGACTCCAGTTCGGCGGTCCGTTCCACCACTCTGGCTTCAAGAAGATCGCGGTTTCCCTTGAGATGGGCGGACATGAGATCGAAGGCAGCCGCCAGTTCGCCCAATTCCTGGCCCCGAACCGGGGGGAGGCTTGCACCCAGGTAGTTGTCGTCGCCGGCAATGAGCCTGGCCTGGTCGCGGATGGTCAGGAGGGGACGCAGCAGCAGGGCATCATAAAATCGATGCTTGATGGCCAAAAGGATGCCGGCGGCCAGGATCAGGATGCCGGTGAGCCGCCAGGAGATCGGCATGACATCCGCGTAGGCCTGGGAGAGAGGAATCCGGATGGAGACGGCGGAGATGGTTTCGCCGACCTGGCGATGAAAGCTGCGTTGATCTCCGTAGAGGGTGACCAGACCTTGGGGCGCCGCCGCGGGGATGCTGTGGCAGCGCATGCAGTCCTTGCCCATGTTCTCACCCCGGCGCAGCACGACGAGGCAAGGGACCCCTGAGATATCCCGGACCTGGGTCTCTTCCTGGAGGAGCGGGTCGCGGTTGAGGCGCAGCAGGAACTCCCGCTCCTCCGCGTCGGCTTCATTCTCCGGGCTGCGGGCGTTGATCGCGCATTCTTTGTAGTAGTAGTTCTCCGGAAGCTTTTTCGCCAGGGTTTGCTGGATCTGCCGGACGGCAAAGGTCGAGGACATCCAGACCGGATCGAAATACCCCTTCGCCACTTCTCTCTCGGCCAGGGGGAAGACCGCCGGTTTGAGTGTTTCATTGAAGTAGCTGTGAACCGCCAGGTTGTGGGACAGCAGCAGGTTCGCTTCCTCCCGGGCTCTCTCCAGAGAGAGGCGCTGCATGTTGTCCCGGACCATCCAGCCGATGACCCCCGCAAGGATCACAAATGCCAAACTGGTGGTCAGCAACAGCATCGTCTTGAGCTTGACCTTTGAAACTTTGGCCATGCAACACCTCGCGGCATGAAAGGTTGAACTGGCGGGGCATCAACGGAGAAGGGACGGCCCGGAACCGTGGCATAAAACACTGAAACTCTAGTCCTTAAATGGCGACCCGTCAATGACCCCGGGCGAACAGGGTGCCCGTCTCTCCCCTTGCCAGAACCGGTTGTTTTCCGTATGATGGCCGCACCTTTTGCGCTTGCCCTTCATTTTTTACCTTTGACGTTTCAGGGGACTCCTGCATGTTCGACGGCCTGCCAAAAATCTTCCGCGCCCCGGAGGTTCTGCACGATATGCTGACCTACCGGTTCCCGGGCGTTTCCCGGGCCAAGTGGGAAAACTACCTCCGCATGAACCGCATGCGGCTCGATACGGAGACCTGCATCGTCCCCGCCATGCCTTACAAACTGCAGGTCGAGCCGAGCAGCCGCTGCAACCTCAAATGCCCTCTCTGCCCCTGCGGGCGGGGGGATCTGAACCGCCCCTCCTGCGACCTGCCCCTGGCCGACTTCCGGAATCTCATCGACGACCTGGAGGACTCCCTGCTCTTCCTCATCATGTGGGGTTGGGGTGAACCGTTCATGAACCCGGACCTCCCGGCCATGCTTCGGTACGTTTCGGAGCGGGGCATCCAGACGGTGACCAGCACCAACTGTCATTTTCTCGAGGACCAGGATTTTGTCGCCGAGATCCTGCGCTCGGGGCTCACCTGGCTGATCGTGGCCGTCGATTCGACCTCGGTAAAAAACTACGAACACTACCGGATGGATGGCAGCGCCGACCGGGTGCTGAGCGGGGTCGAACAGCTTGTCGCCTTGAAACGGAAGCTCAACTCGCCGACCCGGATCAATCTGCGCATGGTCGTGATGCGCCAGAACGAGAAGGACATCGACCGGAACCGCGAGTACGCCCGAGCCCTCGGCGTCGATCTGTTCACCGTCAAGACCGCCAATCCCGGCTACGCCGGCGAGTACCAGGATGACCGGATGCTGCCGGAAAATCCCCGCCTGCAGCGCTACGTCTACAGCCCCGGAAGCTTCGAGCGGGTGCGCTGCGAGCGGGTCTGCCGCCGGCCCTGGACCATGGGGACCATCCATTCCAACGGCGACGCGGTTGCCTGCTGCCGGGACTATGCCAGTCAGCACAAGATCGGCAACATCGGGGAGCAGCCGCTCTCCGAGCTCTGGAACGGGGAAGCGTCGCGCAACCTGCGCCGCATGGTCCTGCGGGAGAAGAACCAGGTCGATATGTGCTATCACTGCGACGACAGCTTCCAGTTCTCCCGAAAAGGAGGGTGGTGGCCCGAGGTAACGGAATTGCCGGTCAACGGGGGACTTTCCGAACGATTTCGCCTCGAGCTTCGCAACCGGCTGCTGAAACCGAAGCTCCGGGAGCTCATCTCCCAGATCAGGCAGCGGATCTGAGGCCCCGCCTTCCACTGCAATTGGCCCTGTCAGGGGCTGGGCTTCGCCTTGCCGGCGTGAAGTTCCCGGCTCGGCGGGTTGGGCCGGATCTGCCGCTGAAAGGTAAACTTTTCCCTCTTTGC
>JBBQBQ010000113.1:0-10547 GCA_038317685.1 Desulfuromonadales bacterium | reverse complement strand
GACCCATATCTATCGGTTCGGGACGGTCAAGGCCGTGGCGACCGGACATCGGGGCGGTCGGGGCGTGACGCTGCTGTTGATCATGCCCCGCGACTTCTATTCGAGCGATAACCAGCAGCGGATCGAAAGTTATCTGGGCCGCACCCTCCGGACCGGCGAACTTTCCTCCAAAGTCATCGATATCTCCAACGATTACTTGACCCTGCAGATTGTGGCGCGGCCCAAAGGAGAGGAACTTCACCTCGATTTGCAGCGTTTGGAGCGGGGTCTGTCCCGGCTGGTCCAACCCTGGCCGGTGCGGCTGAGAAAACTGCTGGGACCTGCCGGGCAGGAATGCTGGGAGCGATTTCAGGACGCCTTCGGTCGCGAGTACCGGGCCCTGGTCCATCCCCGTTTTGCGCTGAGAGACTTGCGCATGGTGGAGACGCTGCTCGCTGACGGCCGGGATCAGGTCGATCTCTGGGGACCCTTCCGCAGCCAGGGAGGGGGCTATTTTCAACTGCAGTACTACAGTCTTCAGGAACGTTATCTGAACGATTTGATGCCGATCCTCGAAAATCTCAGCCTCTCCGTCATCGACGATGTCGATTTCAGCATCAAGGTTGACGGTCGGAATATTTCCATCAAGAGTTTTTCGATTCGGGCCCGGACCCCCCAATGCCTCCCCTTGGGGTCCTTGCGAAACCATCTGCTCGAGGCCTTCCTCGCTGTTCACCGGGGGGCCGCTGAAAATGACGATCTGCAGCGGCTGCTGGTGCTGACCGGCCTGGACTGGCGGCAGATCGACATGTTCCGAGGCTACCGCAACTACTTCCGGCAGCTCGGTTCTCCCTTCAGCAAGGGCCGATTCGCCTTCGCCCTGGTCAACAATCCTGAAGTGGCCAGGCTTCTGTACGATTATTTTGACGCCCGCTTCCGCGACGAGCCGTCCTGGAACGACCCGATGCTGCGCGAGGACCAGGCCCTGTCACCGCTGCGGCTGGCGCTGGCCGAACGGCTCGAGGCGGTGGCGGATATTCACGAAGACTTCATCCTGCGCACCCTCTTCAACCTCATCGACTCCACGGTGCGCACCAACTTCTTCCTGCGTCGGGACCGGGACGATTATTTCTTTGCTTTCAAAATCAGCGCCCTGGGGATCATCGACATGCCGGCGCCCAGGCCCCTCTTTGAAATCTATGTCCATGCCGGCTCCATGGAGGGGATTCACCTGCGCGGTGGTAAAATCGCCCGGGGCGGGATTCGCTGGTCCGACCGGCCTGCCGATTTCAGGACCGAAATACTCGGTCTGATGAAGACCCAGATGACCAAGAACGCACTGATCGTTCCGGTCGGGTCCAAGGGAGGATTTGTCGTCAAGACCCCTTACGCGACCCGCGAGGAGGGCGCCGCCCTCTCCCGGGCTGCTTACCAGATTTTGATGCGGGCGCTTCTCGACCTCACTGATAACCGGCAAGGGCAGGAGGTGGTTCGACCTTCCGGGGTCGTCGCCTACGATGAACCCGATCCCTACCTGGTGGTGGCGGCAGACAAAGGGACCGCTCAGTTTTCCGATGTCGCCAACGCCATCAGCCACGAGTACCGTTTCTGGCTTGATGACGCTTTTGCCAGCGGCGGTTCCCATGGTTACGATCACAAGGAGCTGGCCATCACCGCCCGCGGCGCCTGGGAGTGCGTCAAGCGGCACTTCAGGGAACTCGGTCGGGACATCCAGAAGGAATCGTTCAGCGTGGTCGGTATCGGCGATATGAGCGGCGACGTCTTCGGCAACGGCATGCTGCTGTCGCGGACCATCCGTCTTCAGGGAGCCTTCGACCATCGCCACATTTTTCTCGATCCCAATCCGGACCCGGATCGCTCCTTCGGCGAACGCCAGCGGCTGTTTGCCCTGCCTCGATCGTCCTGGGCCGACTACGATCTCCGCTTGATCTCTGCGGGGGGCGGGATCTTTCCCCGGGACGCCAAGGAGATTCCCCTTTCCCCCGAGGTCCGGCGCTGGCTCGGGGTTCGTCACGAATCACTCGACGGGCCGGGATTGATCCGGCTGCTGCTGACTGCCGAGGTCGACCTGCTCTGGAACGGCGGGATCGGCACCTACGTCAAGGCCGGCTCCGAAAAATCGGAAGAGGCCGGAGATCGGGCCAATGATGCAGTGCGGGTCGATGCCGCCCAACTGCGCGTCCGGGTGGTGGGGGAGGGGGGGAACCTCGGGTTCACCCAACGCGCCCGCATTGAGTATGCCTTGGCGGGAGGCGCGATCAATACCGACGCTATCGACAATTCGGGTGGGGTCGACTGTTCGGACCATGAGGTTAACCTCAAGATCCTCATGCAGTTGCTGATATCGGAAGGGCTGGTCAGCTCCGCCGAGGAGCGCAACCGGCTGCTGGCCGAAATGACCGACGGGATCGTCGCCGCGGTCCTGGCCAACAACTATACCCAGAGCCTTTGTCTGGCCCTCGACCGGCGTCGCTGCGCCGCCGATGCCGAACCTTTTTTCGAACTCAGCGATCGCCTGTCGCGGGGCGGCCTCCTCGATCGGCGCGGGGAGTTCCTCCCCTCGACCAAGGAAGTGCTGGCCCGGCCGGGGGGGGCGCTGACCCAACCGGAATTGGCCATCCTCCTGGCTTACAGCAAGATGCAGCTCTATCAGGCACTCCTGGCCAGCGAACTCCCCGACCATCCGGCCTGGCGGCAGCGACTCGCCGGCTATTTTCCGAAACAGGTCCGGGAACGTTTCGGGGAGCGCCTCGCCGCCCATCCCCTGGCTCGGGAGATCACCGCCACGGTCGTGACCAACGCGCTCATCGACCAGGCCGGCAGCGCTTTCCTGAACCGCCTGGTGCAAAGGACTGGAGTTACCTTGGCCCGGGCCGCGGAAGTCTACCTGGTATTCGACCAGGCGCTGGCCGCCGGCGAGTTGCGTCGAGCGATCTACAGCCAGGACGGACGGCTTGATTGCAAAGGCCAGTACCAGCTGCTGCTGGTCCTGGAGGAAGGGTTGGGGACCCTCTGTGTTTGGGCCCTGGAGCGGGGGATGGAGGTCTCAGCCGACGGCGCGGTGGTGGAACGTTACCGGCGGGCGGCCCTGGAATACCAGAAGACCTTGAGCGGCATGCTGTCGGCGACCGCCTGGCAGCAGACCAAGGCCTTGGCCGCCGATTTGGTGAGCCAGGGGTATGAGGAAGAGACCGCCCTGCGGCTGGCAGTCCTCCCCCGTTTCAGCGATTTTCTTCCTCTGGTCGAACTGACCGAGGCGACCGGCGGTGATTTTTATTCGGTGGCCCGGACCTACAACGAGGTTCGGGAATTTATCGGCCTTCAAGCCATCCTGGACGCTATTGCGGCCGTTCCGGCCCGGGACCGCTGGGACCGCATGGCCCGGGAGTCACTCCTTTCTTCCTTCCAGCTCGGGGCCTATCGGTTGACCCTGGCGATCTTCGCCGAGGCTGCCGGCAACCCCGATGCCTATCTGGCCCGTCGGCGAAATGCCGCCCGCGCTTACCAGGGACTGCGGGATGGATTGCGGGGGGGCGTGCCGGCCAATTTTCATCCCTATTCGGTTTTGGTCCGCGCCCTTGATGCCCTCGGGGAGGCCCTGTCCTGAGAAGCCGCTCCGCCCCCTCCTCGGCACTTGCCGGGGGAGGTAACTGGGAGATAATGCTGGACAAGGGTGAATTTCCCATGTTATAGGCTAGAAGGTCTTTTTGAAAGGAACGCACCTCGCCCGGAACCCGTACCGGAGCTGATTCAGGCCAGCGGACCTTGCTTCGAACCACATACCGCTTGGATCCTTGGGACCGGGACGGAAGGTAGAGCCGACGGGGGCGAACCATGCCGTCCCGGCAGACGGCAATTTCCCCGGCCTTTCGGACCAGTTTCCGAAGGGCCGTTCTGTTTCAGACCCTAAAGGTGTTGCCAACCATGAAAAAAACGCCGGTGACGATCCTGGAAGTGCAGGCCATGAAGACCCGAGGCGAAAAAATCGCCGTGCTGACTGCTTACGACTATCCGCTGGCCCGGATTCTCGATCTGGCCGGGATCGATATCATCCTGGTCGGCGATTCGGTCGGATCGGTGGTGGCCGGTTACGACAACACCCTGCCGGTCACCATGGACGAGATGGTCTACCATACCCGTGCCGCGGTGCGCGGTTCCGGGCGGGCCCTGGTCGTGGCCGACATGCCGTTTCTTTCCTACCAGATCGATCTGCGTGAGGCACGTCAGAACGCCGGTCGGTTGATCAAGGAAGGGGGGGCTCAGGCGGTCAAACTGGAAGGCGGCGTGAATGTCGCTGAAACGATCAGCGCCATCGTCGCCATGGATGTTCCGGTCATGGGGCACATCGGCCTGACCCCGCAGTCGATCCATCGCATGGGCGGCTACCGGGTCCAGGGACGGCAGGACGAACAGGCCCGACAACTTCTGGCGGATGCCCGGGCGGTGGCCGCCGCCGGAGCCTTTGCGATGGTGCTGGAGGGGATCCCCGCGGCCCTGGCCAAGGAGATCACCGCCGCCGTGCCGATCCCGACCATCGGCATCGGCGCCGGCATTGACTGCGACGGCCAAGTCCTGGTCCTGCACGACATCCTCGGGCTCTGCGAGAAGTATTCACCGAAATTCGTCAAACGCTATGCGGATGCCGCCAGCCTGATCAGCGAGGCGGTGACCGCCTATATTCATGAAGTCAAGGCCGGAGAATTCCCCGGTCCGGAGCATAGCTTCTAGAAATGGAAATCATTTCCGACCTTCACCGCATGCAGAAGATCTGCAGTGACCTGCGCCGCGAAGGGCGCCGGATCGCCATGGTGCCGACCATGGGCTACCTCCATCAAGGGCACCGGTCGCTCCTGGAAGAAGGCCGGCGCCAAGGGGATTTGTTGGTTCTGTCGATCTTCGTCAATCCGACCCAGTTCGGCCGTAACGAGGATCTGGCCACCTACCCGCAAGATCTCGCCGGCGATGCCGAGGTGGCCCGCCAGACCGGGGTCGATCTCCTCTTCACCCCCGAGGCGACGACCATCTACCCTTTCGGCTATGCGACCTATGTCAACGTCGAGGGACTGACCGAGGTCCTCTGCGGCGCCAGCCGGCCCGGCCATTTCCGGGGGGTAACGACGGTCGTCTG
The DNA here is from genome assembly GCA_038317685.1 of Desulfuromonadales bacterium. GTDB lineage: Bacteria > Desulfobacterota > Desulfuromonadia > Desulfuromonadales > DDH964 > JBBQBQ01. Next base: position 5,419 of record JBBQBQ010000113.1, on the reverse strand, counting down.
CAAGCTCTTCAATATCGTTCAGCCCCATCTGGCCATCTTCGGCTGCAAGGATTTCCAGCAGCTGGCGGTGATCCGCCGCATGACTCTCGATCTGAATCTGCCGGTGGAAATCATCGGCATGCCGATCGTCCGCGAGCCTGACGGCCTGGCCATGAGTTCCCGCAACGTCTACCTGTCAGCCGGGGAGCGGCAGCAGGCCCTGGCCCTGTCGCGGGCGCTGGCGGCGGGCCGGCAGGCGGTGCTGGCCGGGGAACGCGAGGCCGGGACGCTGCTGGCCTCGTTGCGGGCCCTGATCGAAGCCGAGCCGGAGGCCCGCATCGATTACCTGAAAATCTGCCATCAGCACACCTTGCTGGAACAGGGCCGAATCGATGGTGATTCGGTGCTCCTGATGGCGGTCCTGGTCGGGAGAACCCGGCTGATCGACAACGGTTTCCTCCTCACCTAGGCGAAACGACCATGTCGAAAAACCGCGATACGGCCCGCGCCACCCTGGAAAACCTGTATCGCATCTTCACCATCCCCGAAGCGCCCGATTCAACCCTCGGAGCGATTGATCAGGCGATTTCCGACGACGTCGCGGGATTTCTTCAGACCCATATCGTCGCCTTGGAGCGAAGCCTCGAAGAGATCGAGGCCGATTTTTTCTCCTCGCAGATCCCCGAGGAGCCGACCTACGTCTCCGCCTATACCGATTTCGTCAAAGAGAAGCTCGTGGCCCAGTCGGTCCACACCGCTGCCCCCGGATTCGTCGGTCACATGACCTCGGCCCTCCCATATTTCATGTTGCCGTTGTCACGGATCATGACCGCCCTGAACCAGAACCTGGTCAAAGTGGAAACCTCCAAGGCCTTTACGCCGCTGGAACGCCAGGTCCTGGCCATGCTCCATCGCCTGGTCTACAGCGGCGACGATGCCTTTTACGGACGCTGGATGCACAACAGCCAGCACGCCCTCGGCGCTTTCTGCTCCGGCGGGACGATTGCCAACGTCACCGCCTTGTGGGTGGCGCGCAATCGGCTGTTCGCTCCGAACGGACCCTTCACGGGGAGTGCCCAGGAGGGCCTGGCGGGTTCGCTGAGACAGCTCGATTGCGACGGCATTGCCGTCCTCGTGTCCCAGCGGGGGCACTATTCCCTGGGCAAGGCGGCCGACCTTCTCGGTATCGGCCGGAACAACCTGCTGAAAATTGAAACCGATGCCCACAACCGCATCGATCTGCGGCTGCTCAAGGAGACCTGCCGCCGCCTCAAGGAGGAAAGGATTCGGCCCCTGGCGCTGGTCGGGATCGCCGGGACGACCGAGACCGGCAATATCGACCCGTTGGACGCGATGGCCGATATTTCTCAGGAGGTCGGCTGCCATTTCCACGTCGATGCCGCCTGGGGCGGACCGACCCTCTTCTCCGAGCGTCACCGTCACCTCCTCAGCGGGATCGAACGGGCTGACTCCGTCACCATCGACGCCCACAAGCAGCTCTATGTGCCGATGGGTGCGGGGATGGTCGTCTTCAAGGACCCGACGGCCCTGTCGGCGATCGAACATCATGCCGCTTACATCCTGCGCCATGGCTCCAAGGATCTCGGCAGCCATACCCTCGAAGGATCCCGGCCGGGGAAGGCACTGCTGGTTCATGCCGGGCTGTCGATCATCGGCCGCAAGGGGTATGAACTGCTGATCGACCTCGGGATCGAGCGAGCCCGGACCTTTGCCGAGAACATCCGGCAGCATCCCGATTTCGAACTGACCAGCGCCCCGGAGCTGAACATTCTCACCTATCGCTTCTGTCCGCAGGCCGTTCAGAAGCAGCTCACCCTCGCCGGTTCCAAGGAACGGTGCCGCATCAATGCCGTCCTCGACCAGATCAATCAGCTGATACAGAAGATCGAGCGGGAAGCCGGCAAAACCTTCGTATCCCGCACCCGGTTGCGGGTGGCGGCCTATGGTCGCAAGGAGCTCACCGTGTTTCGGGTGGTGCTGGCCAATCCGCTGACGACCGAGGAGATTCTGACCGCGGTCCTTTCCGAACAGTGCGCGATCGCCCGCCAGCAGGAGGTTCGCAGCCTGCTGAAGCAGATCGACAACCCCGGGGTCGAGCGTGTCGCCTGACAGGATCAAGGGCTCCGCCTGGTCCGGCCCGACCCATGACCAGCCGAGAATCTTCACTGCCCGCTACCTGATGCCGATCCTCGGCAATCTGATCGAGGACGGTGCCCTCGCCCTGCAGTCCGGACGCATCACCGCCGTCGGCCGGCGGGATGCAGTGTGCAGCCACGCCCCGAACGCCTCCTGCACCGATTTCGGCGAAGCGATCCTGCTGCCGCCCCTGATCAACGCCCACACCCACCTTGAACTGACCGGATTCCCCGACTGGACGAGTGCCCTGGGGGTAAGCCGCCGGGCGGCAACCTTTGTCGAATGGATGCTGGAGCTGATCCGGATCAAGCGCTCGGTCCCCCTGGAAGCCTTTCTCCCGTCCCTCAAAGACGGTATACACAGGTCCCTGGCCGCCGGGACGGGTGCCGTCGGCGACATTGTCTCCTACCTGCCGGCCCGCCAGGCCTATGCGGGTTCACCACTGCGGGGGCGGGTCTTCCTCGAAATCCTGGGGCGCGATCCCGGCCGCTGGTGGCCCTTGCTGGAGACCATTGGGCAGGTGCTGGATGAGGACTGGGGAGGCCCGACCATCCTGGGTCTCTCCCCCCACGCCCCCTACACCTTGAGCGAAGAATGCCTCCAGGCTGTCTCGGCGCTGGCCCGTCGCCGTCATCTGGCCCTGACGATTCATCTCGCCGAATCGACCGCCGAGGAAGCCTTCCTCCGCGAGGCGGGCGGCCCCCTGGTTGAACGTCTCTACCCCGGAGTCGGATGGGCTGACATGGTGCCGCCGGCTGCCGGTCTCTCCCCGGTTGCCTACCTGGCCCGCAGCGGCGGTCTGCAGCCGGGAAGCCTGCTGATCCACGCCGTTCATGTCTCGGCCGCAGATGCCGGGCAGATCGCTGCTGCCGGTGCCTCGGTGGTCCTTTGTCCCCGCTCCAACGCCAACCTCGGGGTGGGACGGGCGCCGGTGGAGACCTACCTGGCCGCCGGGATCAATCTGGCCCTCGGCACCGACAGCCTGGCCAGCAACGACTCCCTTTCGGTCTGGGACGAGATCGCCTTCGCCAGGACCTGGTTCGCTCCGGCCCTCGATCCCGGCACCCTGCTGACCATGGCAACCCTCGGCGGGGCCCGTGCCCTCGGCCTGGTGGGGGAGATGGGCGCTCTGGTTCCCGGCTGGGGGGCCCATTTCCAGGTTCTCGGCCTGGGTCATCTGCCGGCGGCCGGGGGTCTCTGTGAGGCCCTCTGCGACGGCTCGGGACGAACCGTCCGGCAGCTTTTTCTTGGAGGCGAGGAGACCTTGCATCGCGGCGGGTGAGACGGTATAATTCCCGGCCCGGTCTCTGGCCGGCGGGGTGTGTTAAAATGAGGATGAAAGGCAGGGAAGGGCGATGATCGAGGAAACCGGGAGCGTCGTCGAACTGAAGGGGAAGCAGATCGCGGTGGTGCTCTGCCAGAAGAGCAGCTTCTGTCAGAACTGTGCCGCCATGCGGAGCTGCCAGAGCGGCAGCGACGACCGGTCGATGCTGGTCGAGGCCTTCAATCCGATCGGTGCCGAGGTCGGCGATCGGGTCAAAATCGTGACCAGTTCCAAGACCTTTCTGCAATCGTCCTTTCTTCTGTATATCGTGCCCCTTATCTTCCTTTTGGTCGGGGCGGTCAGCGGCCGCGTGGTCGGCTCCTTTCTCGAGACCGGCCCCAATCCTGACCTCCTCGCGGCCCTTCTCGGGGTCGCTTTTTTGGCCGCTTCCTTCCTGGTGATCCGGGTCGGGAGCCGGGCCATCCCCATGGAAGCCACCATGCCTCGGGTGGCCGAAATTCTTCAGGAAGACTGACCCGATGGGCATCAAAATCATCGCGACCAACAAAAAGGCCTTTCACGACTATTTTATCGAGGAGGTTTTCGAGGCCGGCATCGTCCTCAAGGGGACTGAAGTCAAATCAATCCGCCTCGGCAAGGTCAATCTCAAGGAGGCCTTCTGCCGCATCAAGGACGGCGAGGTCTTCATTAACAATATGAACATCAGCCCCTACGAACAGGGAAACCGGGAAAACCCCACCGACCCGACCCGGATGCGGAAGCTTCTGCTCCACAATAGCGAGATCGAAAAGCTCTGGCGGCTCAGTGAGCAGAAGGGGCTGACGCTGATCCCGACCAAGATCTACCTCAAGGAAAGCCGGGTCAAGCTGGAGGTCGGGGTCGGCCGCGGCAAGAAACTCCACGATAAGCGCGAGACCCTCAAGGCCAAGGAAGCGGTGCGGGAGATGGCCAAGGAGATCAAGCAGCGCGAGCGCTGAACCGAAGCCTTGACTGAATTCCAAAAACATGAGATAAATAACGGGAAAACGAAGATTTGCCGAACACGGTTGAAGTAATTCCTTAACCAGAAAGCCGTCATATTCACAACTAAGGGGGTGCCCAGGTTTCGACGGGAATTGGAAGCGAAGGTGGCATGCCGGGGACGCCAGTTGGCCTCGTTAAAAAACTGGCACTCACACAAACGCCGACACTGACGTTCGTTACGCATTAGCGGCTTAATTGCCGCTACGTCTCTTGCCTGATCGCCCGCGTAGGGTACGAGACGTCAATTTAGTGGGATAGTCTCCAGAAGGCCTGTGGTCCGGAGGCGAAACCAAAGCAGGCTCACCCGCAGGGAATCCCGTCCGTGGGAGTCTCAAGGGTTAAAGCAAAACACGGACTAAGCATGTAGAAGCCTTGCGTGAAAGATTTTCGGACGCGGGTTCGATTCCCGCCACCTCCACCATTAACAAAAGACAAACCCGTCTCTCTGGGGTCAAACTCCGGGGTGACGGGTTTTCTTTTTCCCCTTGTTTCTAAAGGGTTTGCGACCTTTTCACATCTTTCCAAAGCACCTCTCCGCACCGTCGATTCTCCCCATCCTCCAGCCATTCTTTCTCTGTTTGCCCCCTGATTCTCTGTTTTCTCCGGACCAAGTCCGAAGCTCGTCCGGAAAGCTACATCCTTGATTGATATGGGTTTGCGGCTGGTTGCCATTTTGGGCGGTTGTCTTAGGTCCTCGTTCGATGCCCCAACCGGACGTATTTTTCTAAATCGGCTGCTTCGGCACTGAAAAGAAGCGTGGTCATCTCCGTTTTCCTGACAACTACAGAAGAATAGCCGTCTCTGATGGTCGGCTCTCTGGGGTGGTCTCCGGTCCGGTTGTCAGTCGGTGGCGAAACCGAACTGGCGGCGTTGCTCAGCCCAGTCCTCGGGGAAGGTCTGGGTCAGCTTGGCCAGCGAGAGCCCGTTGGGTTCCTCGCCGTTGATCAGGGCTTCGACGATGTCCGGGGCCAGAGT
>JBBQBQ010000112.1:0-10576 GCA_038317685.1 Desulfuromonadales bacterium | reverse complement strand
CGGTTTTCCGGACCGCGTGCCGGATGAGGGATGCAACTTTCTTGAGGACCAGGTCGCCGCAAGGGTGGCCGAAAGAGTCGTTGATGCGTTTGAAGTAATCGAGGTCGAGGATGATGCAGGCGAGGTCGCTCTTGCTCCTGGTCGCCAGGAGGAAGTCGCGGTGCAGGACCTGGTAGAAATAGTGATGGTTGAAGAGGCGGGTCAGGCCGTCCCGAACCGAGCGTTCCTTGAGGATCTTGTTCAGCCTCTTCAGCTCTTCGGCGGTGGTAAGCAGTTTGGTTTCAGCCTTCTTGCGCTCCTCCATCTCAGCCATGGCCCGTTGCAGCGCTTGACCGTGGTTCTCGATGGCCTCGGTCAAGTTGGTCACGTCCTGGATCGCGAACATGGCGTAAGGGCTCCCCGAAGTCAGAGCGGGGATGGCGGTGACGACAGTGTATTGGCAACGGAATTTGCCGCCGGGGAGGGGGGCGGGAATGACGTAGCGATGGAGCTGGGAAGAGAAGACCGCCGGCGGCCCACCGTTGAAGATGCCGGCGATGCGCTGAGCATATTTGGGCATGCCCAGGTGCGGGAAGCGCTCCAGGATGACGGTTCCGACCAACTCTTCCCGGGTTATTCCGGTCCAGGCCTCCATGCATCGGTTCCAGAACAGGACCGTGAAATCCTCCCGCAGGACGAACTGTCCGATCGGGGCATGATCAAGGATGGAAAAGTGGGAAGCGGCCGATTCGAACTCGTTCATGTGCTTGAGGCGGTGGGGGAGGGGACAAGGTTTTCCAGAGCACAGAAAAAGGCGTCGAAGGAGCCCAGCTCGAAAATCAGGAACATATTCCCTTCGATCTGGCGGTCCTGAATCTGAAAGCGGGTGCGGATCAGCAGCACGGTAAGATCCGGGCCCGGCTGTTGCAGATTCAGCAGTTCCTGCAGCCGCCCCTCCACATAATTCGGCAGGGAAAAATCAAAGGGTTTGTTCATGATATTGCCGATGGTGCCGATCACCCCGTTGATGACGATGTTACCGACCTCGTTCAGGGTCCCCGCCATGACCGCGGTCAGATAGGGAGCCTGCGGGTCTTCGCCGGTCATGGTGGCGACCAGCTTGACGGCGCTCTGGGGCGGGAAGACCAGCGCGGCGGTGCCGCCGAAGGAGCCGCTGAATTCGAGCTGGACACAGGCGAGATCAATTTCGAGGAAATCCCCCAACTCCCCGACCAAATCGTCGAGCTTAAAGAGCACGATTGAGGGGACTTCCAGCGTGATGTGTGAGTCGAGCATCAGATTGAGCGAGGCCGCGGCTCTGCCGACGCCGGTGTTGACGATTTCCTTGAAGGCGTCCAACTGGTAGGAGGTGGGATTGGTCTTCATTCCGGAACTCCCGGAGGCAGGAGTCGACCGACCAGCTCAAGTAACTCCTTGCGTTGGGGGGGCTTGCTCAGAAACGCGGTGGCGCCGAGGTCGAGGCACTGCTGGCGCTTGGTTTCCTGGATATCAGCGGAAAGGACGATGACCGGAAGAGAATGATTCTCTCTTCGCAGGGCGGTCAGAAAACCGATACCGTCCAGCTCCGGCATCAACAGGTCCGAAAGGATGCAGTCGGGCTGATGAGCCGCCGCCATGGCCAGCCCCTCCCGCCCGTTCGCCGCCTCCAAGGTTTCGTGGCCGGCCAGGTGGAGCATATTGCAGATATTCAGGCGCGCGAACATCGAGTCATCTACGACCAGGATTTTCGCCATGAACACCTCTTGGGAAAGAAGGAAAAATAATTGACGGAGAGCTTGGAGTGAGACCGGTTCCGGGGTTCTCTACCCTTCGCGTCAACCGGCAGAAGGCGGATTTCAGAGCACCCTGGAACAGGCAAGGAATAAAGTAAAACAAAGTTTGCCGGAATTATAGGGGCTCTTTGGGCGGAATGCAACCTCAACTTTGGCGGTCTCCAGGGTTGAAATTCCGGACTCCTGGCTGGTGTTGATTCCTCCCCTCGCTGTGGCAGGCGGGGAAAATAGAACGGGCCGGGTCCCTGGAGGGAAGGACCCGGCCCGTTCTACCTGGAAGGTTCCGGTTACAGGCTTTTGAAGGAACAGCGCGCGGCCTCGATGCTCCGGTCGAGATCGTCCTGACTGTGAGCGATGCTCATGAAGCCTGCCTCGAATTGGCTGGGGGCAAGGTTGATCCCCTGCTCAAGCATCGACCTGAAGAATGCGCCGAAGGCTGCGGTGTCGCTCTTTTGTGCGTCGGCGAAGTTATGGACCGGACCGGCTGTGAAGAAGGAGCAGAACATGCCGCCGACCCGCTGCCAGCAGGTTGGGAAGGGGGCCTCCTTGGCGGCCTCCAGCAAACCTTTTTCAAGGTAGGCGGTCTTCTCCTCGATGCGGTCGTAAAACCCTTCTGCCTTGATGAGTTTGAGAGTGGCGAGGCCGGCGCTCATCGCCAGGGGGTTCCCGGAGAGGGTTCCAGCCTGGTAGACGCCGCCGACCGGGGAGAGCTGGCTCATGATTTCGCGCTTGCCGCCGAAGGCTCCGACCGGCAAGCCGCCACCGATGATCTTGCCAAGGCAGACGAGATCGCCGTAAACCCGGAAACGTTCCTGGGCGCCGCCGAAAGCAACGCGGAAGCCGGTCATGACTTCATCGATGATGAGCAGCATACCCTCAGCGGTGCAGAGCTCACGCAGCCCTTCAAGGAAGCCCGGCTGGGGGGGGACGCACCCCATGTTGCCGGCAACCGGCTCAACAATGATGCAGGCGATCTCTCCCCGGTTGGCGGCAGCCAGCTGTCGCACCTCTTCAAGATTGTTGTAGGTGGCGGTCAGGGTGTATTTAGCGAAGTCGGCCGGCACCCCGGAGGAGGTCGGTACTCCGAAGGTGGCGGCACCCGAGCCGGCCTTGACCAGCAGCGAATCGGCGTGCCCGTGGTAGCAGCCGTCGAATTTGAGAATCTTGTTGCGGCCGGTGTAGCCCCGGGCCAGACGGATGGCGCTCATCGTCGCCTCGGTGCCTGAGGAAACCATGCGGACCATCTCAATGTTCGGGAAGGCGGCGCAGACCATTTCGGCCAGTTCGGTTTCGAGGGGGGTGGGAGCACCGAAGGAGGCGCCGTTTGCAGCGGCCTCTCGGATCGCCTCCACCACCTTGGGGTGGCAATGACCGAGGATCATCGGACCCCAGGAACCGACGTAGTCGATATAGGCGTTGCCATCCACGTCGTAAATCTTCGACCCCGCGGCGCGGCTGATAAAGAGGGGATCACAGCCGACCGATTTGAAGGCACGGACGGGGCTGTTGACCCCGCCGGGAATGATACGTTTGGCGGCGGCAAACAGGGCGGCGGATTGCTGGTGGTTCATGCTGGGACCTCCCGGGAACGACAGGGGCTGGATGAGGTGGCGCGAAATGTCGACTGCTTAGCACAGCGTGGGGGGCCTGTCAAGACTGCTGGCTACCGGGGCGGCCGGCCGTCAAGGTCTCCGGCCGGTGCATGGGCGAAAGGAGGTTTGGCCCCACGGTAGGCGGCGGAGAAACCAGAACATTGTTATCCACGGACCGGGTCCGCATTCGCAGCGAGCCGAGCAGCCCCAAGCCTGGTCAAAAATCGCATAAGTGGATATCCTATAAAGGCGTTATATTTTTACTTGACCTAAACGTAAAGGTCCGATATAAGCATTCTCGTGGGGGGTCCATGGCCGGTAACAAAGACCGGGTGACGAAGTTTTTGATGTCAATGAGAAGGGAGTGGGTATGCAACGGAGTTGGACTGTGGTGGTGGTCACGGGGCTGGTCTTGGGGTTGGCCTCCCCGGCTTTTTCGGCCGGGTTTGCGTTGATTGAACAAAGCGTCAGCGGGTTGGGGAACGCTTTCTCCGGGGGAGCGGCGGTGGCCGAGGATGCCACCACCATCTTTTATAATCCGGCCGGCATGAGTCATCTGCAGGGGCAACAAGCGGTGACCGGCGTCCATATCATTATCCCGTCGGCCCGATTCCAGAAAGAGACTGCCAGCAATGCCCTCGGCGCACCGTTCAGCGGCGGCAACAGTGGTGACGCCGGGAAAACCGGAGTCGTCCCGAACTTCTATTATTCAGCCAGTCTCAACCATGGCTTGTCCCTCGGCCTCGGCGTCATGGCCCCCTTCGGTTTAGCCACCGAATACGAGCGGACCTGGGTCGGTCGCTACCATGCGGTCGAATCGGAAGTCAAGACTGTGAATTTCAACCCGTCGGTCGCCTACCGGGTCAATGACCACCTGAGCATCGGCGGTGGCGTCAGTGCCCAGTACATCGATGTCAACCTGACCAGCATGGTCGATTTCGGCGCCAGCGTCTTCCAGAAGACCCTTGTCGCCAGCGGCGGCAACCTGCAGGCGCCTGCGGTACAGGCGGTGCTGCCCCTCGTCTCCAACCCCGCGGCCGACATCTATGCCGACCTTAGTGCCGACGATTGGGGATACGGCTTCAACCTCGGGCTGCTTTATGAATTCAGCAAGGAGACCCGAGTCGGCGCCTCCTACCGCTCGCGGATCGAGCACACGGTCACCGGCGATGGAGTCTTTACCCCTCAGAACCAAAATTTCCTCGCGTCAATTCCGGCCGGTCCCGGGATCACCCTGGCCGATGCCGCGGCCGCCAGTTTCCCGACCCAGGGAGTGAAGGGTAAAATTACCCTCCCGGCCAACGCCTCTGTCAGCGTCTATCATCAATTAACCCCCGAATGGGCGCTCATGGCGGACATCCTGTGGACCGAGTGGAGCACTTTTGACAAACTGGTCATCGATTTTGCAGGTAGCCTGCCGGACAGTGTGACCAACGAAAACTGGAATGACAACTGGCGCTATTCTCTCGGCGCCACCTACCGTCCCAGCAGCCAACTTGCCTTGCGCATGGGAGCAGCCTACGATACGACTCCGGTCCCCGATGCCCAACACCGCACCCCCCGCATCCCCGATGAAGCGCGGATCTGGGCAGCGGTCGGGATCGGCCTAAAAGTGACCGAAAGCCTCAACCTCGATCTGGCTTATGCTCATCTCTTCGTCAACGATTCGGTCATCGATCAGAGTGTGGCCTCTCCCGAGAACGCTGGTCGGGGCACCCTGAAAGGTGAGTACCGAAATCGCGTCGACATCGCCAGCGCTCAGCTCAGCTACGCTTTTTGACCTCCTGATATGGGCCGGGCCCCGCACTTCTGGGGCCCGGCCGTTTTGTCGCCAGCAACCGAAATAAAATAGAATATCGTTTAACAAAAGGTTGACGTGTACGTTAAGGTAAGATATAAAGACAGCTATTGAGAGGTGAGAATGGACGCGACAGAGAACATTCCCTATCGGTCGGTACCGGCGCTCCTGCAGGAACAGGCGGCACGCTTCGGGGACCGGAATGCCCTGGGCTATAAAAAGGAGGGCCAGTACGTCCAGCTCTCCTATTCCCGGTTCTACGAGCGGGTGTTGATGGCCGCGCGCGGACTCGGCAAGCTCGGCGTGCAGCCGGGGGAAAAGGTGGCAATCCTCTCTGAAAATCGCGCCGGTTGGGTGATCTCCGACCTGGGGATTCTCTGCAGCCGGGGAGTGACGGTGCCGGTCTACCCCACCAACACCGCCGAGCAGGTCGAATATGTTCTCAACCACGCCGGATGTCGGTTGGTCTTCGTGTCCAATCGCCACCAGTATGAGAAGCTGCTGCGCATTCGCGCGCGGATTCCCCAGGTTGAAACGGTGATCGCCTTCGAACGATTCATTGGTGACAAGGTGCTGCCGGTCTTCCATCTTTACCAGCTCTCGGAAATTTCCGACCCGATCAGTGCCGGGGAACGCCAGGCGCTCGAAGCCGGCATCGCGGCGATCGCGCCGGAAGACCTGCTGACCCTGATCTACACTTCCGGGACGACCGGAGTCCCCAAAGGGGTGATGTTGACCCACTGCAACATCCTGACGGATGCCTGGTACGGGTTGAAACAGCTCGGCGGCCTCGAACAGCCGGAGACCTTCCTCAGCTTCCTCCCGCTGAGCCACATCCTGGAGCGGACCGCCGGGTACTACGCGGCCCTGATGAGCGGCAGCCAGATCGCCTTTGCTGAAAGTGTCGAAAAGGTGGTGGAGAACCTCGCCGAGATGCGCCCGACGACGATGGTCAGCGTACCGCGTCTCTTTGAAAAGATCTATTCCCGGATCTATGAAAATGTCCACCAGATGAACCCCTTCAAACGGCGCCTCTTCCACTGGGCGGTGGAGATCGGCAGGGCCTACGTTTATCGCAAGTATGTCGAGCAGCGTCCGGTCGGGACCCTGGAGTTGAAGAATCGCCTGGCGGATCGTTTGATCTTCTCGAAAATAAGGGACAAATTCGGCGGGCGGTTGCGTTTCTGCATCTCCGGCGGCGCTCCGCTCGACAAGACCATCAACGAATTCATGTGGATCATCGGCATTCCGACCTTCGAAGGGTACGGTTTGACGGAGACCAGTCCGGCGATAAGCTTAAACAGTTTCACCGCGGTGCGTTTCGGTTCGGTCGGCAAGGTGTTGGAGCAGACCTCCGTGATGCTTGCGGCCGACGGCGAACTGCTGGTGCGAGGGCCCCAGGTGATGCAGGGCTACTATCGGGATGCCGCCGGGACCGCCGAGACCTTTAGCGACGGGTGGTTGAAGACCGGCGATATTGCCCGCATCGATGCGGACGGTTTCGTCTATATCGTCGACCGCAAAAAAGAGATCATCGTCACCGCCGGGGGCAAGAACATCGCCCCCCAGCCGTTGGAAAACGAACTCAAGCTCGACAAGTACATCTCGCAAGCTTTTGTCTTTGGTGACAGGAGGCCCTACCTGGTGGCGCTTTTGACCCCAAACATCGAGCGTCTGATCGAATTCGGCCATCATGAGCACCTTGACTACTTCGACAGTGCCGATCTGGTCGCCCACCAACGGGTGCAAAAGCTCTTTGTTGAGCGCATCGGGCAGCTCAATGCCAAGCTTCCCCCCTATGAAACGATCAAAAAGTTCGCCTTGCTGCCGCACGATTTCACGATCGAAGGGGGGGAGTTGACCCCGACCTTGAAGCTGCGCCGGAAGGTGATTTACGAAAAATACCGCGAACGGATCGACCATCTCTATCTCGATGCCGATCAGAATGCCTTCGCGGCAACCCAGACCAGCAATGGAGGAGAACGATGAGGCAGATCAATCGAGTCGCCGTCCTCGGCGCCGGGGTGATGGGCGCAACCATCGCCGCCCACCTGGCCAACGCCGGGCTGCAGGTGGAACTACTCGACATGGTGCCGCGGGAGTTGACCGCCGAGGAGCAGAAGCTGGGATTATCCCTGGAGAGTCCGCAGGTGCGCAACCGTATCGCGGCCGCCGGCCTGGCGGGACTTTTAACCATGAAACCCGCGCCCTTCTATCTCAAGTCGTACGCAGAGCAGATCCGCACCGGTAACTTCAGTGACGACCTGGGGCGGCTTTCCGCCTGTGACTGGGTGGTCGAAGTCGTGATCGAGCACCTGCCGATCAAGCTCAAGCTCCTGGAGCAGATCATTCCCCACCTCCGGCCCGGGACCGTGCTGTCGACCAACACCAGCGGGCTGTCGGTCAACGCCATGGCCGCCGCTCTCCCCGCCGAATTGCGGAAAAGCTTCCTGGTCACCCACTTTTTCAATCCGCCGCGCTACATGCGGCTCCTTGAAGTGGTCGGTTGCGCCGACGCGGACCCGACGGTGGTCCAGGCGATGGCCGACTTCCTGTCCCGGCGCCTCGGCAAGGGGATCGTCTCGGCCAAGGACACCCCCAATTTCATCGCCAATCGCATCGGCGTCTACGCCATCTTCAAGGCGGTGCAGCACATGCTGGAGATGGGGATGACGGTGGAGGAGGTCGATGCCGTCGCCGGTCCGGCCACCGCCCGTCCCAAGAGCGCCGCCTTCCGCACCGCAGACCTGGTCGGCATCGATACCCTGGTTCACGTCGCCAACAACACCTATGAGCTCCTCCCCGACGATGAGGAGCGGGAGGTCTTCAAGGTTCCGCCCTTCATTGCCGCGATGGTCGAGAAGGGGCTGTTGGGGAATAAGAGCAAGCAGGGTTTTTTCCGCCAGGAACGTGGCGTCGAGGGGCGCAAGATCTTTTTCTACGACTACCAGCGCGGCGATTACCAGCCGGCGCAGAAACCCAAATTTGCCTCACTGGAGGCGGTCAAGCAGATCGACGACCCGGCCCAGCGGGTGAAGATGGTCGTCGCCGGCACCGATAAGGCGGCCGAGTTCGCCTGGCGGAACCTGCGTGACACCCTGATCTACACCGTCAACCGCATTCCGGAGATCGCCGCCGACATCGTCAACGTCGATAATGCCATGCGCTGGGGGTTCAACTGGGAGATCGGTCCCTTCGAAATGCTCGACGCCATCGGCGTCGCCGCCTTCGTCGCCCGCGCCGAGCAAGATGGGGTGGCGGTCCCGGCTGCCCTGCAGGGGGTGGAGCGCTTTTACAGCTTCGCCGATGGGCGTAAACAGTACTTCGACTTGCAGAGCCGTGACTATCGCCCGGTCCCCTTCGCCCCGGACCAGATCGTTCTCGACGTCATCCGCAGGGGCGGCTCGGAGGTGGAGAAGAACGCCAACTGCTCCCTCCACGACCTCGGCGACGGTGTCTTCGGCCTGGAGTTCCACTCGAAGATGAACGCCATCAGCGGCGATATCCTGGCCATGGTTCACAAGGCGATCAAGCGGACCGAAGAGGAAGGGATCGGCCTGGTGGTCGCCAATCAGGGAGCCAACTTCTCGGTCGGTGCCAACCTGATGACGCTGGCGGTAGCCATGGCAGAAGGGGCCTATGAGGACATCGACCTGGCGGTCCGCCAGTTCCAGAAGGCGACCATGGCCCTCAAGTACGCCCGGGTTCCGGTGGTGGTGGCTCCCTTCAACATGACCCTCGGCGGCGGTTGCGAGTTTTGCCTCCATGCCGATGCGGTCAATGCCCATGCCGAGACCTACATGGGGCTGGTCGAGATCGGCGTCGGCCTGTTGCCGGCCGGCGGCGGCACCAAGGAGATGGCGCTGCGGGCGATCCGTCTGGCGGAACGCTACCAGACTGATGTCTCTCCCTTCATCTTCAAGAATTTCCAGAACATCGGCATGGCCAAGGTCTCGACCAGCGCCGACGAGGCCTTCGAACTCGGCCTGCTGCGCAAAGGGGACAGCGTGACCCTCAACCTCGACCGCTTGATTGGCGATGCCAAGCAGAAGGTCATCGCCCTGGCGGCTAACTACCGCCCGGCGATGCCGGCGCAGAACCTTCCGGCTCCCGGCCGCAGTATCGCCGCCAGCATCAAGAGCCAACTCTGGAACCTCGCCCAGGGGGGCTTTGCCACCGATTACGAGGCGGTCATGGGCGGGGTCATCGCCGGGGTCATCACCGGCGGCGACGTTCCGGCCGGGACCTTGATTTCGGAGGAGTACCTGCTGGAGCTGGAGCGGGAGGGCTTCCTCAAGCTCTGCGGCAACAAACAGACCGCCGAACGCATCCAGCATATGCTGAAGAAGGGCAAGCCGCTGCGTAATTGACCCGGGTTAAAGACGGCAAGGGTGTGACGCACTGCGCCCGGACTCAATCATCGCGCCCTACACACATATCGGAGGATCGAAATGAATACGGCCTATATCGTAGCAGCCTACCGCACCGCCGGGTGCCGGGCGAAGAAGGGAAAGTTCAAGGATCTGCGGCCCGACGATCTGGCGGCGGCGGCTCTGAAGGGGCTGGTGGAACGGACCGGCATCGACCCGGCGCGCATCGACGACGTGATCCTCGGCTGCGCCTTTCCGGAGGGCGAGCAGGGAATGAATGTGGCCCGCACCGTCGCCCTCAAGGCCGGCCTGCCGGTGGCGGTCCCGGCCCAGACCGTCAACCGTTTCTGCTCTTCGGGACTGCAGTCCATCGCCCTTGCTGCAGAACGGATCATGGCCGGGTTCGCCGATTGTATCGTCGCCGGCGGCCTCGAATCGATGACCATGGTGCCGATGGGTGGCAACAAATTCAGCGCCAATCCGGGGCTGGTCGGGGCGTGGCCGGAAACCTACGCCTCGATGGGGATTACCGCTGAGCTGGTCGCCGCCAAGTACGGTATCGGTCGCGAGGACCAGGATCGCTTCGCGCTGGCCAGCCACCAGAAGGCGGCGGCCGCCATCGCGGCCGGGCGTTTCGCCGACGAGATCATCCCGGTGGAGATCGAAACGGCGGCCCTGGTCGGGAAGAAGGTGGTGAAGAAAGGCGAACTGGTGACCATCGACGACGGCGTGCGCGCCGACACCACCCTGGAGGGCTTAACCAAGCTCAAGCCGGCCTTCAAGCTCGGGGGGAGCGTCACCGCCGGCAACTCCTCGCAGATGACCGACGGCGCCGCGGCGGTGCTGGTCGTCTCCGAGGCCTTCCTCAAGGAACTCGGCAGGGACCCTCTGGCACGCTTTGTCGCCTTCGGGGTGCGGGGAGTCCCGCCGGAGATCATGGGGATCGGCCCGATCGAGGCGATCCCGGCGGCCCTCAGGCTGGCCGGCCTCAAGCAGGAGGAGATCGGCCTGATCGAACTCAACGAGGCGTTCGCCGCCCAGTCC
>JBBQBQ010000111.1:0-10606 GCA_038317685.1 Desulfuromonadales bacterium | reverse complement strand
GGGCGGGGGAGAAGCTGGCCTGCGGCCTGATCCTGCTCGGTGCCGGGTGCGGGCTGACCGGTGTAGCGACAGGGTTGTGGGGGCTCGGCTGGGGGAGCGTGAACCTCCCCTGGAGCGTCCCCGGCGGCGAGCTGGCGCTCTCCCTCGATCCCCTTTCGGCGGTCTTTCTGGTGCCGGTCATGGTGGTCCTGGCCTGCGGGGCGCTCTACGGCCTCGGCTACTGGCCGCAGCGCGAACACCCCGACAACGGCCGCAAATTCCGCCTCTTTTTCGGCGCCATCGGCGCCGCCATGATCGTCGTTCTGACCGCCCGCAACGGGCTCCTGTTCCTGCTGGCCTGGGAAGTCATGGCTCTCTCCGGATATTTCCTCATCACTACCGAGGGGGAGAAGGTCGAAGCGCGCCGCGCCGGTTTCATCTACCTGATCGCCACCCACACCGGCACCCTGGCGCTGTTCGCCATGTTCGCCTTGCTGGAGCAGTCCTCCGGCTCCTTCCATTTCCCCGGCGCCGGGACTCTTGCTGCCGGGGGTGCCGCCGGCATCTTTCTCCTCGGGCTGCTCGGTTTCGGCCTCAAGGCCGGCCTGATCCCCCTCCATGTCTGGCTCCCCGGCGCCCACGCCGCCGCGCCGAGCCACGCCTCCGCGCTCCTGTCGGGGGTGATGATCAAGACCGGCATCTACGGGCTGCTGCGCCTGACCTCCTTTTATGCCGACATCCCGCCCTGGTGGGGGTGGACGATCCTGCTCCTCGGGGCCCTCTCCGGCATCTTCGGCGTCGCTTTTGCCTTGGCCCAGCACGACATCAAGCGGCTGTTGGCCTATCACAGCGTCGAGAATATCGGCATCATCGCCCTGGGGATGGGAGTCGCCTTGCTGGGACGATCCTTCGGCCTGCCGGCGTTGGCGCTCCTGGGGGGCGCCGGCGCCCTGTTGCATGTGGTCAACCACGGGCTCTTCAAATCCCTCCTGTTCCTCAGTGCCGGGTCGATGATCCACGCCACCGGGACCCGAGAGATCGACCACTATGGCGGGCTGCTGCGGCGCCAGCCGTGGACCGGGGTGATGTTCCTCTGCGGCGCGGTGGCGATCAGCGGCCTCCCCCCCTTCAATGGTTTCGTCAGCGAGTGGCTGATCTACCTCGGTGCCTTCGGGGCCTTTCAGAGCGGCAGCTTGACCCTGAACCTGGCGATTCTGGCGGCCCCGGCTCTGGCGTTGATCGGCGGTCTGGCGCTGGCCTGCTTCGTCAAGGTTTTCGGCATCGCCTTCCTCGGCGAGCCGCGCAGCGCCGCGGCGGGCCGGGCCCACGAGGCGCCGCTTTGCATGCGTCTGGGGATGGTGCCGCTTCTGGCCAGCTGTGTCTGGATCGGGTTGCTGCCGACGACGGTGGCGCCGCTCCTGGAGCAGGCGGCGATCGCCTGGAGCCCGAGTTGCGCCAGCGCCGGTTTGACGGAACCCCTGGCTCCCCTGGGTTGGGTCGGCGGCCTCGGCTGGGGACTTTTGGCCCTGGTCCTGGTGCTCGGCTGGTGGCTGCAGCGGCGGGCGGCCTCGGCGCCGGCGACCGTTTCGACCTGGGGCTGCGGTTATGCCTTTCCCGGGCCGCGCATGCAATACACCGCCTCCTCCTTTGCCGATTTTCTGGTCGGCCTGTTCCGCTTCGGGCTGTGGACCCAGCGGCGCGGCGGGGCGGTGAAGGGGCTCTTCCCGGCGTCCGGGAGCTTTCACAGCGAGACCCCCGACGGCGTCCTCGACCGGCTGCTGTACCCCGCTTTTCGGACTGTGGCCCGGTTTTTCATGTGGCTGCGGGCCAGGGTCCAGAACGGCCTGGTCGGGTTTTACCTCCTCTATGTGGCGCTGGCCGTCGGCGTGCTTCTGCTCTTTTTGACCTTCTGAGAAGGATTTGCAAGATGTTCGGTCAACTCCTGCTGCACCTGGTTCTGCTGCTGCTCTTCGCTCCTTTGCTGCTGGGGGTGATCGTCAAGACCAAGGCCCTCTTCGGCGGCCGGGTCGGAGCGCCGCTGCTGCAGCTCTACTTCGATCTGCTCCGCCTCTGGCGCAAGGGTTTCGTTCTCAGCCGGACCACCACCTGGGTCTTCCGCGCCGGTCCGGTGGTCGGACTGGCGGTGCCGATTCTTGCCTCCCTGTTGATCCCCTTCGGCGCCTTGCCGGCCCCGCTCTCCTTCGAGGGGGACCTCATCCTGTTCGTTTACCTGTTCGGTCTGGCGCGCTTCTTCATCGCGGCGGCCGCCCTGGATACCGGTTCCAGTTTCGAGGGAATGGGGGCCGCCCGCGAGGTGACCTTCTCCTGCCTCGCCGAGCCGACGGTCCTGTTTGCGCTCATCGTCCTCGCCAAGATTTCCGGCGGACTTTCCCTCAACCGGCTCCTCGGACCGCACCTGGCGGAGGCCTGGGGACCGTCGGCGGCCTCCCTCGGCCTGATCCTGGTCTGCCTCATCGTCGTCCTGCTGGTGGAAAACTCCCGCATCCCCTTCGACGACCCCAACACCCATCTGGAACTGACCATGGTCCACGAGGTGATGGTTCTCGATCACAGCGGGCCGGCCTTCGGCATGATCCTCTACGGCGCGGCCTTGAAGCTCATGGTTCTCGGCTCCCTGGTGGTGAGGCTGGCTTTTCCCTGGAATACCGGCCACTGGTATACCGATGGCCTGGTCTTTCTCGGCGGCCAGCTGCTGCTGGCGGTCCTGATCGGCGTCATCGAATCGATCATGGCGCGGCTGCGGCTGGTGCGGATTCCGCAGATCCTCATCGGCACTACGTTGATCTCGGTTTTCGCTTTGGTTCTAGTCCTGCGTTGACAGGCTGATGAAAAACGCCCATCTGCGGCGTTGCCCTCATCCTTCAGCAACGATGTACCTTCCGGTACGCCTTATGACCGAAGGATTTCGGGCGTCTTGCATCTCGACATTTTTGATCAGCCTCGGGACCTCGGGGCGGCGGAACACCCTTGGGAAAAGTTTCCAGTTCAATCAACCTGGATTGGTTTAGGTTTTCCAAAAAAAGGATTCTTATGTACGGTTTGAGCAACTTCTGCCTGCTGGTGGTCATCCTGCTGAACTTCTTTACCCTCGGCTCCTCCCGGCTGACGGCCTGTATCCGCGCCGTCGCACTGCAAGGGGCGGTCCTGGCGATCCTTCCGGTCACCACCCACGGTTTCTCCGGGCATGCCCTCTTTCTGGCCGGGTCGGCGCTGGCGCTGAAGGGGATCTTCATCCCCTGGCTGCTGCTCCGCGCGATCCGCGAAGTACGCATCCGGCGCGAGATCGAACCGCTGATCGGCTATGTCCCGACCCTCATTCTCGGAGCGCTGGTGACCGCCGCCTCCTTCATCTTTGCCGATTTCCTGCCGCTGGCGGCCGAACATCAGGGAGGCCTCTTTATCCCCACCTCCCTGGCGACGATCTTTGCCGGTTTTCTGCTGCTGATGACCCGGCGCAAGGCGATCACCCAGGTGGTCGGCTATCTGATCCTGGAAAACGGCATCTTCATCTTCGGCGTCCTCCTCTCCGAGGCGATGCCGCTGATGGTCGAGGCCGGCGTCCTGCTCGATCTTTTGGTCGGGGTCTTCGTCATGGGGATCGTCATGAACCAGATCAACCGGGAATTTTCCACTCTCAATACCGAACGCCTCTCGGCCCTCAAGGAATAAGCCATGCTTGCCGCACTGATCCTCACTCCCCTGGGTTTGGCCGCAGTCGCCAACCTGCTCCCCTGGTACCGGGGACGATCCTGGCTGCTGCCGCTGGCCGGCGTGATTCACCTGGTCCTCTCGGTGCTCCTTGTCACCATGCCGGGGAGCGGCTCCGCACCGGGCGCCTGGCTCGGTCTTGATGCCCTGTCGCGGCTGGTGCTTCTCGTCACCAGTCTGCTCTTCTTCGGCTGCGCCCTCTACGCGGTCGATTACCTCGACCTGCGCCAGGACCGGGGCAACCTGGTCATGGTCCCCTGTCTTTTGGTCTTTCTGTCGACGATGACGCTGGCGATCGTCGCCCGCCATCTCGGCGTGATCTGGCTGGGGGTCGAAACCACCACCATCGCCAGCGCGCCCCTCATCTACTACAACCGCAACCGGCTCTCCATCGAGGCGACCTGGAAATATCTCCTCATCGGCTCGGTGGGGATCGCCCTGGCGATGCTCGGCATCCTCTTCGTCGCTTATGCGGCCTTCGGCAGCGGCACGCCGATCAGCTTGCAGCTCGACCGGCTGATCGCCGAGGGCCCGAACCTGGCCCGCCCCTGGCTCCATGCCGGTTTCGTCTTTCTGCTGGTCGGTTTCGGCACCAAGATGGGGCTTGCGCCCCTCCATAGCTGGAAACCCGATGCCTACGGGGAGGCGCCGGGGATGGTCGGGGCGCTTTTGGCCGGCGGTCTGACCAGCGTCGCCTTCCTGGCGATTCTGCGCGGGGTGCAGATCATGGGCGCCGCCGGCGACCTGGCCATGGCCCGCCACGCGCTCCTCGGCATGGGGCTGCTGTCGCTGCTGCTGGCGGCGGTTTTCATGGTCCGCCAGCCGGACATCAAGCGGATGCTCGCCTATTCGAGCGTCGAACACATGGGGATCCTCGCCATCGGCATCGGCATCGGCGGTATCGCCACCTTCGGCGCGCTGCTGCATCTCGTCAACAATGCCCTGACCAAGGGTTGCCTGTTCCTCTCCGTCGGCAACATCCAGCGCGCTTTCGCCAGCAAACACCTCTCGGAAATCCGCGGCGCGGTCTCGGCTCTGCCCCTCTCCGGAGGGCTGTTCCTGGCCGGCTTCCTCGCCATCACCGGCTCTCCCCCCTTCGGCCCCTTCCTTTCTGAGTTCACGATCCTGCGGGGGATCTTCGGTAGCGGGCAGATGGTGGTCGGGGCGCTCTTTTTGATCCTTCTGGCGACGGTCTTTGTCGGCATGGGGGCGACGGTCCTCTCCGTCACCCAGGGGGAACCGATGGAACCGGAACTGCACTTCAAGGATCGTTTCCTGCTGGTGGCGCCGCCGCTGGTCTTCCTGTCCGTGGTCCTGATCCTCGGGCTCTACATCCCGACGCCCCTGGGCGACCTGCTGCGGCAGGGGGCGGCCCTGCTGGAGGTGCAGCCATGACGGCCTGGGCCATGGCCGGGACGACGCTGAAGAACGGCGGCAGCGTCCCCCTCGCAGCCCTTTCGGTTCTGAGTTACGAGGCTTTCGAGGCAGCCCTCGAGGGCGAACTGTGCGCGCCGGGGCGGATCATCGCCTACTTCGCGACTCCGGCCGGGGCGGGAGAATTCGACCTCTTCGCCGTCATCGCCCGGGACTGGCAGGGGGATTTGCGGTTGCTGCGCACCCGCATCGGTGAGCGCTTTCCGTCGTTGACGCCGCGCTTCTCGCAACTCCACCTCTTCGAACGGGAGATCGCCGAACAGTACGGGGTCGTCCCCGAAGGGCACCCCTGGTTCAAGCCGGTCCGCTTCCACTCCTCCTACCGCCCCGGCCACGACGCCTGGGGGCGCGATCCGCAAACCCACCCGACCCCGGGGGAGATGGAGTACTACCGGGTGCAGGGGGAAGAGGTCCACGAGGTGGCGGTCGGCCCGGTCCATGCCGGGGTCATCGAGCCGGGGCACTTCCGTTTCCAGTGCCACGGCGAGGAGGTCATGCACCTGGAGATCTCCCTCGGCTACCAGCATCGCGGCCTGGAACCGCTCCTGATCGGCGGGCCGCACCCGGCGAGCTTCTACCAGTTGGAGGCGGTCGCCGGCGATACGACCATCGGCCACGGCAGTGCCTACTGCCAGCTCCTCGAAGCTCTCGGCGGGATCGAAGCGTCGCCGCGGGCCGCGGCGCTGCGTTCGGTGGCGCTGGAGCTGGAGCGCCTCGCCAACCATGTCGGCGACATCGGGGCGCTGGCCGGGGACGTCGGGTTCCTGCCGACCGCGGCTTTTTGCGGACGGATTCGCGGCGACTACCTCAACTTCACCGCCGACCTCTGCGGCAGCCGCTTCGGCCGCGGCTTCCTGGTCCCCGGCGGAGTTCGTTTCGACGCCGACCCGGCCCTGATCGAGCGGCTCCTGAAACGCCTCGCAGTCGTCGAACGGGACACCCGCGGGGCGGTCGAACTCTTCTTCGACACCCCTTCGGTCCTGGCCCGGATGGAGGGGACCGGGCGGATCTCCGTCGATGTTGCCGAGGGGCTTGGCCTGGTCGGCATGGCGGCCCGGGCCTGCGGGCTGGCCATCGATTCGCGGCTGCACCACTCGACCGGCGCTTATGCGGAGGTCTTCGACCAGGTGGTCATCGAGGAGGACGGCGACGTCTTCGCCCGCGCCAATATCCGGCGCCGGGAGATTTACGATTCGCTCACCTGGGTGCGCCGCAGCTTGCGGAACCTGCCCGCCGGCGACCTGCGCCGGGAGCTGCCGGCCCTGGCGCCTGAGCGCCTGGCGGTCTCTCTGGTCGAGGGGTGGCGGGGCGAGGTCGTCCATATCGCCCTCACCGACGCCGCCGGGCGCTTTTGCCGCTACAAGATCGTCGACCCCTCCTTCCGCAACTGGGGCGGACTGGCCATGGCGCTGCGCGGCGAGCAGATCTCCGACTTTCCGCTCTGCAACAAGTCCTTCAACCTCTCCTACTGCGGCTTCGACCTGTAAGGAGGACCGCTTATGCTGCACATCATGCTTGAACGCTACCGTCAGGGGCACCGCACCGGCAAATTCCCACGCCAGGCGCCGGTCCTCCCCGAGCGCTTCCGCGGCCAGCCGCGCCTCCACCCCGAGCGCTGCCCCGCCGGCTGCGCGGGTTGCGTCGAGCGCTGTCCTTTCGGCGCCCTGGAACGGGGAGCGCAGGGGCTGCGTCTCGATCTCGGCCGCTGCCTGTTCTGCGCCGACTGCGCCGCCGCCTGCCCCCACGGAGCGCTGGAGTTCAGCAACGACTACCGGCTCGCCGCCCGCAGCCGCGACGATCTTCTGGTCGGCGCAGAAGGATTGCGCCTCGCCGCCGCTCTCGACGGCAAGATGAAGAAGCTCTTCGGCCGTTCCCTCAAGCTGCGCCAAGTCTCCGCCGGCGGCTGCAACGCCTGCGAGGCCGACCTCAACGTGCTCGGTACCCTGGTCTTCGACCTCGGCCGTTTCGGCATCCAGTTCGTCGCCTCCCCCCGCCACGCCGACGGCATCCTCGTCACCGGCCCGGTGACCAAAAACATGCAGAGCGCCCTCCTCGACACCTATGCCGCTATCCCCGAACCGAAGCTGGTCATCGCCTCCGGCGCCTGCGCCATCGGCGGGGGCCCCTTCATCGGCTCCCCCGAGGCCCACGACGGCATCGGCGACCTCCTCCCCGTCGACCTCTACATCCCCGGCTGTCCCCCCCATCCCTACACCGCCCTCGACGGACTGCTGCGACTGATGGGGCGGATGGAGCACGATCCGCTGGGGTAGGGGGGGGAGGTGATTGGGCTTCGCTGAAAAACCCCAGACTTGCCATTTTGCGGCGACCCGCAGGCTGGTTGACTATTGTCGAAAATGTATTTACAATTTTGTCAATAATTGGAGGGGGAGTGGTGAGAGTCGACTGGGACGAGGCCAAGAACAAAACCAATAAGGCCAAACACCGGGTCAGCTTTGAATTAGCCCGACTGGTCTTTGACGACCCTTTGCACCGAAGCATTCCAGATCGCGTGGTGGGCGACGAGGTACGCTGGCAAACCATCGGACGGGTCGGCGGAGTTCTTCTGTTGCTGGTAGCGCATACCTGGGAAGAAGGCGGAGGTGACGGCGCCATCCGCATCATTTCGGCACGCAAGGCGGGAGCTTATGAAAGGAAGCGGTATGAAGAAGGGTCTGAATAAGGCGCAGCTTGAAGAGTTGAAGGCTCTGGAAGCCATGCCGGATGATGAAATCGATTATTCCGACCTTCCGCCGGTTGCCGATTGGAGTGGTGCGGAAGTCGGTCGTTTCTTCCGGCCCGTCAAGGAAACCGTAACCATCCGCCTCGATGCCGACGTCCTTGACTGGCTCAGGCAAAGCGGGAAGGGCTACCAGACCCGGGTCAACCGGATCCTGCGGGCCGTCATGGAACGGCAGCGCAAGAAACCGGCGGCGTGAACCGATTATTCGGAGGGGGGGGACAGGGGACGCAGTTGACTTTGTTAACCTCACCTTTCCTTTCATGGGGATAAATCATCCGGCTATTGACAGGGGTGCCCCTGGAGGGAGTAGAAGAGGAGTCACGACAGACGACCGGGAGAAGTACAAGGGTCGTGTCTCCAAATTTCAAATTTGAGATTTGCGGAGAAGTACAAGGGTCGTGTCTCCAAATTTCAAATTTGAGATTTGGAGACGCGACCCCCCCCCTTATTTCAGGAGAGAGCTTCCGGTCTTCCATTAACTCGTCCGTAATCCGTCCTTCCCCCCTCACCCATCCATCCATCCTCTTGCATCCCCATTATGACCATGCTAGTCTGGTCATAATTCAAGAGGAGGTGCGGGATGCCGAAATCCGTATCAAAATCCCAGTTCAAACCCCATTCGCTGGAATATTTCCGAAAAATTGAACAGACCGGCGAGGAGTTGGTGATTACCGACCATGGTCGTCCGGTCCTCAAGGTGATTCCCTACGTGGAAGATCCGGAGGAATGTTTCCGGGGGCTGCGCAATACCGTCTTGAAATACGACGCCCCCTTGATGCCGGTCGGAGATGAAGAGTGGGAGGCATTGAAGTGATCGTCCTCGATACCCACGTTCTGGTCTGGTGGGTCAATGACCCGGCCACTTTGAGCGAGCCGGCAAGAACGGCGATCGAGGCCGCCGTGGCGTCGCGGTCGGTCCATGTCTCCTGCATCAGTTCCTGGGAGATCGCGATGCTGGCGGAGCGAGGTCGATTGCGGCTGGCGTTGGACGTCCGCGACTGGCTCTGCCGCTGCGAGGAGTTGCCCTTTCTGACCTTTGTGCCCGTGAACAACGCGATTGCCGTGGAGTCCGTCCGGCTGCCGGATTTCCCTCACGCCGACCCGGCCGACCGGATCATTGCCGCGACTGCCATGTCGCTCGGCGCGGCGCTGGTGACCAAGGATGATCCTCTGCGAAAATATCCTCATCTGAAGACCATCTGGTAACAGGACACCTGATAAGGGAGGGGCAAGGTGGACGTGCTTGACAACCGATGAAGGAGAGATCCGGCAGGGGAATTCCGGGGATGCCTTCCTTGATTGCTCATGAATGGCCGCCTCTCCAACCAAAAATGGGTTCGCTCCTTTCGGGCGAGCCCTTTTCTTTGTATACCATGGACTTGGGCTCCTGGTCCGTTGCAGGGAATAAACCGCACGCCATTAAGTCATTGACTCATACCCGTTGGAACCGGGGAATCATTTGATGGAACGGCGCGGCGAAATCATCGCCCTTGGATTCAAGTCGATTGTTGCCGGGACGCTGGCGACTTGTATGACCGGGGCAGTGGTTGGGCTGCTGTAATTTTCACGGGTCCGAGAAGTGGTAGACTGCATGTAAACCGTAGTTTCTGTTTGAGTCCAGAACCGTCCCGGGTTGTCCTCACAGGGGGTAATATATGAAAGGGAAATTGCTCGTTATTGGTGGTATCGCACTCTCGCTGACTCTTGGAACCTTAACCGCACATTCGCGCGAAATGGATATGGCAGTGATTCAGAAATGGGAATCGGCCAAGATCGTCCAGTATCGGGTGGAAGGCCTGCACCGCGGGCGCGAGGTCATCGTCTATGGGGATTACCCGGGCAAGGCGGAGGTGACGGACCGCATCACCGTCGAGTTCACCTGGGACATCAAAAAGTCCAGGATTATCGGACCGGTCAAGGTGACGGATGGGAAGACCGAGCTCAGCAACATCAAGTCTGACAATACCAACTGTCCTCCGCCGCAACTCCAGGGCGAGTACGAACACTTTCAAAGCGTTTCGAATTCCATGGTCTCGAACGAACAGATTCAGATCACGGGCAAACGGACCTACCCCCCGGCGAGAGTCTCCAATTACCCGGGGGGTTGTTCCATGCGGGCCATTCCCGGCGGCACGGAAGAAGCGCTCCTCTGGGTGTCCGGAGCCGGACCCGAAGGTCTCGGTATGCCGGATATGCCGGGCAGCCCCATATCGATCGCTGCCGACAGGAAAAGTTTTTCAATGACAGGTGCCGGCAACTGGGTGTGGACCTACACGCCTACACTCGTGCAGTAGCGACAACGGTGGTGGTTAAAAACAGGGCCCTACCATAAGAGAGAAATCCGGGGAAGCCTTGCCTCCCCGGATTTGCCCCGAAGGATCAAGCCCAGGATTTCCGATTTCCATTTGACCCAGGATCGTCGACCCGTCAAGCCCCCCTCAATCGTCCGTCGTCACGCAGTTCCGCCCCGCCTCCTTGCTGTGGTACATGAGATGATCGGCGCGGCGGACCACTTCGTCCAGATCGTCCTCGGCGCGGTGAAGCGTCCCCCCCACCGAGACCGTGATTCGCTCCTGACCTCCCGGTACGCCGACCGACGACGCCTCGATCAGGCGCCGCACCCGCTCGGCGATCAGCTTGATCCCTTCGGCATCGATATGGCGGATAATGCCGAGGAACTCCTCTCCTCCCCAGCGGCCAAAGGTGTCGAAGGGGCGGGCA
>JBBQBQ010000110.1:0-10609 GCA_038317685.1 Desulfuromonadales bacterium | reverse complement strand
GGTTCTGATCATGCCCTTGAGCGCCCTGGCCATGAGCCATGAAGGCGGGGGGAATATGGCAGGGACGAACCATGGCGAACAGGGCGGCATGGCCATGGACGGAGGGATGTTCATGCTCGAGAATCAGGTGGTTGATGGGGTTACGGCCATGGTCCATCTCAAGGATGTGAAAGCGGCCATGGCCAAGATGGGAATGAGCGAAACCCACCACTTCATGGTGATGTTCACCGACAACGCTTCCGGAAAGCCGATTGAAACCGGTACGGTCGCCGTCAAGATCAAGGGAGAGAAAGGGGAAGCAGGACCCGCCGTTGAACTGATGGGGATGCAGGGGCATTTCGGTGCCGATATTACTCTCCCGGCCAAAGGGGACTATCATTTCACCCTTGGAACCAAGCTCCAGGACGGCAAGAGCCGGAAGTTCGAATTCGAATTCCATTACCAATAAGTCGGGCCTGAAATCCAGACCGTTTTGTTGGCACAAGGTCGCGTCATTAAGCGGCCTTGTGCCTTTTCAACGCCTGGGCAGGTGGTCGTTTACTGTTGGCAAGGATATGATAGGCTTACAAAAAAATCAGTGGAAAGATTGACACAAACCTTGTCTTGAAGGCTTTCTCCGGGAGAGCCCATGTCACGCACCGTGCTCTTCGTAGACGACGAGGAGAATATCCTCAACGCTCTCAAGCGGCTCTTTCAGAAGACCGATATTCAGGTTCTGATCGCTCGCAGCGGGGAAGAGGCTCTCGAAATGCTCCGCTGTTTCGAGGTGGCGGTCCTGGTCTCGGACCAGTTGATGCCTGGGATGAAAGGGGATGAGTTGCTGGTCAAGGCCCGCAGCCTTTCCCCCGACACGGTCCGCATCATGATGACCGGCCATGCCGATCTCCCCACCGCCCTCCAGGCGATCAATTCCGGGGAAGTCTTCCGTTTTCTGCTGAAACCCTGGGAAAATAGGGTGTTGACGGGAATCATCGAAGAAGGGTTGGCGCGCCACACCCTCTTTCGGAGCCTGCGGACCGCCGAGGAATCGACCCTGCTGGCTTTGGCCCAGACCATTGAGTTGAAGGATCACTATACCCGCGGCCATTGCGAACGAGTGGCCGGCTTCGCCCTGCTGCTGGCGGATGCCCTCGGTTTTTCAGAAGATCAGCGACGCAACATCAAGTTCGGCAGTTGGCTGCATGACTGCGGCAAAATCGGGGTTCCGGAATCGATCCTCAACTTTCGCGGCCCGCTGACTCCAATTGAGACCGAAACCATGCGCAACCATCCCCGCTGGGGAGCCGAAGTCGCGACTCAGGCCCACCTCCCGGGGGAAGTCATCAATATCATCCTTTACCATCATGAGCGATTTGACGGCAGCGGCTATCCCCACGGCATCTCCGGAGAGGAAATCCCGTTGGAGGCCCGGATTGTGGCGGTGGCTGACGTTTATGACGCGATCTGCACCGATCGGCCTTATGCGGAAGGGAAGGGGGAGACGGAGGCGGGGAGGCTGATGCAGGAACTGCGGGGGCAAAGTCTTGATCCCCGGATGACCGACCTTTTTCTGAAATTGATCAATGAGCACCCTTTGCCTTGAGCAGAAGGTGCGGGCTTAAAGCGATGGAGTTTCGCCCAGCAAACCGGCGATGGCCGCCATCAACCGGTCGACGATCATTTGGTGGGTTTCTTTGGTATCCTCACGTTCCAGCAGGTCACTGACATCGAGAGGGGGGCCGAAGGTGACACTTGCCTGCTGGCCGAATCCCGGGAAAGACCAGGTATTCAGCCCGGTGATGGCGGTTGGAATGACCACCGGCCTGATCGTGTAAATCAGCTTCCCGACCCCTCGGTTGCCGCGACCGAGATGTCCTTCTGGATTGCGGGTCCCTTCCGGGTAGAGCATGACCTTGTCGGTCCGCAACAGTTCCTCCAACACCCGCCCCGCCCGCACGTCCCTCCCACGTTTTACCGGGAAAGCCCCCCAGGACCGGAAGAGTGCCCCCAACAGCGGGTTGCTGAAAAGTTCCTCCTTGGCGGGCGCCCAGACCATCTGAAACGGCTGAGAGCGGAGAATGGCCCAGGGAAGAAAGACCGTTTCGTAGCCGGAGATATGGTTGGCGGCGAGCATGACGCCACCATGACGGGGCAGATGCTCGGCTCCGTGAATCCGCAGACGGTTGAACAATGACGCATAGATGCCGATGACATGGGTCGATAAGGTGACCCAGCAACGGCGAAGCAGAGAATGGTTCACGGCCTCCTCGCAGGTCTGTCGCACGGGTGTGGTGCGTCAGTTTACAATGAAAAGTGGATTTTTATACCATCAGACCCCAGGTCCGGCAACCGAAAAGCGGGCTTCGCCAGGATTGCCTCTTTTTCCCGGGCCGGAATTCAGCTATCTTGGAACGACCTTCCAGACGACGAGCCTACATCATGGACCCTGACCACCGAAATCGTCCCAACCTTCTGAATGCCTGGGTCCTGGCCTTTATCGCCTGGTGCCTGCTGGTCCTGATCCTCTCCCTGATGGCCCATCCCCCAGCCATTCGTCTTCGCTGGTTTACCTGGGACAAAGCCCTTCATGCCGGTGCCTACGCCCTGTTGACCCTGCTGGCCGCAGAAAGCTTTCGGCTCCTTGCCCCAACCAGTCGTCTGGTTTGGCCGGCTGCGGCCCTTTACGCATTTCTGTTCGGCATCACCATGGAAGTCCTCCAGTTCCTGACCGGAAACGGCCGCGTCGCCGAAGTCTCTGATGTCGTCGCCAATGCAGTCGGCATCCTGGTGGTCTGCTGTCTGTCCGGAGTCGCGCGATGGTTCGGGTCTCGCCGCCCGAATCGAAGAGGAACGGAATGACCCGCGATGATTTCCCCCGGATCATCCTCGCTGCGGCGGGCGCTGGCGCCACGGTCCTCACCGCCAACAAACGTCTCGCCCGTCACCTTCTGGCGCTCTACGGGGAAGAGGAACTCCGTCAGGAACGCAGCGTCTGGCTGACTCCGATCATCGTCAGTCTGGAGACCTGGCTCGAAAGGAAGCTGGGGGACCTCGGAGCAGACTGGAGACAACTGAAGCCGGTCCAGGCTCAGCGGCTTTGGGAAGAGGCCATCAATCGTGATGGCGCCGTGGGCGGTCTGACCCTGATGCAGGCCAGCAGCAGTGCTCGAATGGCCATGAACGCCCACGCCCTCCTGGCTGATTACGCAGTGCTGGTTGAAGGGGATCTGCTGGGTGAGGATCATCAGGCCTTTTTGCGATGGCGTGCCCGCGTCACGGAAAGGATAACTACCGGCCGCTGGCTCGATCCCGTCACTGTTGCTGATGTCATTGCCGAAGCCCTTGGAGACGGGCGTTTGATCCCTCCACGAACTCTTCTGCTGGTCGGTTTCGATGCGCCCTCTCCGCGGCTTGAACGTTTGACGGCCGCCCTGCGCCGGACTGGCTGCACGGTTCAGGAGGTCCCGGCTCCCATCGAACCCAAGGGCGAAGCGCAGCTGATCCCCTGTCGGGATGCCGCCGACGAGGTGCGCCGGGCCGCTGTTTGGGCCCGTCGACTCATGGAGACGGGAACCGGGAAGATCGGCGTTGTGGTCCCCGAGCTCACCGCCTATCGGGGTCTCATCGAGCGGATTTTCACCGAGGAGATCGATCCGGGAGCGTTACCGGCGCTTAACGACGAAGCCGGCCGCTTCAGCCTTTCCCTGGGTGCCTCGCTTGCCGCTCAGGGTCCGGTTGCCGCCGCTCTGGCCCTCCTCGGGTGCAGCTTTGAGATCACTCTCGATGAAGCCGGTTACCTCCTGCGCTCCCCCTACCTGGTTGGTGCCGAGCAAGAGTCGACCCGCCGCGCCCGCTTCGACCGCTACCTGCGATCCTTACGGCGCGACACCTTTTCACTGCACGCTCTGCGGAACCTGGCCCGCTTGCCGGCGGGGGAAGGGCGCTCCGGCGGCATAGCGATCATGGAGCGAATCCTGGCTGCGCTGCTGGAAGGATCCCGGGAGCATGGTCGAAAACTTCCGGGGAGCTGGGTCCGCGACTTCGAGGAACTTCTTGCCGCTGTCGGTTGGCCCGGGGAACGATCCCTCGACAGCCGGGATTATCAGATCGTTACGGCCTGGCGGGAAAAGCTGGTGACTGAACTGGCCGCCCTTGATGCCGTCACCGGTCCGATGTCCCGTGGCGAAGCGGTCCGTTTGTTGCGGCGCCTAGCCGAAGAGCGGGAGTTCCAGGCCGAAACCCCCGCCGGGAATCTCCAGGTTTGCGGAGTGCTCGAAGCCGGAGGGCTCTGTTTCGACCATCTCTGGGTCCTCGGTCTCCACGAAGGGGCCTGGCCGCCCCCTCCACATCCCAACCCTTTTCTCCCGCTTCACCTTCAGATCGACCACTCAATGCCCCATGCCGATGCCGCCCGGGAACGGGAATACGCTCGCCGAGTCACCGAACGGCTGGCGGCGGCAGCCCCGAAGGTGATCTTCAGTTATCCCCAACTCGATGGGGATTGCAGCCTGCGCCCCAGCCCCCTGATCGCCATGCTTCCGCTGGGAGAAGTTCAAGCCCTGTCCAGCCACGCCCCGCAGCAGGCGATCCGGACGGCTGCTGTTCTGGAAGGCCTGGAAGACTTCAGCGGACCGGCCTTGGGGGCCGAAGAAATCGCCCGCGGAGGGACCGCGATCCTGCGGGACCAGGCGCTTTGTCCCTTTCGCGCCTTTGCCCACCACCGCCTGGCGGTCAAGGCCCTTGACCAGCCTCAACCAGGGCTGGATCCGGCGACCCGCGGCACCTTGGTCCATGCTGCCCTGGAAGATTTCTGGACCCGGACCAAGGGGCAGGCCGAACTGCGGGCACTGGGGGAGGTCGGACGAAAGGAGCGGATTGCCGGTTGCGTGGCCGATGGTTTGGAAGGGCATTTCGTCAGGCACCCACCCCGGCCCCCCGAGCCGCTGGTGGACCTCGAACGAGAGCGTCTGCAGCGCCTCCTCGAGGAATGGCTGGTCGACGTGGAGATGACCCGTCCCGGCTTCGTCGTCACCTCCGTAGAGCAGGAATATCAGAAGGAGTTTGGCGGTCTTTCGATCCGGACCAAGATCGATCGAATCGATACCCTGGCCGACGGCCGGCGAATCATCATCGACTACAAAACCGGGCAGGTGCAACTCGACGATCTCCTTGGTGAACGCATCCTCGAGCCGCAATTGCCGATTTATGCCTGTGGGGCAGGAGCTGAAAACCTCGCCGGAGTCGCTATCGGACAGCTTCGGCGGGGGGACTGTTCTCTCAAGGGGGTAGTCCAAGATGAAGACCTGTTGCTGAAAACGGCAGCTTTCGAGGGTTCCCGATTGGCGGTCCGCCATGGGCTGGCCGGCTGGGAGGACCTTCTTGACCGCTGGCGGGTCCGGCTGGAAGCTCTCGGCCGGGAGTTCGCCGACGGAGAAGCCTCGGTCCTGCCGATATCGGCCCAGAAGGCCTGCCGAAGTTGTGATTTGGCCCCCTTGTGCCGAATTGATGAGGCCGAGTCGGCACCGCCGGAGGGGGAAGAGGATGGCCATGACGGTTGATGCCGCGGCCCGCGTCCGGGCTCTCGATCCCGGCGCTTCCTTCATCGTCCAGGCCCCGGCCGGCTCGGGGAAGACCGAACTTCTCACCCAGCGGTTGCTGGCCCTGTTGGCTACGGTCCGGCGCCCTGATGAGATTCTGGCCATTACCTTTACCCGCAAGGCTGCTGCCGAGATGCGTCAGCGCCTGCTGTTGGCCCTGGCGACAGCCCACCGGGCGGAACCGGAGGCAAGGCATCAGCGACGCACCTGGGAATTGGCAAGGGCGGCCCTGGCCCGAGACCGGGAGTGCGGTTGGGGACTCCTTGAGACCCCTGCGCTCCTTGCCATCCAGACCATTGATGGCTGCAATGCGGGCCTGGTTCGCCGCATGCCCTGGACCTCGAGGTTCGGCGGAATGCCGCAAATGTCTGAAAACCCCAGGCGCCTGCTGCGCGAAGCGGCCCGCAGGAGCCTCGACCGGGTCGCCGCCGGGGGACGAGGCAGCGCCGCCGGCGCCCGGTTGCTGGCGCACCTCGACAATCGCTTCGAAAGTCTCCAGGAAATGCTGGTCGGGATGCTGCAGCGCCGCGACCAGTGGCTGCGGCATCTCGGGGAGACCGGGAGCGTTGCCGACCGCAGTCTCCTGGAAGCAGCCCTGACCGGGTGGGTGACCGCCACCCTGGGACGGGCCGCGAACCTGCTCCCTGCCGGCTATTCTTCCAGCTTAACGGCGATCGCCTGTTATGCCGGCGGCAACTGTGACCGGGAGCGACCCCTGTCACGCCTTGTCGATCTGACCGGAATTCCCAGCTCGGTCAACAGCGACTTGCCCCTTTGGGAAGGTTTGGCCGACCTCTTCCTGACCGCCTCCGGAAGCTTGCGCAAGCGCCTCGATAAGATTTGCGGGTTTCCTCCCGGGAAAGAGGGGGAGCCGGCGGCGATGAAGGACGCCATGCAGAAATTGCTGGATGATCCGGCGCTGCTCCCCTTCGCCGCCGCCCTCGAGGAGGTCCGCCATCTGCCGCCGATGGTTTACGCCGAGGACCAGTGGCAGGTCCTTCAGTCCCTGGTGGAGCTGTTGAAGCTGACCGTGGCCGAACTCTGGGTCGTCTTCGGGGAGGCCGGTGAGACCGATTTTGCCGAAGTGGCCTTGCGCGCCCTCCACTCCCTGCGCGAAGGGGAGGGACCCAGCGACCTGATGCTGCGCCTCGACACCCGCATCAACCATATTCTGGTCGACGAATTCCAGGACACTTCTTATCTGCAATTTGCCCTTTTGAAAAATTTGACCGAAGGCTGGACCGGAGACGACGGTCGGACGCTGTTCCTGGTCGGCGACCCGATGCAGTCGATCTACCGCTTTCGGGAAGCGGAGGTCGGTCTCTTCCTGAGGGCTCGGGACCGCGGAATCGGGAACCTGCGTCTGCAACCGCTCTGCCTTTCGGCCAACTTCCGTTCCCAGTCCGGGATCGTCGACTGGGTCAATCAGGGACTCTCCCGAATCTTTCCGCCCGGCGACGATGTGGCGCGAGGTGCGGTCGGCTTTGTTCCGGCCGTCGCGGTCCACCCGCTCCTGCAAGAAGCGGCGGTCACGGTCCATTCTCGATCGGGTCGGGATGATGCAGGAGAAGCGGCGGCCATCGTCGGGGTCGTAAGGCAGGCGTTGGCGGCCGGTGAAACGAGTGTCGCTATTCTGGTCCGCTCCCGCAGCCATCTGGCCACGGTTCTGCCGGCCTTGCGAAAGGCCGGCCTGCGCTACCTGGCTCAGGAGATCGACCTGCTCGCGGAACGTCCCGTCGCCCGCGACCTGGTGGCCTTGACCCGGGCTCTGCTCCACGGTGGCGATCGCCTTTCGTGGTTGAGCTTGCTGCGCGCTCCCTGGTGTGGGCTGACCCTGGATGATCTGCATGCTCTCTGCGGCGAACAACGACAGGCCGCCATCCCCGACCTGCTTGGAGATACTGCCCTAAAAGCGCGTCTTTCGGTGTCGGGGCAGGCCCGCCTCGAACCGGTTTGGGAAATTATGCAGAGAGGCCGGCGGCAGCGGGGTCGGGTCGGCCTGCGGCGTCTGGTCGAGGGCTGCTGGCTGGCCCTCGGCGGCCCTGCCTGCTACGATCTTGCCGCGCTGGAGGATGCAGCCAGGGTCTTCGACCTCATCGATAGCCTCGACTGCGGAGGGGATCTGCCCGCCCTCGATCTTCTTGACGAAGAATTGCAGCGACTCTATGCCGCTCCTGACCATGACGCTGACCCCCGGCTGCAGGTGATGACCATTCACAAGGCCAAGGGGTTGGAATTTGATACCGTGATTCTGCCGGGGCTGGGCCGCCGGCCCCGGTCCAGCGAACCACCCTTGCTGCGCTGGATGGAACACCCCGAACACGGTCTGCTGTTGGCGCCGATCGCGCCCCGTGACGGCAGTCGCGACCCGGCCTACGAAGCGATTGGCCGGTTGGAACGGGAGCGGGAGGCTTTGGAGACGGTGCGCCTGCTGTATGTGGCGGCCACCCGCGCCCGGCATCGGCTCCATCTCTTCGGGGGCACCGACACGGATGCCAAGGGGAATGGCAAAGCACCCGGGGGATCTCTTTTGGAAACCCTGTGGCCGGCCGTTGCCGAGCTCTTCACCCCTTCGGTGACCGGCACCGCGATTGCCATCGAACTGAACCTCGAACCGCGCCCCCTTCGGTTGCGGCGTCTGACGGCCGGGTGGCGGTTGCCTGAGTTGGCAGCGGCGCCCCATCTCGTGACGGTCGCGTCACTGCCTCCGTCCAGGACTGCCGAAGCTGCGGCCTCATCGATCGGCGTCTTGCCCGGATTGGGGGCGCGGCAGGCCGGAACGGTGACTCATATCCTCCTGGAGCGGATTGCCCGCGAAGGGGTGGATGGATGGAATAGCGACCGCATTGCAGCTTTGGACGAGGAGGTGAGGCAACGTCTCATTCGGGAAGGGGTTCCGAAAGAGGAGGGCGGGAATTGGAGCCGGCGGGTGCTGCAGTCCCTGGCCCGGGCCGTCAACGGGGAACGGGGTCGCTGGATATTGAGCGCCCATGAAGTCGACCACTGCGAACTGGCCATCTCTTCGGCTGAGACCCCGCTTGCGGTCCTCGATCGGACCTTTGTCGAAGGCGGAGTGCGTTGGGTCATCGATTATAAGACCAGCGCCCCGGACCGGGAGCCGCTGGAAACCTTCTACGCTCGGGAAATCGGGCATTATCGCCCGCAACTCGGCGCCTATGCGGCCCTCTTCCAGGCCCTCGAACCGGGGAGGAAGGTGCTGGCGGCCCTTTATTTCCCTTATTTCGACGGTTGGTGTGAGGTCCCCCTTGGCGATTAAATCCGGACTCCTCTGGTGCTGCTTGACGTTGATACTGGCCTGGGCCGGCATCTCCCCGGCGCCGACCACCGCCGCGCCGCCGCTTGCCAGCTTTGGCTCGGAAAGGTTGTTAAGAGGGCTCTGGAGTTCGGTCGAACTCGACGGTCGCGCTGCCGATCTTCGGCTCGGGCCGCGGACCGCTCCCGATCTCGCCCCCCCCGGAGAGCCGTTGGCCGGCTTGGATAGCCCGCCACTACCACTCGAGACCAGGGGTTGCATCCGCAGCGTGGCGGTGCCGGTCCGGGAGCGGGTCGTGGCTCTGACCTTCGACCTCTGTGAACTCGCCGATCAAAGGGCCGGTTACGACTATCGGATCGTCAACCTGCTGCGGCGGGAGGATATTCGGGCCACCTTCTTCGCCGGTGGCCATTGGCTGAAGTCTCACCCCCAAGCCGCTCAACAATTGATGGCCGACCCGCGCTTCGAAATCGGCAACCATGGCTGGACCCACGGCAATATGGCGATTCTCCCAACCACCCGGCGCCGGGAGCAGGTGGTCTGGACCCAGGCCGAGTACCGCTATCTGCGTGAGGAGCTGGCCCGGCGGGCCGCCGATGCGAAGCTGGGGGACACCTTGGTTGCGGTGCCTCAACTGCCGCGACTCTTTCGGCTCCCCTATGGGCGGGCCGACCGGGAGGCCCTCAGCCTCCTCGGGGATCTCGGCATGCCGGTCATCCAGTGGAGCCTGACCGCCGATGAAAATGCGCGAGGCGATCGGATCGTCGAGGTCGCAAAGGATCTCGCCGCCCGGATCCGGCCCGGGGGGATCCTGCTGCTTCACGCCAATGGGGTTCCCAAGGGCACCGCCGCTATCCTGGCTGAACTGCTCCCCCGGCTGCGGCAAGCCGGTTACCGCTTGGTGACCGTCAGCGAACTGCTCCAAATGGGGCCGCCCGTGGTGGCCAAGGAGTGCTATTTCGAAACTCCGGGGGACAACCTCCAACTCGATCAGATTTATGGGGACGGCACCTTGCATCCATCGAAAAAACCTTGAGATCCCGGGAATTATCCCGAATCCCGGCCGGCAGGGCAGGAGGTCACCATGTTTTTTTCAGACACTTTGTTCGGCAGCTATAACCTGACCGTATTCGCCAAACTGCTGCTGGCGGCCCTGGCTGGAGCGGTCATCGGCCTGGAACGGGAAAAACACGGCCGGCCGGCCGGTTTGCGAACCCATCTGCTGGTGGCCCTGGGGGCCTGCATGATGATGATCGTCAGTGAGGCTTTCCCTCTCAAATACGGTGATGCCAGCGGTGCCGGGGTGCTGCGCGTCGACCCGGCACGAACCGCGGCGCAGATCATCGCCGGCATCGGATTTCTCGGAGCCGGGGTCATCATCAAGGAGGGGATCAACGTGCGAGGCCTGACGACCGCCGCCAGTTTGTGGATGGTCGCCGGGTTGGGGATGGCCTTTGGGATGGGGTTGATCGTTCCCGCGGGGCTGGGGACCGGGATTGCCCTGTTCAGCTTGATCTTCCTGAAAAAGCTCGAGCCGATCATCCAGAAGGACCGTTACCTCTTTCTGACCGTGATCGCCCGCCAGCGGGACGGCATTTTCGAGGAGTTGGAGGCCATCTTCAACGAGCACCGCTTGCGCATCAGCAATCTCGAATCGGAACTCGATCTGGACTCTGGGGAAGTGCGGTATGCCTTTATCATTACCCAGCATCATCGCCGCATCGGCCCCCAGTTGACTGAAAAGATTAAACACCTTGAT
>JBBQBQ010000109.1:0-10820 GCA_038317685.1 Desulfuromonadales bacterium | reverse complement strand
CCCGAGGGGACGATGGTGTAGCCCTTGACCGCCAGGACCGTCTGGAAGACCTGATACGCTTCGTCGAGGGACATGGAGCGCGGCGAAATGATCGTCACCCGCCCCTTGACGCTATCGTCGAAGATAAAATTCTTCCCGGTCAGTTCGCTGATGGTTCCGATCAGTTCGGTGAGTTCGACGTTTTTGAAATCGAGGGTGATCACGCCGTCCTTCAGGACTGCTCCCTCCTTCGGCGGGGTCCCTTCGGACTTCGCCGGGTCCGCGGCAGGGGAGCCGACCGGCAACGCCAGGATCAGCGCCAGGCCAAGGATTACGAATCTGAGTCTGACTGACACCGTCATTCCTCCTCGGAAAACCACGGCCAATAGTTCGGCCAGGCGGGTTGTATTATTTGAACTCATATTGGAAGACCTGGCGTGCGGTGGACCGGATCAGGCCGATGGAGAGCGTCCGGGCCTCCCGCAGCTGCTGGAAGATCATCAGAGCCTTTTCGGGGCTGTCGAGCTTGACATTGTTGACCTCGACCACGATATCGCCGGGGCGAAGGCCCAGGGAACCGATCAGGCTGTTGCGCTGAACCCATTTGATCTGGAAGCCGCGGGTCTGACCATCGACGATGTACGGCTCCATGCGGGCCTGCTGCAGGAGCTGATTCATATTGCCGCGGGCTGTCTCCACCGCTCCGCGATCGACGATCCAGCGATTGTCCGCCACCTGCCGGATTCCGGCGGCTGTGCTTCGGCCGCCCTGATCATAGGCGGCGGCCACCGTCGGGGGGATCGCGCCGGCCTCGGCGCTACCGGGCTGGGTCAGGAGATTGAGGGTTGTGGTTGCGCCGTCCGGGTATTCTATATGCACAACGTTGCGAGTGATCTCCTGAACCGTCCCGCCCCCGGGGACTTCGTCGCCGAGATGATAAAGATCGGTCTTCCCTTCGGCGGCGATCATCGCCAGCGAAGCAGAGCCGGCCGCGACCGTGCCGATCAGGTTGAGGGGGACCCTGGGGGGCGGCGCGGCCACCCCCGACCCGGTTGCCTCGGTCGGTTCGAAGGCGATGGCCGGTGCCCGGGAGTCGAACAGGTTGCGCTGCAGGACCCCGGCATAATCGTTGAGTTCCCGCGCCTGGCGCGCATCTTTGGCGGGGGCGGTGGAAAGATCGACCGCCGTGGTCGGCGGCAACAGCAGCAGACCGGTGCCGCTTGCCGCCAGATGACCCAAAGCCAACCCCACCAGCAGGAGGGGGAGGAGGCTGATCAGCACGGAATAGCGTTGCATGAAAGGGAGCATGAAGGCCGTCGATGAAAGAGCCGGTGGTCAGGTCGCCCGAAGGGGCAAGGGTGCGCGAAACTGCAGTGTTGCATTATAGGAGGGGGGGCTGGGCAATTCAAGGTTTTTTTCCCGGCGAGGTGTCCCAGGACAACCCGCCTCTTGACAACCCGCCGAATCAAAGTATTTTATTGCCTCAAGGGGCCTGAATTGCCCGTTTGTCGGGTGCGCTGAAAAAATTCATCCAGGCCCTTTTGTTTGCGGATTCTACTCGGTTTTCCGTTGACAGTGCTGATTGTATTGGGTATCTTCGTGCCACCCGGTGACGTGTCTGCAGACCGTCGTACGGGTGGAAATCTCCAGGGCAGGTGGTGGGTTGAGTGCTTTTTGTTTACCCGTCAGGAGTTGGATTATCTTAAAAATCAATGAGTTCGACACCTGTCAAGGGCGAGCGCGCGGTCTTCGGATCGGAGCGGTCGCGGTTGCCGTTGGCGGGATTACCAGGGGAGCGCAGGCGTTGCCGGGCTTTCCGGTCCGGCCTCGCCGGGCAAATTAAACGTTCTACGCGACTTATAATTTCTTGCGGAAAGGAGGGATGGGATCGAACGGACATAACTATCAATGAGTGGGTAGGGCCGACGGCCCAACGCTGTACCGGAGACCGGCCCCGTCATTTAAAGGGCTGGATCGAAGGGGCGGCGGAAGAATTCTAAGGAGGAAGTGAAATGACTCAAAGAAGGGAGAAGCAAAAGATGTTCAAGCGTATCAGAATGGCAACGGCCCTGACCCTTATCGGTGCCGTGTCTCTGGCGATGCTGCTGGGCGGCTGCTCGGGCGACAAGTCCAGCTCGCTCTCCACCACCTCGACCGATCAGACCCTCAACCGCGTGACCGGCCCCGTCGGGTCCGTTACCGGGCAGGTTCTCGACACCAACGGTGTCGCGATCCCTGGCGCGGTCGTCGGCGTCGCCGGCCAGACCACGACCACCAACGCTCTCGGACAGTATTACTTCAAGAACGTTCAGGTCACCTTCGCCGCCGGCGCTGACCAGGGGTATCAGGGCTACAATGTCCTGGTAGTCAAGATCAACGCTCCCGCCGGCTACCTCGGCGCGACCGTCACGGTCGACGTCGCGGCTCAGTTCGACGGCAGCAACGATTACACCGGAAACGGCGCCGGCAACGATGTCGTCGCCGAAGGCAACAACAAGACCGTGACCCTGGTCGACGGTTTTCTTGCTCAGGCCGGCGATGCCGTCCTCGCCAAACTCTCCGTCACCGTCACCGGCTGGCTGCGTAACTGCAACACCGGCGAGCCGGTCGGCAACCAGACCGTCGCTCTCGACCTGCGTTCGGTGAATTTCCACAACGCTCTGCCCCATCCCGACGGGACCGAGCTGAGCTTCGAAAGCCAGATCTACAGCGCCGCCACCGGCTCCGACGGCAAGTTCGTCATCACCGGCGTTCCGGCCGACAGCACCCTGGCCTACAACATCCCCGACTACGACTTCAATGCCAGCACCGTCACCACCGCCGACGAAGCCGGCGTGATTGTCAATGACGGCCAAATCTGCGTCACCAAGATCACCAGCAGCGACAGCATCCAGCCGAAGGTTGCTCGGGTGACCCCGATCATCGGCGAAGCCGTCTGCTTCGACTGCGATCCGAACAACCAGGACGGCGGCACTGCAACCGACTACCGCGCGATCCTGAAGCGGGGCGTCGATGGTACTGCCGGTATCCAGGTCGTTTTCACCGAGGCCATGGCCTCCACCATCGACCCCGCTGCCATCATCCTGCGTAATACCACCAAGAACACCTACATCCCGGCCGACAAGTTCACCGCCACCATGGCCGGCAACACCCTGACCATCACCCTGGCGGCCGACGTCGCGCTGTCCCCTGGTGACAAGCTCGACGTTATCCTGGCTCGTGCCGACTTCACGGACCTCTCCGGCAACATGCTGAGCGCCTCCGACACCGTCGGTTATGACTACGCCTTCGGCGCCGGCGCAGCCACTGGCTGCGGTTCCTCGGCCGACTGCATCCCCTTCATCAAACTGTGCCTGGTCGCCTATCAGGAGCCGAACACCATCCTCGGCACTGTCACCGGTGTTCAGGTCTGCGATGTCGGCGACGGCAGTCTCGGTCATGATGCGGATCTCGACGCCGCTTATGCCGGTGTTTTCACCGATTGCTGCAACAACTACAGCGGCTACCAGCAGCTTAACGGCGGCCACAACGACGGCGCTTTCGGCTCCATCGCCGACATCGACGACCAGGACGACACCGCGACCATCCTGAGCAACCTCGGTTCGGCTCTGACCGGTAGCACCATCGACGTCTCGACCGACTGGGCTTCCGTCAAGTTCACCCCGGCGCCGAACGTCGATACCTACCTGATCAGCATCCCGTC
This sequence comes from Desulfuromonadales bacterium, assembly GCA_038317685.1. Lineage (GTDB taxonomy): Bacteria > Desulfobacterota > Desulfuromonadia > Desulfuromonadales > DDH964 > JBBQBQ01. The sequence goes on along the minus strand of JBBQBQ010000109.1, from coordinate 7,138 downwards.
CGGTTCAAGCTTCAGAGCCAATTGCGACACCCCGTCCAACATCTGCGCCCAGGAAGTTTTCACTGGCATCGCTTATGTTGCCGACACCACCAAAGACGCCACCTTCGGCGTGAGCGGCGTGTCGGTCGGTGAAAAAGTCAAGATCACCCCGGTTGACGACTTCGGCTACCAGGGCACCGCGTTCACCGTAACCCTGAACGACTGCGCCAAGCCGACCATCGCCCTGCAGACCGCCTACGGCGTCTGCAATACCTCCGAAGGCGTCGCCGCCCTGGTCGCCTACGGGGCCGGTGCTGAACTCTCCGACGAAGGTTCTGCCGGTCAGTTCGCCCACATCATCTACCCCGTCACCCCCCGGATGCTCGGTCGCCAGGAAGCTGTTCCTTACAGCTCCAGCACGACCTACACCCCGGCCACCCCGATCCCGGCCGACGGCCTGGTCGAGCCGATCACCATCTGGGACCTCTACACCAGAGACACCGTCTGCGACACCACCACCAACGACTGCCAGTACGCCAGTGGCGACGTTGCTAACATCAACCTGGCCTTCGCCCGCACGGACGTCTACGACGCCCATGCCTTTGACAGCTATCTGCCTTCCCGTCGCCTCGGCCTGGCTGTGACCGAAGACCTCGGCAGCATCAATACTGCCTCGTTCGCCTACAACGGTACCGTCACCCTTAACAACTGGGCTTTCCTCAACGACGTTTACCGTCAGGACACCTACCAGGCAAATACCCCGCGCGCCGACCTGGTGCTCTTCGACGCCAGCAACATCCTTAACTTCGCCAACGTCGACCATGGCAGCATCATCGATGCCACCGGCGCCCTGGTTGACCTCTTCGGGAACGTTTCCGACGACCTCACCACCACCGACCTTAACCTCCCCTCCGGCGCCTCCAACGCCAAGGTTGTCGTCTATGACCGTATGCCTCCCTTCGTCGACCGCGCTTATATCGCCGACGCTGACGCCAACGGCCAGAATTCCCTCTACATCGAGTTCAACGAGCCGATTCTCAATCCGGCCCAGTGGCAGGAGCCGACCGTCCGCCTGCTCGAGCCGGCCAATCAGAGCAATGCCTGCGTCGTTCGCTATGACGCAACCGACACCGCCAACTGGAGCCTCAGCGTCGATCGCAAGACCCTTCGGATCGACACCGACAGCCCCTTCATGTGCGGTGGTTCTTTCATCAGCGGCACCTGGTTCCCGACCACCTCCGCCCCGATCCATGCGGTTTATGCTGAGTCGGACTACAACGACCTGGCCACCGCCGGCTCCGCGCTGCCCCACGGCATCCTGAGCTGGGGCTTTGTGCAGGACGACCATCACAATGCATGGTCCAACTGGACCGGCGGCATCAATCCTCCGGCCTCCACCACTAACCCCGAGTGCGCGTCCATCGGCAATATCGTCAACGCACCGGTCTTCGGCGTGGTTAACGCCGAGATTATCGCCGAGATCAACCAGCGCGCCATAGTTACCCCGGCTTGGGGCGACATTGGTACCATCACCACGACTGACGGGCTGACCGGCAACTTCACCGTCACCTGGACCATCACCGGTGCGGCTCCCGACTGGTATCGGACCTTTGCTACCGCTATCGATGCCGCTCCGCCGCTTTCGAGCGGTACCACCCTGTCTGACTACAACACCGTCAGCCATGCCATCGCCAACTGCACCACCTGGTTCGGCGTGACTGACAATGGCCTCGCCGACCTGGGGGCCGTCTACACCTGTACCGCTAACGCGGTCGGGAGTGTCCTGACCGTTGCCTACAACATCACCAACGCCGGTACGGCATCCGCCGGGAATGCCTCCCTCGGGATGCGTACCCCGAACCTGCTCACCCCGACCAATGCCCCGGCTGGTTTCGAGGGGATGGTTTTCTCCACTCAGTGGATTCCGGCATTCAATGATGCCGACACCACGCTGCGTGCCAAGGTCACTGAGACCCTCGGCCGCATATCGGCTCAGTAATCTGACCTGAGTTAGCTCAACCTTCGATAGAGTAGGGCCGTGCTTTGCACGGCCCTTTTTTTTTACACCGCAATTCCCCCCTTGAAAAAACCCTTCCCTTGGCCGTTAAGTCCCAGGCCGTCGGCACCTGCAGCCATCGGGATTCGAAGGGCCGCTCAGCTGAATTGCCGTTGTTCCCCGGGACGAATACAACCCTGCAACCCGGGGGGCGGGCCATAAACCAAAACCCTCTGAACCATTCGCCAAGGGACTAAGTCACCAAAAACCGTTCAGAATCAAGCGCGACTCCACCCGCAATTTTTAATCGAGGGAAAATAATCTGACGAGGGGTTACTATAACCAACGATTTCATGTTAAGGTTCGCGCATTATCCTGATTTTACCGCATTGCCGTTTCATGCGGCGCCGGGTGAAGTTGACGGTATATCTTTTGCACCAACTTAGGGAGCGGGCGGCTTTTCAACCGCGGGGTTCTTTGCTCCCAGAGTCCCGGAGGTCCTGAAACAGGCCCTTGAGCCCCCCCCGATTAAGGCGGGGAGGTAGGAACGGGCACTCTTTCAACCTTGGCCGGAGCCTGGACCCGGGCATTTGCCACCACCGATTGCCTCGATTTGTCACTTGCCGCGGTTTCCGTTCCGGGTTCGGCCCCAAATTCTCACAGAAAATTCCTTCGTGATGGATTCAGCCCCTTTCGAACCGAAAAAAAAAGGATTAGCCATGGTCACTTTCAAGACATTGGGTAAAGCATGTTGGCTCGCTGGTTTATCGGCAATGCTGATCATCTTCAGCGGCGGCACCTCCCTGGCCGGGACCCTTGATCCTCCCGGCGGGGATCAGTCGATGCCGAGCCTGACCGACATATACGACCGTTTGTCCGGCCATGAGGTCGGGGCCGGAGCCCCCACGTCTCCGGCGGCCGGTCCTCAGGCGACCGGCCATACCTTGAAGGAGGTCCTGAACCGGGTCGATGCCCAGGGGACCGGTGGGCCGTTGGATCAACCGTTCCCTCCGCACCTGGCCCTGGTCCAGAGGATGCCCTATCCCGACGGCCGTTTCAGCCCCGGGGTGGCGATACCCACCCCCCGCTTCAGCGAAACCGATCCGTCCGGGGCCGCGAATCCCGGCCTGGTCCGCGATCACCTGACGGGCCTGGAGTGGCTGAAACATCCGGTGTGCATGGGAAGCGTCAACTTTGCCGGTGCTGGTCAGGGAATCGCCGATTTGAATGCCGGGCTCAAGGACGCAACCTGTTTCGCGAACGGAACCAATCCGGGGGGCTGGCGGATTCCGACCCTGTTCGAGATACTCAGTCTGTTCGATTTTCGCTATTACAATCCCGTATATTCCAATTATCAGGGAAACGCCAAAGGGACCGACACGTTCGACGTCAACTTTTCTGACTACTATTGGACTTCCGTGTCGGTGCTGGGTGTCACCTCTGACCGTTATGTCGTCACTATTGACGGCGGCTCGATAACCCGGAACGGCATTCTCCTGACCAATAACCTATTGCCGGTTCGCAGCGGCAATTTTGTCGCTCCGGTCGCCGCCATTTCCGCCGCGACCCCGGTTTCCACCAACGCGCCGGTCAGCCTGAACGGCAGTAGCTCCTCCCTGCCGAACAATACCGGCGGCGCCACGGCGACCTACAAATGGAAGCTGACCCAGGTTCCCGCCGGGAGCGCCGCGGTGCTGAGCGACCCGACCCTGGTCAATCCGACCTTTGTCGCCGACCGTGCGGGGAGCTACATCGTCCAGCTGGTTGTCAATTTCGGCACCTGGGACAGCCCACCGGCCACCAAAACCATCGTCGCGCAATAATCCGGGGCGTCGTTTGGGCGGCCATGGGTGACCAACCTTTCTTGCGGTCCTAAGGGGAACGGGTTCATGCGGAAAATCGGTTTATTGAAAATATTCGCGCTGCTGGTGGGCTTGTGGGCCGGAATGGCCGTCTTCCCGGGGACGACTCTGGCTGTCACCGGGAACATCCACAGCACCTACAAATGGGCCTGGTCGGAGACCACCGGCTGGATCAACTTCGCCCCCAGCGGCGGCGGGGTCACGGTCTATTCGGATCATCTCATCGGCTCGGCCTGGGGTGAAAACATCGGCTGGATCAGGCTGGGGGTCGATGCCCGGACCAGCGGCACATACGCCAATGACTCTGCCGCCGACTGGGGGGTCAACCGTAACGGGAATCATCTCTCCGGCTATGCCTGGAGCGAGACGACCGGCTGGATCAATTTCAATCCTGACCATGCTCCCGCAGCCGGGACCGTCACCATCGATGCCACCGGCCACTTTCACGGGTTTGCCTGGGGGGAGAATATCGGCTGGATCAGCTTTAACGGCGACAACTTCGAACCGCCCCTGCCTTACCAGGTGGCGACCGTCAAGCTGATCAATCTGGCCATCCTCGGGCCGGCTCAGCTGGCCCCGGCGACTGCCGCCAACTATCAGGCCTTTGCGACCTTCGACGATGGATCCTCGGCGCTCGTCGCTCCCGACGCCTGGATTGTCAACGCCTGCAGCACCGTCCCTTGCCCGGCCGTGGTCGACAGCAACGGCCTGTTGACGGTCACCGGCGCCGCCGGCGATTCCTTCACCCTGCAAGGCGACTTCACCTTTGGGGGCGGCACGGAGAGCGGCACGCTGCCGATCACCATAGTGATCACTGCGGGCGCCGGTCATTTCGGTTCGATTCGGACCAGCCCCCTGGCGACCGTCTTTGCCGGCAACGTCACCCTCCTCGGGGTCCCAGCCCAGGCCGGAGATGAGGTCGGCGTCTACGATTCGACCTATAACCTGGTCGGGTCGGCTCCGGTGGATGCCCGCGGCGTCTACGGCCCCCTGGTCGTCTATGGCGACGACCCCACCACCCCGGCGCAAGATGAAGGCGCCCAGCCCGGTGAACGATTGACCTTCCTGGCCTGGGACAGTACCAACAGCCGGACGGTTCGGCTACTCAGCACGCCGCGCCCGGTCGCCTGGGCCGCGGGGGGCTATGCGCAGGTCGATCTGGCCTGGGGGAGCCCCATCACCATACCCCTGCAGGCCGGCTGGAACCTCATTTCGTTCCCCCTGGCGGTCGACTGGTATCTGAACACCGGTAGCGCCACTGACGAATCCCTGTTGCCGGTCCCCCCGGAAGGTAGCGGGCAGACGGTTGACCATCTGGCGGTCGCCGATCTTGCCGAGGTCTTTTCTTCCATTGATGGGCAATACGACCAGATCGTCAACCGCAGGGGCAGTTACTATTACGCCTTCGGCAGCGACGATCCCGCGAACCTCCTTGAAACGGGCAACGATTTGACCTATATCGCCGGCGGCTACGGCTATTTCATCCACGTCACCGATGCCAACGGGGCGGTCCTGACCCTCAACGCAGATAGCTCCCTCCCGCCCCTCGATCCGGGCGCGATCCTGGACCTTCCGGGAGGCTCGACCATGGTCGGTTACTGGGGGCAGGACGTACGCGCCGTGAGCGGCGCCGAAGCCGCTGCCGGCGCCGCCTATCCGGCGGCGGGCGGATATCAACCGATCCCGCCCCTGACCACGGTCGCCGCCCTCGACCAGGCGTTTCATCTGAACCCCCTGCCGGTCGCGTCGCCGCCCGACTACTGGCTGCAGGGCTGGACCGGGACCGACTTCCAACGGTTCGATCCGCCGTACCCGGCCGAATTTCAGACCTTGAAGTTTCTGGGTCCCGGCCGGGGGTACCTGATGCACCTCGATTCCGAGGCCTCTCTCTATTATGGAGATTAGACGGATGTCTGGCAGCAAATGGCAACGCACGCAACGCGGCGCCCGGGGATTCTTTACGCTGGCTTTGGCCCAGATCGTGCTGTTGATCTGGGTAGCCGCCGCCGGAGCCGTCCAGCCGACCCACTTTCTGCGGGTCGAGCCGGTCAACCCGCTCTCCACCATGGACGTCGCCGGCTACCTTGAGGTGAACGGCGGGCCGGCCCCCGTCGGGACGGAAATCGGCGTCCGGGTCAGTGGAGAGGTGGTGGGGGCCGCCGTGGTCGCGGCCACAGCCACCGGGGCGACCGCCTTCAACCTGGTGATCTACGCCTACCCCGACGATGCTCTTGAGTGGGCCGTCTACAGCCCGTCGGCAGGAGCGGAAACGTCCGACATGGTATTTTCAGCAGCAGGGTTCGGGGTTGACCTGACCGATCCGTCGCTGATGACGGTCGACGGCCACTGGACCAGCCAGTTGTCGGCCACTTACCCGACGGCCGGGGCGCCGCCCACCATCACGGTGCCGGGTTCGAGCAGTTCCGGCAACTTCATCGTCAGTTGGGGCGTCGCGACCCTGCCGGATGCCGGCTATGATCCCCCGTCGGTCCCTGGCTACATTCTGGAAGAGGCGACCGACAGCGGCTTTACCGCCAACCTGCGAACCGCCTACTCGGGAGCCGCAACCTCGGCGCCGATCGTCGGCAAGACCAACGGCAGCTACTATTACCGGGTCAAAACCACCGCGATCGGTTATCAGGACAGTTCCCCGAAAGTCGGCGGCAGCGCTTGTACCGTCTCCATTCCGCCGCCGGTGACCAATGCCTCTCCGCCCTCTGCCATCAGCGTCCCGTCCTCCAGCAGCAGCGGCAATTATTCGGTGGGTTGGAGTGATTCACCCACCTATGGTGCCAGTTACGTGCTGGAGGAGGCAACCAACAGCGGGTTCTCCGCCGGTCTGCGGACCGCCTACAGCGGCACCTCGACCAGCGCTTCGATCAGCGGCAAGGGAAACGGCACCTATTATTATCGGGTCAAGGCGATCAAGAGCGGGCTCACCGACAGTGGCTGGGTGCAGGGATCGAACGGCTGCTCCGTCTCGGTTGCCCCACCGCCGCCGACCAACGTCACGCCGCCGACCAGTGTCAACGTACCGTCGAGCAGCTCGACCGGCTCCTATTCGGTGAGCTGGGGGTCCTCCTCGACTGCAGGCGCCGGTTATGTCCTCGAAGAGTCGACCAGTGCCTCCTTCTCCGGTTCGAGTCCGGTCTATAACGGCTCGTCGACCAGCGCCTCCATCAGCGGCAAGGGCAATGGAACCTACTACTACCGGGTGAAAGGGACTTTAAGCGGCGCCACGGACAGCTCCTGGACCAACGGCAGCCAGGGGTGTACCGTGACCATCCCGCCCCCCGTGGTC
>JBBQBQ010000108.1:0-10844 GCA_038317685.1 Desulfuromonadales bacterium | reverse complement strand
TGAAGCTGTTCACAGATTTGGCGGTGGGGGCATAGTCGTTGTTCGACCCGGACTGGCCGATAAAGATCTCCTTGGTGGCCGAATCGAATTCGTGATTCCAGATGGTGTCGGCGAGATCGCCGACGTTGAGGCCGGTAATGTCCCCGGTGTAGTTGTTGAAGTAACTCCCCGGCAACTGATCGCTGTCATAGGAAGGGTTGATGTCGCTGATCACCAGTTCAAACGGCTTGGCACAGTATTCGTTGTTGCCCGCCGCGTAGGGATTGTCCCAGGCGGCCAGAGGCAGGCCCAGGTTGTAGTCGTCGCCGGAGGTATTGGTGTAGGTGTAGGCTGACGATCCGACCCCCTTCCCGGCAAAGTAGCGCAGGCCCTCGTACATCATTTCGGCGATGGGGTTCCCCCACATCCGGCACTTCCCTTCGGTCAGGGCCGCGGTGGTAATCCAGCCGCAGTTGTCGTTGTAGGAGGTACTGCTCCCCTCGAAACCGACGGTGCGCAATCTGTCGATGGTCTTGACGATGCCGACGGTGTTGGTGAAGACGCCAGTGTCGGCGTTGATCTCGTCGGTGATGGCTCCGACCTTTTTCCGCAGCACCCCGCCGGAAGTATTTTTGGTGTAGGACCCGGTCAGCAGGCCGAACTTCATGCGACCGTTTTCACCGTAGTCATGGAGGAGCCCGGTCGGTTTAATGGTGCCGTTCGGATAAGTCTTGCAGTTGGGCTCGAGCAAACCGGTCTTGCAGACCTGAACCTTGACCGTCAGATCGTTGATCAGCGAGACGGGGATGGTCCGTTTCCAATAAAGCTGGTAAACGGATCCCCCGGCATGTTCCTCATGGCGGTAGATGATGTTGTGGTCGCCGGCGGTCAGATAGATATCTCCCGAGTGGGTCGCGAGGCAGGCACTCAGCGGGTCACCGCAGGGGGAGTGGCCGGAGGAACTGGCACCCACGGCGTACCAGCCGATGATTTCCCCGAGATCGTTGAAATCCCCATCGTTGTTGCCGTCGATCATCACCTCCACCGCATCGTCGCCGTTGACGCCGAAGGTGTAAATCCCCTCGTTGGGGACGGTGATCTGCCCGGCGAAGAGGGAGAGATAGTAATCCTGCTGGGCGGCGGTGCCGGCGGGGTTGGTGGTGCCGTCGATATTCGAAATGTTACGGGTGCCGAGCCGGCGGCTCGAGTCGGCAACGATGGTGTTGACGAAGGTATTGTAGTTGATATGGCTGAACGGGGAATACAGGCTGATGGAACTGAAATCCCAGTCGGTCAGGGTCAGATTCTTGAAAGCCGAGGAGGGGACGACTTCCCAGGTTATGGTGGCGGTGGCATTTTCGCAGTTGGGACCACTGCCGCCATTGAGGCATTTACTGCCGGCGACCGGCCGTTCGATGGAGACCCACTCCCAGGTGCGGTATTTACTGTCGGGGAGAACCCGCAGCAGCGGCGCACCCGGAGCGGCGGTGGCGATATCCTGGCCGAGGGTGGTATTGGCGAAGAGGTGGCGGAACCCCGGGGCCGGCAAATTCATATTGGCGTATTCGCGGATATCGTAACCGTCCTTGGTCAGGCCGTTGTACTCCTTGCCCCAGCTATGGGCGTCCTGCGGGGTATTGGCCCGCTCCAGAACTGTCAGGGCGATGGTGTCGGTGACCCGGGTGCCGCCGTAAAGAACTTTGCGCAGGGCGTCCATGCGCGACGTTGTCAGGTAGTTGAGGAAGTCGCCGCTCCAGTATTTGGTGACGGCGGTCGGCAGGTTGCACTTCTTGGTGGTGGTGGTGCTGACCGGTTCGAAACGGGTGTTGCCGGCGACATAGTCGTAGCACTTGAAGGAATCGAAATAGCCGTAGTAGTTGATGTTCGGTTTGTAGCCGACATCGAGGATTCCGTCGCCATTCAGGTCGGACGCATCGTTATAGGCTTCATAATAGAGTTTGTGATCCCGACCCAAAACCAGCATGTTGAGGGGTGGGGCGGTTTGGGCCAGGAAGAGCGGGACCTGGGAAACGTCACCGCTATCGTCGGGTGGAAGGGTCGAAGCACAGACTCCCCCCTCGTCATTGCCCCCGGTGCAGTTGTTGTCGATACCATCGCAGATTTCCAGAGCGCCGGGATGGATCGCCGGGTTGTAATCGTTGCAGTCGCCGTCGCCGACTGTATAGCCGTCGCCGTCCATGTCGCAGGTCGGCGGGTCGACGACGCCGTCGCAGTTGTTGTCGATGAGGTCGCAGACTTCGGTGGCGTCGGGGTTGATGGCGGCATTCTCGTCGTTGCAGTCCGGCGCCTTGCCATTTGTTCCAAGTTGGGTGAAGCCGTCGCCATCGTAGTCCGGGTCGCACCCCTCGTCGGCAAGGCCGTCGCAGTTGTTGTCGAGGTGGTCCCCGCAGATTTCCAGGGCTCCGGGGTGAATAGCGGCATTGTTGTCGTTGCAGTCGACGTCCGATTTATAGCCGTCGCCGTCCACATCGAAGAGGCACCCCTCGTCGGTACGGCCGTCGCAGTTGTTGTCCTTGTTGTCACAGAGTTCGGGTGCTCCGACATAGACCGAGGCGTCGTTGTCGTTGCAATCGTCGGGGCCTGCATAGTGACCATCGTGGTCGTTATCGACCGGGCAGCCGTTGTTCAGGACACCGTCGCAGTCCTCGTCGACGGCGTTCCCGCAGATTTCCGTGGCGCCCGGGTGGATGGCGGCATTGTTGTCGTTGCAGTCGCCCTGCAGGACGGTGTAGCCGTCGTGGTCTGCATCGAGGACCACCGCTCCGCAGTTGGGATCGGTCGGATCGAGCTTGACGCTGGTGTTCGGGTTGGCATTCTTGTCTGTGCTGATGAAAAACCCGTCATACTTGAGACTACTTTCCCGGGGCCAGACATAAATAGTGCGATCGCCTGAAGAGATGGAAACCTGGATTCGACTGGTCCATTCCCAGGTTCCTCCGCTGTTGCCGACATTGTTGCTAGCACCATCCGGCCCGCTCGAGGAAAGGCCGTACCAAAGCGAATCCTTGTTGGTATTTCCGACCCGAACACCCTGGACCCGGAACCAAAGGTAGTAGGTCCCCCCAGAATTGAAGTGAAGATCATAACGGACCGCCGTGGTGCTGACCGCCCCCTGGTTATTCTGGGAAGTGTCCTGGGCGGTCGCCAGGAGGTATTTGCCGCCGGAGGCGGAATTATCGTTGCTCTGCTGCCAGTCGGCGCCCCCTCCGCCATTGGGGCTGTTATTCTCCGCCTCAATAAAGACGTTCCCCGATACATTGCAGGCCGCTCGGGCGGCATTCGGCAACAGGCCGGAGAAGACCGCCAGCAATGCTAGACCGATCGTCACGTTTATGGTGCGATACCAAGCTTGAGTCCTCATTGTCGACCTCCCGGCGCTGCGCGCCACGTCCGTCCTATCGATCGGTGCGGAAACTTGCATCAGGCAAGGGTTTTTTTAGCGCAGAAAGGTGCTCTGCAGAATGACTTCGCCGGCGTTGATCGAGCCGACCCCCCGGGCCGTCACCCGGTACATAACTTCGTCGGTCAGCGGGGTACCGGCCACCAGCGACCCGGACTCGCTCGGTAATCCGCCCAGCTCCTCGACGATGTAGCGCGGCGGCGCAGCGACCCCGGTAATCAGGTTCTGGGGGTTGCCGGCGGAATCTGTCATCAACCGGCCGTTGGCGACCCAGTCGAGGGTAAGAACATCAACATTGGTGTTTAGGGCATAGAGGCCGTTGCTGCCGTCAAAGACCGGGAGGACCGCCGACTGCAGCAGCGCCTCCCCTTCCCGTAGCGCCGCTTCCGCCGCCTGAAAGGCCAGGGTCCGGTTGGTCATGTTGTAGGCCATCTTCTCCTGCAGGGTGGAGCTTTGCATCGCCACCAGCCCCAGCATGGTCAGGATCACCAGGATCAACAGGCCGGTAATCAGGACCGCGCCCCGTTCATTGGCCAAAATATGTTCTTTCTCTCTCTGCATAAGCTCGATCCGTCTCCTCCCGATGCAATCCGGGCGGCCAGATGGGGTTCAGGGCAAACGGTTGCGCAGGCCGATGGTGGTACTGTAAACCATCCTGAGGCGCCGGTCGCCGGGGTTCGCCAGGCCGAAGACCGCGTAATTGGCCGGCAGGGCATCGAGTTCCCCGTGCAGGACATCGTTGGGACTGCGCACCAGAAGGAAGAGCCGGACCGCCACCACCTGATTCCAGGTCCCGGCGGCTTCAATATTGTCGGCGGTATCGTAGGTATTGACGCCCCCGTCGCCAGTGCTGTCGAGGCCGTAGCGGATCTGAATATTCTCAACCCCTTCGACGATCGCCTCGGCCGCCTGGATCCCGACCTTTCGGTACAGGGTCGGTTCGGTCACATTACCGCCGGCATCGAGGTTCCGCACATAGTAGGTCGTCGTGGAAATATTGAAGACCTCGGCGCCGGGCGGGAATTCATAGCCAAGACCCGCGACCGAATTCCCCGGGACTTCCGTCGCGCCCGAGTTGTGTTCAACGTTCCCGGCCCCGCCGGATACGTTGTAGTGGGTGACTTGGAAGACCCGGACTTCCTTGCAATCGCTGACCATCATGATATCCCCGACGGCGATCCCGGTGGTCGCCGCCGGGACAAACATCGTGGCCGAGGTGGAAGGCATGTCGGTGGTGATCGGGATATTTCCTGCTGCGATGCCCCGAACGGTGATCACGTCACTACCACCAAGCGGCGAGGTCAAGCCTGCATCGAGGGCCGGGGTCCAGGTGGTGGGGCTGTCCGCTTCCGAGCCGCCGATATACTGGTCAAAAGCATAGTTGAAGCCGGTGCAGTCACCATTGAGGATACAATCGAGATTGCCTTCAGTCCCGGCGCAGCCCCGGAATCCGGCCATGCGCAGGTCTCGGGTGATGAAATCAAGGGCGAAGCGGCCGTTCTCCTGGACCCTGGCCAGTTGTTCATCCATGCTGTAGGTGTCCGAGGAACTGACGAAGAGCTTGTAGACTCCGCCAAGCAGAATCAGGCCGACGGCGGCGGCGATCAGCAGTTCGACCAGGGACAGGCCCCGCTGGCTGCGCAGATATCGTTGGGTGGAATTTTTCATGATCAAAAGCACCTCACCTCTTACAGGATGGTCCGCACTACGATTTCCGGCTGGATGGGGTTGCCCCCCGCATCAGTCTTCATAACCTTCTCGTTCCAGCGCACGAAAATCTGCACCAGGATCCTCCCCTTCTCTTCGTTGGAAAGGTTGATGCGCGCCTCGCCGCCGGGTAGGCCGTTGACGAACCCCAGCCACTCGTCGAGGTCGTCATCTGCCCTGGTCCCCGGGGTGGCAGCAGAAACATCACCATAATCGGCCAGAGTGTAGGGGCTGGGCAGGGTCATGGCTTCTTCCCGGTTGACCCGCATCCGTTCGAGGATGTCGTAGGCATACAGAGTCGCCTGGGAGCGGAGGTAAGCGCTGTGACCGCCGCCAAGAGCGCGGCCCTGGAGGGTCGCCAGACCAAGCAGCCCGATCGCCAGGACGACCAAAGCCACCAGCACTTCGACCAGGGTGAAACCTTGTTTATTCTGTGTTTTCAGGGACATGTCAGCCCCCCTCCGATTCCTTTGGTAGAGTTGATTCGACCGACCAGGCCGATGCCGATCAGATAGGATTTAGTCTCATCTTGCCGCTCGTCGCAGAGCCGCAGGTTGATATCGACGGCGGCGGCACTAGTGTTCCCTGCGGCGCCGGTGGCGCTGCCGTTGGCTTGAAAGTTGACAAAATCTTTAAACTTGTCGCCAGTCCTCAGGGTCATGCCGGAAGTCAAACGCTGATAGACCCGGATTTCCTCTCCGGCGGTTATATCCCCATCGCCGTCAGCATCCTGGTAGACAACCCACCCCACTTCCCACCCTCCGGCAGCAGTGATGCACTCGGTGCCGTTGGCGCTACGGCAAACCGTCACCTGCCGGGCGCGGGTGACCGCCTCGCTACGGGCCAGGTTGAGAGCGCCGACCACCTCGTTGGCCTCGGAGGTCAACCGGAAGTTGCGGACCGCATCGCGCAGGTTGGGCATCGCAATGAGCGTCAGAATCCCGCCGACCACCAGCACCGTGATCAGTTCAACCAGGGTGAAGCCGGCCACATTGCGCATTTTGCGAGTTGAGGTGAAAAGGGCCACGAATCTGCTCCTTGCCGGCCTTGGCCGGCGTTTCTGTATCCCCCGTGGGCCGTTGACCAGAGAGATCTCAGCGTTTGAATGTGCAAGCAACATACCACTCTTTGTCAAGGAGGTACCCTGCTGAAATCGTTTAAAGAATTTCCAATAAATCGGCATTCCCCACTTCGTTCAATGCATTTTTTGCATGGTTGATGCAGTAATTTCACGATGGCAGCCTGGGAATGGTCCCAGGAAGGACCCATCAACCGTCCATGCCATACTCCTTGAGCTTGTACATCAAGTTGCGCAGACTGATCTCCAGAATTCGCGCCGCCTGGGTGCGATTGCCGCCGGTGGACGCCAAGGCTTTGCGGATATATTCCTCCTCCAGTCGCTGGTAGGCCCCCTTGAGAGAGAGGCCATGTCCGGCAACCCGTTCCTGACGCCGGACCTCCCAGGGAAGGTCGGCCGGTTCCAGGCTTTCTCCACGGCAGAAAATCATTGATTTTTCCATGAAGTTTTCCAATTCCCGAATATTTCCAGGCCAGCCATACGGCGTCAGAATCTCCATGAAGGAACTGGAGATGGCGGGGACGGTCCGTCCCTCGCGATCAGCAATGCGGGTCACGAAATGTTCGGCCAACAGGGGAATATCCTCGGGATGTTCCCGCAACGGCGGAACCCGGATCTCCATCACCGCCAATCGATAGAAAAGGTCGTCCCGGAAACTCCCCGCCCTGACCATTTCCTTGAGGTCGCGGGCGGTTGCCGCCAAGACCCGGACATCGACCCGCCGCGGCTGGTTTTCCCCGACCCGCCGCACTTCCCCTTCCTGAAGGACCCGGAGCAGCTTGGGCTGGAGGTCGAGGGGGAGTTCACCGATCTCGTCAAGAAAGAGAGTGCCGCCGTCAGCGGCGCCGAAGAGCCCCTGCCGTTCCCGGTCGGCGCCGGTGAAGGCCCCCTTGACGTGACCGAAAAGTTCGCTTTCGAGCAGGCTGGAGGAGATGGCGCTGCAGTTGACGGCGACGAAAGGAGCATCCTTGCGCTTCCCCTGGGCATGCAGCGCTCGCGCCACCAATTCCTTGCCGGTGCCGGTCTCTCCGGTAATCAGAACCGGCGAGTTGGTGACGGCCACCCTGCGCACAAGATCAAGGACCGCCTCCATGGCGCGGCCGCGGCTGACGATCCTTTTTGAATCCTGAACCTGAAGGGCCCGTTTGAGTTGATCGTTCTCCCGCAGCAGGCGTAACCTCTCCTCAGCCTTGCGTAAGGTTAACACCACTTCATCGGGCTTAAAGGGCTTGGCGATGTAATCGTAGGCACCCTCCTTCATACAGGCGATGGCGGTATCGATATTGCCGTAAGCGCTCATCATGATGATGGTGGTGGGGTTTCCGGCCTCCGCCGCCTTCTTCAGCACTGCGTGGCCATCCAGATCGGGCATGCGGATATCGCAGAGAACTGCCTCATAGCTGCCGCCGGCAAGGAGTTTCAGCCCTTGCTCCCCCGTTTCGGCCTCCTTAACACCGTATCCTTCCCGTTCCAGGACCAGGCGCAGCATGTGGCGCATCCCCGGTTCGTCATCGATAATCAGAATCTGTCGGGACGGCTGCATCATGGTTCTTCTTCCCCGACAACCGGCAATCGAAGGATAAAGACCGAGCCGCTGCCCGCCGTCGACTCGACCAGGAGTTTCCCCCCGGCCTCTTCAACGATGCGCAAGGCGACCGCCAGCCCGAGCCCGCGCCCTTTCCCGGGCGCCTTGGTCGTGAAGAAGGGATCGAAGAGTTGCCGCTGCACCTCCCCGGAAATACCGCTGCCATTGTCGGCCACCCGAATGACCACCTCGCTCCCTTCGAGCGCGGCAGAAAGTTGCACAGTTCCCTCCTCCGCGGTCGCATCCCGGGCGTTCAAGAGCAGGTTGACCAACACCTGCACCAGTTTATGGCGAACCATGCGCACGGGAGGCAACCGGTCCGGCCAGTCCTTCCGGACCGTCCTGAAGCCGAAAGCCCCTTGATGAATGAGCATTCCCAACGCTTCTTCCAGAACCTTCCCTGGCTCCACCAGCTCGGTCTGCTCCTCGGCCGGCGCGGCGTAATCAAGGAGATCGCGAACCAGGTGGTCGACCCGGCCCAACTCCTCCAGGGAACGGACCAGAAGATCACGTTGGTCGCTATCGTCGCAGCGGCTTTTCAACAATTCCAGATAGCCGACGACCGCCCCGAGGGGATTGCCGATTTCATGGGCCATGCCGGCGGCGAGATGGCCGACCGAGGCCATCTTGGCCGAGCGAATCAGTTCTTCCTGGGTCCGCTTGAGGTCGTCGTTGGCTTGACTGAGTTGGTTGATATGGGCTTCGGTCTCTCCCCGACTCACCCTGAGGGCATCCGCCATGGTATTGAACGCCCCGGAGAGGTCCGAGATTTCCCGAGGACCGGCGATCGGCAGTTGCGTTTCCAGGTCGCCTTCGGCAATCGCCTGAGTGGCCTGCCGCAACCTGCGGATCGGCTGGACGACGTTGAGACTGAGAAGCAACACCCCGAAGCCGACCAGGACCGTCCCGTAGAGAAGGATGTAGAGAAGGGTCAACCGATAAGCGGCGAGAATCTGTAACCGCACGTCGGCAAGAGAAAAGCGGGCCTGCCAGCCGCCCAGGACCTTTCCGCCGGAACGGATCGCCTGACTGATGAGGAGGGATCCCTCATCAGCGTCCCACGGCAACCACCCAACCCGATAGTCGACCCTGACCAGCGGCTCGGAAGCAGTCAGCACGGCTTGAAGATCAGAGGCATTGCCGATGGACTCTCCCTGAAGCCGGCGGGTTGCGACCACCTTCAACTTCGAATCGGTCAGGGTCCAGGACAAAGGCGACTGGTCGGAAGGAAGGTCACGGACCAACCGGCTGAAGCGGGCCAGCCGCGTCAGGTCGTCATCCTCACCGTACTCGGTGCCGGCGACACTGCGGGTCATCAGCCGCACCTGGGCGATGATGCCGCCGACCCTCTGATCGAGCAATTGCTGTTCGCTCAGTCTCAGCAGCAAAAACCCGCCGAGCAGCAGCGCCGCTCCGAGCAGAAAGACCAGGGTCGCGATGACTTCGCCATAGAGTCCAATCGATTTTTTCAACGATCCCTCCCGGTCCCTCATTGGGCAGCATCAATGAACAGAAGGATATCACAGCACTCTTTCGAATACCATCACCGCAGCCTTCCCCGGTGGAGGCGGCGTTTCTCTTTGACAGCCCCTGGCGGTTCCGGTAAAAGGTTCAGGAACCGCTATTGCCTCCCCTTAAAAGAGAGTTGACTCATGCCAAGAATTCCCGTTGTCGATCAGGAGTGTTGCATCAGTTGTGAAGTCTGTACCCAGATCTGTCCGGAGGTCTTCAGCATGACCGGTGACGACCACAGCGGGCATGATCATGGGGCCCATGCCCACGGAGCGCACAAGTCTCAGGTCTATAATCCGACCGGCGCCCCGGAGGAGAAGATCGAACAGGCGATGGATGCCTGCCCGGCCTCCTGCATCTATTGGCAGGAGTGAACCGGTCCCGCAACATCGGCCTCCTTTACGCCTTCTCCTTTCTGAAGATGGCCCTCTTTCCTATGGCCATCATCACCCTCTTCTGGAAGGACCAGATCGGTCTCTCCTTGACGGAGATTCTCCTGCTCCAGGGGGGATTTTCTCTGGCCACCCTCCTCTTTGAGTACCCTTCGGGCTATCTGGCCGATCGCCTCGGTTACCGTTTTACCTTAAGCCTTGCATCCGTCGTCGGCATTGTCGGATGGGGCCTCTACACTGTGGCCGGTTCCTTCTCCGAGGTCCTGGTGGCGGAGCTTTTCCTCGGAATCTCCTTCGCCTTCATCAGCGGCTCCGACAGCGCCCTGCTCTTCGAATCGTTGCGGCAGCAGGGGCAAACCGAACAGTACGCCCGCTTTGACGGCCGTATGAACGGCTGGGCCCAAGCTGGAGAGGCCGCCGGCGCGCTCTTCGCCGGGGTTCTGTACGCCTGGTGGCCGCTGGCCCCCTTCGTCATCCAGATCGCGGTCTGGGTGGCAGCCTTTGCCATCACCCGGGCCCTGGCTGAAGCTCCCCCGGCCGCGGCGACCGTCGCCAAATCCCATCTGGTAGAAGCCTTCCAGACCTGCCGTTTTGCACTGGTGGAGAATCGCCGGCTTCGCCACACCCTGCTTCTGGCCACGGTCCTTGGCATCGCCTCCTTCTACCCGGTCTGGCTGATTCAGCCCTTCATGCAGGAGTGCCGGGTCCCCCTGACCTGGTTCGGACCGATCTGGGCCGCGGCCAACCTGACGGTAGCCGGATTTTCGCTGGTCGGCCATCGGGTTCTTTTTCATCTCGGGGAGCGGGGGATGCAGGCCATCTATCTCGGCCTGCTGATCTGCGGGTATCTGGTTCTGGCCACAACCCATGCCCTGTGGTCTTTTTTAGGTTATTTCCTGCTGACCAGCATGCGCGGTTTGCAGGGTCCCCTGCTGCGCCATCATCTTCAGCACCAGAGCCGCCGGGAAAATCGCGCCAGCATTCTCTCCCTCAAATCCCTGCTCTTCCGAACCCTCTTCGTTCTGACCGGACCGCTCATCGGCCAAGCCGCAGACCGCTTCGGTCTGCAGACCACCTTCCTCTATCTCGGTGTCGTCCTCGCCCTGCTGCTCATCCCTTTGGCTCACAATTTCCTGACGACCCTTCCCCAGGCCCGCCAGCCGGTTTCCT
>JBBQBQ010000107.1:0-11022 GCA_038317685.1 Desulfuromonadales bacterium | reverse complement strand
GCCTGCGCTCTGGGCCACAAGGCCTGCCTGGAAGGACACTCGGTGCTCTACCTCCGGCTGCCCCGGCTCTTCGAGGACCTGCATCTGGCCCGCGCCGACGGCAGTTACGGCAAGCTGATGCGGGGCTACGCCAAAACCAGTTGGCAATCAACAGGGTCGGACCTGGTTAAGCATCTGTTTTCATTTTGCTTTTCTCGAAAGGGGAAAAACTAGGGACACTTCCCATATTTCTCAGGTTTTTCATGCACCGCGTTGGATCTAGGCACCGACTTGGCATAAAGGGTCTCCGGCGCTATGTCGAGGCCGTTGGGCCAGCAGACTGTATCGAATGCAACATAAGCCCTTGCGAAAAGGACCCGATCCTTCAGTTGGCTGAAAGCGCCCTTATCCAGATAAGGGCGTGCATCGAAAAGTCGCACCTCACCCGTATTGAATTCGAGTTCCAATTGGTAGTCCTCGCGAGGCATCACACGGACGACCGATTCCATTTTCGTTCTCCTATCGCAACGGTTCGATCGGAAATGGAGTCTGGCCGTTGACGGCCAACTCCCAATCCGCCATCAGGTCCTCCCGATGGATCTCCAGCCAGGCTTGTACCAGCTTCATTTTTGCCGGAGGGATTGTCCCCTCAAGAACCTCGCCGTCAGCGATTGAGACGGCCGCCTGTTGACCCTGATAGCGGGCATGGAAATGTGGCAGTCGATGCTTCTGGTTGTCGAAAAAATAGAGATAGATGATGATTCCGTAGAATACACTGATTGTCGGCATACACCAAACCCCTCCTTTTAGTAAAACTAAGTAAAACTAGGAACACCTCCCATATTTCTCAAATTTTTCATGCACCGCGTTGGATCTAGACGGCGACTTAACATAAGGGGCCTCCGGCGCGATGTCGAGGCCGTTGAGCCAGCAGACCGTATCGAACGCAACACCTCTCCACAGCATAACGGGGGTCAGAGCATAACGGGGGTCAGGGCTACACACGATACAAACCAAGCTCTTCTTCGACCTTCCTGATCAAGTTGCTCAGCGTCGTATCGCTCTTCGTCGCACTCGCCAACCGCCGGCTCACCTGCGTTACCCCCGACTCACTGAGCCCGAAGTGCTCACCCAGGTGGCGTAGTTTCTCTCCACTACAGCGATGACAAAGATGGATACCGATCTTTCGAGCTAATTTTTCATCGGTTACATGCAGTGCGACGGCTTGGGTGATTTGCTCCGCCGTGCGCTGCCTCTGCAACCTCCGCTGTCCCGGCAGGTTCCGATCGTCCAGCTCTTTGGGCAAGTGCTTGCCTCGGACCATCTCCACAAAGGCCTCAGTCCCAAGCACCGCCCCGGCGACAACTTCTTGCAGCGGATTGCGACAGCCACTCTCCAGCTTGTCTTCCACGAAATCCCGATAGCGGCCCCGGACATCTTTCGTCGGGCCCAGGCAGGCGAGGATCGTTTGCGTGTGCAGCCAGTCCGGCGTAACCCGGTCGCCAAGGAAATGGCTGTAGCTGCTCCAAGCATAGTTTTCGGGACGCTGGACCGCTCCGGCCCGAACCGGATTGAGATGGATATAGCGGCTCAATTCCAAAGCGTATGCATCGGCTTCGACCAAGACGGCGTGGTAGCGTCCCTGAAGCAGATGCCCGGCTCGTTTGCGTTTGAAATTGAAGTAGGTGGTATAGGAGCCGTTGATGTGCTGCATGATCTGAGACAAATTGCTCTCGGGAGTTTCCAGCAGCAAATGGTAATGGTTCCGCATCAGGCAGTAGCAGTGAAACGTCGCCCCATACCGCTGCGCAGCACTTTGGAGGTACCCCAGGAACCGCTCCCGGTCTCGATTGTTTTTGAAAATATCCTGGCGCTCGTTCCCACGTGACGTGACATGGTAAAACGCACCGGGATACTGAATCCGCAAAGCCCGTGACATTCCCCCTCCCCCTGCTCGAAACAACAATCCGCTATTTTGTCAATGTGTAGCCTTGACCCCTAAGGTCGACGTTGACCCCTAAGGTCGACGAGTTCGTATGTTTATGCGCGAAATTATAGCAAAATCATCGCCCTTGTTCTTGTAAAATCAGGCGTTTGGGCGAATTGTTTTTCAACAACCTGCCAGCCGGAATCTCATGCCTGCCCGATCAGCACCACGCCGGCGAAAATCAGCGAGACACCAACCAGGCGCGGGCGCGAGATGCGCTTTTCAAACCAGAGCATGGACGCCAGAGACGTGAGGATGATGCTGACCTGTCTGAAGGACATGACGTAGGCGGCGGAATCCATGGTAAGCGCCGTCAACACCAGGCTGTAGGAGACCAGGAAGACCAGCCCGGCATAGAGTTCACCGGAATTGCTCTTCGCTATCTGGTCCTTCTCGGCGGGCGCCGGTGCGGTGAACTCCATGAACAGCCAGGCGATGAAATTCTGCAGATAGACATAGTTCACTTTGGTGACAATGGCCAGAGCGAACGGATCGGTCGGCATGCGTACAGCTGCCGACTGGTCGATCAGGGTATAGGCGCAGGTCATGACCGCCGACAGATAGGCCCAGCTGTTGCTCCGATTGAAGTAGTCCTTCAGTTCAAAGCCACCGGGACCAAGGATGAAGCGTTGCAACGGTACGACGAAACAACCGGACAGGATCAACACGATTCCCACCAGCCCGGCTGGAGAAAGATGCTCGCCGAGCCAGAGGGCCACCCAGGCCAGCAACAGGACCGGCAGACCTCGCGCGATGGGATAGACGATGGAGACATCGCCATGGTGGTAGGCCCGGCTCAGCGCGTAGAAATAAAAGGCCACGATAAGGCCGGAGCTGATCGCGGCGAGGAGATAGCGGGGTTCGTAGGTGACAAACGGCTGGAAGGCGAGGAACAGCGGCAGATAGCAGAGACTCGAATAACGGAGGGCCTTACGAATGAACCGGACCGGATCGCCGCCCGACTTGGAGACCAGATTCCAGGACGCGTGGCAAACTGCCGAAAGGAGTACCAGGAAAGCCCCGACCAGACTCATATGTTACCCGCGGTTCCCGGCAATAGTCGTCAGTCAAAAAGGTCGTGGCATAAGCGCGCCGCCACCTTCGCTGTCCTGCCGTCGATATCATGCTGTGGGTTCAATTCGCAGATGTCGGCCAGCAGCAGCTTGGGCCGCCCGGCCCCATCGACCGCCTGGCGCAGCACCTCGACCGCGGAGAGCAGCATCCCGAAGGGGATGCCGAGCCCCGCGGGTGCGGAGACACCGGGAGCCGTTCCGGCCGGAAGCACATCGAGATCGATGCTCAGGTGGAGGAAGTCACAGGAGGCAACGAACTCTCGAAGGGCCTGGCCCAGGAACTCCTCCCTTCCGGCCTGGAGTTCCGTGTCGAGGAAGTAGCGGACGCCTAATCGGCTGGCCCGGTCGAAAAGCGCGCGGGTGTTGACCATCCGACTGATCCCGAAACAGGCGTAATGGAAAGGGGTACCTGCTCTCTGGCAGTCTTCCGCGACCTGGGCGAAGGGTGTACCTGAGCTGGCGCCTTCCACCGGGCAGCGCAGGTCGAAGTGGGCATCAAAATTGACCACACCCACGCTGCTTCCGGGACTGACCTGGGCGAGATAGCGTCGCAGCCCGCGGTCGCTGCCGTACGCCGTCTCATGCCCGCCGCCAAGGACGATGGGCGTCAAACCTTTCCCCAACAGGTCGGCGACCACCTGTGCCAGGTCTTCCTGGGCCGCTTCCAGGACGCCTTCGCCACTCACCAGGTCGCCTGCATCATAGAGAAGCGGGCTCATGTGACAGGCCGTCCCAGCCAAGTCCCGGCGGATGGCTGCGGGCCCCTGCGCGGCGCCGACCCGGCCTTGGTTGCGCCGGACCCCTTCGTCGCAGGCAAACCCGAGCAGCGCGGCGCCCGGACCGGAGCGGTACGCCTCAAGGGGGCGCACCCACTGGTGCAAGCGTAAGGCGTCCGCCCCTTCCTCGTGATCGACCC
Source organism: Desulfuromonadales bacterium (assembly GCA_038317685.1). Lineage (GTDB taxonomy): Bacteria > Desulfobacterota > Desulfuromonadia > Desulfuromonadales > DDH964 > JBBQBQ01. Next base: position 7,067 of record JBBQBQ010000107.1, on the reverse strand, counting down.
GCCCCTGCCAGAGGCTCATATCAACCGGTAGATGCATGGGGTCCCGTCACGCCTCCCGGAGATGTCCGTGCTGCATCCCGGGCCGGCCAGGAGGCGAAGCGACCCATCCGCCCCCGCACTCACTCACGCTGAAATGGCGAACCCGGTCGGAGCCCCCGGTTCGTTGATGCACAGGGAGTCAAGCCAGCCGTTGCTCCGGTCGAAATAACTCATGCGGGTGCCGACTCCGCGCTGCACTGCGTTGGTGTAGACCCGGTGCGACTCGGACAGATCGTGAATCCCCATGCCGATGGGATTGAAGAAGATCCGCTCCCGCTCGTCGGTCCGCCCCGGCTTGAGTCCCGCAACCACCTCGCCGACCTCCCCGGTGATGGCGGTTTCGGCGATATGCCCTTCGGCAACAGCGCGCCAGCTGACGTCGACGCCGTGATGCTTCACCTGGTACCAGTCATCGACGAAGATGCGGTCGAATGCCGTCAAGGCCGAGGGCGGGGTATCCCAGAAGGAGATCTCGGCGTGGAACGCCCCGGGTTTGTACCATAAGGCATCGACATAGGCCGCGCGCGCCATGGTTGCTGTGGAAATCACGTCGCTATCCACGAAGGCTTCACGCACGGTCTCCACGGCTATGACATCCATTTCGAGCCGGCTGGCCATGCGGCGGGCGAAGAACCGGGCAGTCTCATGGTTGATGTCATAGACTTTGAGGAGTTGTAGTCCCGGCAGCGCGGCCTTGATCGCAGCAGCCTGGGTCATCCCCTGGACGCTGGCACCGACCAGGCCGAAGACCCGTGAACCGGGGTTGGCCAGATACTTGGCCGCCACACCGCTCGCAGCCCCGGTGCGCATGGCGCTGGCGATGGCGCCGTCCATGACGCAGACCGGGATGAGGGTTTCGGTGTCGAGAATAATGTTGATGGCCGTGGCCCGGGGCAACCCGATGGCCGGGTTGTTGGGACGACTGGGGATAAATTTAATTCCGGCGGCTTCGACGGGGCCGAGCAGGCCACGCTGCACCAGTTGCTCGGCATATTTGCCGCCGCCCAGATAACTCGGCATCGACATGACCCGGCCGGAGGTCTCTTCGGTCGTCGCATCACCCCAACGAATTACCGGCTTCCCCGGCTGGATATAATCCTTGACGCCATGCAGGAAAAATGATCGTTCGGTTGCCCTGAGCGTCTCGGTCATGACCGTGCCACCGGCCGCGACGCAATCTTCCTGGCTCAAATACAACAGGGACCATCCTTGGGTACTCATAACCTCTGCCTCCGTGAATTTTGTTGAATATTTGCTGGTTAATGGCCAGCGCCAGGTTGTGACCTGGAGTTCGGTTTTGTCCGCAACTCTTTCCCGCAGGCGGAAAAGCCCTACGGCCTTACTGACGCCCTGACCCGCTAAGGTTTCAGGGGACTACCACCGAGTTCCCGGGAGATCTCGGTAGCCGTCGCTATCAGGCGCGAGGTGAGTGCCTCCCGCACCCCGGAATCGCCCAAAACCGTGTCAGGGGCCGAAACGTTGGCCGCTGCCACCACTTCGCCAGAGTAGTTCGTTATCGGTGCGGCGATGGCGGTTGAAAAATCGGAGCGGTTGATGCTGAATCCCTGGCGGCGCTCATCGGCGATCACCTTGCGCAACTGCGGCAGGGAGTTCGGCACCGGGGGGGGATAGCCATCCAGAGCAACCCCGGAAAAGAGTTCGGTCAGGGTTTCGTCGTTCATGCCGGCAAGGAGCGCCCTCCCGATCGCCACGGAATGGCAGATGAAGCGGGAACCGATCGGCACGTTAACAACCAACCGTTGCGGAGAGAGGGCGCTGTACAGATAGACGGCCTCAATCCCCTCACGGCTCGCCAGGTGGCAGGAGGAACTGGTTTCGTCCCGCAGTTCGTTCAGGTACGGTGCCGCGACCTGCACGATCTCCCGCGCCGCCAGGTAACAAAATCCCCTGGACAAAACCATCGGTCCGAGTTCATAGGCATTTCGCCCGGTTTTCTTCAGGTAGCCGAGCTCGGCAAGGGTGATAACGGTTCGATAAATTGATGGGGCCGTCACCCCCAGGCCTTCGGCAAAATCATTGACGGTCAGTACCCGGCGACTGAAGGTGAATATATCGAGGATCTGCAGACCTCTCTGCAGGGCCGGGACGACGTATGCCTCGCTCGTTTTTTTCTTCTTCTGCATGCTCAGACTCCCGTCCGCCAGCTCCGGAGGATAACACCTATTTACACCTTTATATTTTATTTGCAAAACAATTTTTAAAAATAAGGAGAAAAAGGTTTAAAACTTTTATATACAAATAATTTTTTTCTATTTAAATAATTATGAGCTAGGCGGCCGCCAAGGTGAGCTGGCTTTTCTTCATGGCATTCAGCACCAGAATCAGCACCACCAGCACGGCGCCAATGCTGATCATCATGACATTCGGCGAGATCAGGCAAAGCCCGCCGGCAATGAGCAGATACTTGCGAAACCGCGCCACTTTGGTGCGGAAAAAGCCGATATAGGCAACGGACAGCGCGTAAATTCCCAGCAGGCCGCTGCTGAGCGCTACGACGAATTCAAACCAGGAGAAGTTGATGAAGAGCAGGCTGGGCGCATAAACAAACATGAACGGTACCAGCGCCTTGCCCATGGAGAGGCGAAAGGCAGTCAGACCGGTCCCCATCGGGTCGGCGCCACCGATGCCTGCGCCGGCATACGCGGCCAGAGCCACAGGCGGAGTGACATCCGCCAGGACACCATAATAAAAGACGAAGAAATGGGTCGCCACCAGCGCCACGCCAAGGTCGTTCAGTGCCGGGCCGGCGATGGATGCCAGGATGATGTAGCAGGGGGTGGTGGGAATTCCGGCGCCCATGATAATGCAGGCGATGGCAACCATCACCAGACCAAAGAAGAGCGTGGCACCCTGGGCCGAAATGAGGCCGAAGGGGACCATGGCACTGAGGTTGTTGCCGATACTCGTAGCCAACTCGAGCACTGCTCCGGAGAACTTGAATCCCAGCCCGGTCAGGGTCATGACCCCGAGGATAAAACCGACACAGGCGCAGGCCGCGCCGATCGCCAGGGCGGATTTCGCCCCCTGGTCGAGGCCTTCGATCAACTTGCGGGGCGTGATGGTCGACGATTTGTCCAACTCGCCAATACCCAAGCGGCTGGTCACCACCGGAATATAGGAGCAGGCGACGGTCAAAATAATTCCCCAAAACGCCGCCAGGTAAGGCGTGAATTGCATCAGCAGCAGGACAACCATGACCCCGAGGGGAATCATCAGGTGCCAGGACCGCTTGACGACCTTCATGAACTGCGGGATCCGCTCCTTGGCCATCCCCTTGAGCCCCAGGCGCTTGGCCTCAAGATGAACCATGCAGAGGATGGCGACGTAATGAAACAGGGCCGGCACGATGGCAATAAGGATGATCTCGTTGTAGGGAATGCCGAGCATCTCCGACATGACAAACGCCGAGGCACCCATGATCGGGGGGGTCACCTGCCCCCCGCAGGATGCCGAGGCTTCGACCGCCGCGGCAAACCGTGGGGAGAAGCCATATTGCTTCATCATGGGGATGGTGAAGGCGCCGGTGGTGACCGTGTTGGCGATGGGGGAGCCGGAAATCATGCCAAAAAATCCGGAGGAAACAACGGAGACCTTGGCCGGTCCCCCGGAATAACGCCCGGCGATAATCGTCGCGAGGTCGATGAACAGCTGGCCGAGCCCGGAAGCCTGGGCCAAAACGCCGAACAGCACGAAATGGAAGACGTAGGTCGCCACCACGCCGACGGCTATGCCATAGATTCCCTCGGTACCGAGATAGAGATGTTCCACCATCCGCACGATGCCGTAGCCCCGATGGGCCAGCACCCCGGGAAGCCAGGGTCCGGCTATGGCGTAGAGCAGCGACAGAGCACCGATTACCGGCAGGGTCTCGCCCATGGTCCGGCGCGTCGCCTCGGTCACCATCATTATGGCCAGCAACCCCATGATGTAGTCGCCAAGCATGGGGAACCCGACGTTGATGATAAAAATCTGCTTGAAGAAGACCACCAGGTAGAGCGAAATGCCGCCCGCGGCCAGGGCCAGGGGCCAATCGAGCAGGGAGGGCCGGTCGCCATGCCCCTTGAGCTTTTCGATGGGCAGCGCCGTCAACCCAATCAGGGCGGCAAGCGCCAGCAGGGCGGGCCCTCCCCAGCTGGGCAGTTGGCTGGCAAAGGCGTCGACCAGCTGCCAGGCGAGGAACATGTAAAAGGCCGCGAAAGAAAGGCCGAAAGCCCAAGCGCGAACTTTTTTGGTGTGCGTCCTGCGGGGGAAGACCAGAAAGACCAGGCCCAGAACGAAACTGAGGTGCAGGGTGCGGTGGGTCACTTCATTGAGCAGGCCGAACCCGGCCGTATAAACATGGAAGAGACTGAGGATGACGCAGAGGAGTCCGACCAAAAATGCCGTGCGCCCCTTGAGGTTGCGGAAATTAGACTCGGCATCGTACTTCCGGATGAGTGCTTCCTGCTCCCTTTCGGTCAGTATCCGCTCTTCGCCGGTCTCTTCCGTGGGCTTACCAAGGTGCTGCTTCGTCGGGTCACTCATCGTATCGACTTCCTTTCGCGTAGATCGTCCCTCAGTCGGAGCGACTGCAACGCCCGATGGTCAGTTCAAGAGCCTGATCCTCCCAGCGGCACAGGTTGATCTCCTGGCCCCCCACCAGCAAACGATTTCGATAGTTCCGGTCGGTCCGCACCACCAGTTGGGGAATCGGCCGCTGCAGATGCAGGATGAATCGACCGTCGCGGCTCTCCCAGCTAACGGCACCCGCATCGCGGGTGTCGGAGGGGAGCCCGGCCCCGTGGGCCTCGAATATTTCGGCCGTCTGAATAATCTCGTTGCCCTCGATGCGGTACTCATCACGGACCGGGGTTTTAGAAACGGAATGGATGAAGGTGAGCGCAAACTTCTGCTGGTCGCCCAGAGGGTAGCGCCCAAGTTCATGCTCTGCAGGGAACTGCCTGACGACCACGCACGTCCCGCGGGCGGCGGCACCGGCTTCCGGGGAAAAGCAGGCGGCCAGCACCAGCACCAGCGCCAGCACGCCTGCTCCCAAACCCTTGACAACCATTTACTTAATCAGACCCTTTTCCCGGTAGTAGCGTTCGGCGCCAGGATGCAAGGGGATGGACACCGATTCGAGGGCCGTATCAAGGGAAATCTCTTTCCCCTTGGAATGCACTTTGGCCAGGGTCTCGGTATTCTCGTAGAGCGCCTTGACGACATTGTAGGCCAGGGTCTCATCGAGGCCGGCATAGGTCGCCCATATGGCCCGGACCGCGATGGTTTCCACCGGTTCCGTCTGCCCCTTGTAACTGTTGGCGGGCAGAATCGTCTTGGCGTAGTAAGGCTGAACCTTGCGGAGCGCATCGATGGCCGGCCCAGAAAGCGGAACGATCATGATGTCATGGGCGTTGGAGAGCTCGGTGACCGAGGCAGTCGGTGCGCCGGCAGTAATCAGCGATGCGTCGAGGTTCCCGTCCTTGATCTTTTCAACGGACTGGGAAAAAGAGGAGTAGTCCTCGCTGATGTCTTCCCGCTTCAGGCCGTAGGCCGTAAGAAGATCACCTAGCAACTGCCACTGGCCAGACCCTGGCGAACCCGATGAAACCGATTTTCCTTTCAGGTCGGCGAAGGACTTGATCCCGGAATTGGCCCGGGCTACCAACTGCACCGTCTCCGGGTAGAGAGAACCAAGTGCCCGTAGATTCTTGATCGCTTTCCCCTCGAACTGGTTCACGCCTTTATAGGCGGAATCGAGGATGTCGGCAGCGACAAAGGCCGATTCGACACCTTCCCGGCCGAGGAGCGTCGCGTTAGCCACGGACGCATTGCCGGTTTCCGCGGTAGCCGACAGCTTGTTGCCGTTGATTTCCACATTATTGGAAATCAACTGCGCCAGCATGCCACCCAGCGGGTAATAGGTCCCACCGGTTCCACCGGTCGCAATACCGAAAAAGATTCTTCCGGCCGCCATTGCCGACCCTGCCGCCAACAAAATGATAGTCAACGTGATGCACCACTTCATCTTTGCGCTTTTCATCGGTCTCTCCTTGTCTCCCTTGGGGGCTCCTTACCTTCACCAGCGAAGGTAAATTTTCTATAAGAAAAAAAACAGCGTTATAGGCGAAATTATGTTGGAGCAAATCTTCAAAGTCAACATTTAAAATATATTTACATAGACACCGGCCAGGCTTTGGACAAATACCGGCGCACCGCGGGGATTCGGGCCACTCTTGGCTGAGCCGGACCAGACAGTCTCCTTGACCGAAGTTATCGAAGGACAATTCAGATATTCAGAAGAAATCGCGGCAGGAATGGAAATGGGCAAAGGCTTGACAGGAAGATTCCGCGAGCGACCAGAGAATTAAACGGAAGGGCCGAAACCAGTGCGGGCGGGGCTAGGGTTACGCCTGGGAACTAGTAAAAAGCGGGAAAACCTTTCCTTCCGGAACCCGCCTTAGCCCAGCCCCGCCAGATAACTCTGGAACTCCTCCAGGAACTCCGACCCGTACTTTTGCAGTTTAAGCTTGTCGGCGCCGTTGATGGCGAGGCGCAGAGAGGGAAACGCCCATGAAATTATAACTTTCTCTCCAAGCCAACCCCCAACGTCCCTCCAAATAAAAAACCGCCCGCCGGATCTTCTCCGGCCAGACGGCTCTAGTTTAATGTTTCCTGATCTGGTTCTTTTCCCGGCATAACCCCAACTCCTCCGGCGCAAAAAGACCCCACATAAATTCCGGCAAAGAGCGCCGCCGGTCAAAACAATCTTGTGCCTTGCGCAAAGATTTTCAGACAGTTAGGGGAACCAAGGAAACCTTCGATGTGATTTCGCGGGCTATTTTTTGCTTAGAAAAAATTTGGTCCCTGAAAAACCCCATCGCCCCCTAATCCATGGCATAATTACTGCCTAATACCGTCAGCAATAGGGATTCTCAACCGAAACGCCCCGAATCCCGGCCCAATCTGCCCGATTTGTCGGCACCCCTGCCCAAAGGATAGGAAACCATGGCGATCCGCGTTGCCCT
>JBBQBQ010000106.1:0-11247 GCA_038317685.1 Desulfuromonadales bacterium | reverse complement strand
GGAGGTCCGATGAGGCTGCTCTTGGCCGGTGGCGGCACCGGCGGACATCTCTTCCCGGCCGTGGCCCTGGCCCAGCGGCTCCTGGCGACCGAAGAAGGCTCGGCGGTTCACTTCGTCGGCACCGAGCGGGGGATCGAAGCGCGGATTCTGCCGCCCCTCCACTTTCCCCTCTCGACGATCGACATCGAAGGGTTCGTCGGCAAGGCCTGGCCGGAACGGCTGCACCTGCTGCCGAAGCTCTGGCGCAGTGTCCGCCAATCGCAGGCGATCATCGCCGATTTCTCCCCCGACGTGGTCGTCGGTGTCGGCGGCTACGCCTCGGCGCCGGTCCTGGTGGCGGCTCTTTTGGGCAAGGTCCCGACGCTGGTTCACGAGCAGAACGCCTGGCCCGGCCTGACCAACCGTCTCCTGGGCCGCTGGGTCGACCGGATCTGCCTCTCTTTCATCGACGCGGACCGCGCTTTTCACAGCGGCCGCACCGTCCTCACCGGCAATCCGCTACGGGCAGGGATGGAAGATTGCCCCGCGTTGCCGGAGGGGGAGCCTTCATTGTTGGTCTTCGGCGGCAGCGCCGGTGCCCAGGCGATCAATACCGCGATGGTTTCGGCCCTTCCCCATTTGGAGACGCTGCGCGGTCGGCTGCGCATCCGCCACCAGACCGGCGGCGCGGACCTGGACCGGGTGCAGGAGGCTTATCGAAAGGCCGGCTGGGTCGCGGAGGTGGTGCCGTTCATCGACGATATGGCCGCTGCCTATCGTGATGCCCAGTTGGTCGTGTGCCGGGCCGGAGCGACGACCCTCGCGGAACTGGCCGCCTGCGGCCGACCGGCAGTCCTGATTCCGTATCCCCACGCCGCGGCCGACCATCAAACCGGCAATGCCCGGGCTCTGGCGCAGCGTGGTGCAGCACTGCTGCTGGCCCAACGGGAGATGACGCCGGAGCGGCTCGGCCGCATGGTCGGCGATCTGTTGAACGACCGGGAGCGGCTTGTCAGCATGGCCGGTGCCGCCCGGGGCCTCGGCCGGCGCGGCGCGGCCGACCTGATCCTCAAGGAGTGCCGGGCCATTCTGGAATGACGGGAAAGAGAGACCGGTAACGGCTACCGGGTTACCCAAAACACCTAGCCACAGCGGGATTTACATTCAACTATGTACGGAAAGATTCGAACCATACATTTTATCGGCATCGGCGGCATCGGCATGAGCGGCATTGCCGAGGTCCTCCTCAATCTCGGTTACGTGGTGACCGGTTCCGACTTGCGGGAGAGTGAGATCACCCGGCGACTGACGGACCTCGGGGGGACCATCGCTTTCGGCCATTCTCCCGACAACATCGGCACCGCGGACGTGGTGGTGACCTCGACGGCAGTCCGTCCCGATAACCCGGAGGTGTTGGAGGCCCAACGCCGCTTGATCCCGGTCATCCCCCGGGCCGAGATGCTCGCCGAGCTGATGCGCATGAAGTACGGGATCGCGGTGGCCGGGACCCACGGCAAGACCACGACGACCAGTATGGTCGCCACGGTCCTGTCGCACGCCGGCCTCGATCCGACGGCGGTCATCGGTGGGCGTCTGGATCTCCTCGGCTCGAACGCCAAGCTCGGCCAGGGGAAGTTCCTGGTGGCCGAGGCGGACGAATCGGACGGCTCGTTCCTGAAGCTTTCGCCGACCATCGCCATTGTCACCAATATCGACCTCGACCACCTCGACTACTACCACGACCTGGAGGAGATCAAGGCCACCTTCGTCGACTTCATCAACAAGGTGCCCTTCTACGGCGCGGCCGTCCTGTGCCTCGACGACCCGAACATCCAGAGCATCATCCCCCTGGTGAAGAAGCGGTTCATCAGCTACGGCCTGGCGGCCCAGGCCGATTTTCACGCCACGGAGATCGAACATCTGGGCGGGACCACCGCCATGACCGTCCATTGCCGGGGGGAGCAGCTCGGACGCCTCTCCTTCCGCATGCCGGGTCGTCACAATGTCCTCAACGCCCTGGCCGCGATCGCCGTGGCCAGGGAGCTGGAGATTCCCTTCCCGGCGATCGCCGAGGGATTCCGCGACTTCGGCGGGGTGGGGCGGCGCTTTCAGATCCGTTACGATGCCGAGGTCATGGTCGTCGATGACTATGGGCATCACCCGGTGGAGATCAAGGCGACTTTGGCGGCGGCCCGATCCGGCTGGGATCGACGGGTGGTGGCGGTCTTCCAGCCCCACCGCTACACCCGCACCCAGGCTCTCTTCGAAGATTTTCTGACGGCCTTTTACCAAGCCGACCTGCTGGTGGTGATGGATATTTACCCGGCCGGGGAAGAGCCGATCCCCGGGGTCGATGCGGCGGCCCTGGCGGCCGGGGCAGCCGGCCACGGCCACAAGGACGCTCGCTACATCCCCGAACGGGAAGCGGTGGTGGCCCACCTGCTGGAGACGGTCCACCCCGGCGACATCGTTATCACCCTCGGCGCCGGCAATGTTTGGCAGGTCGGCGCAGACCTCACTGAACGGCTGCACGACCGGGCGGGTCGTTGAGTCACACGCTCTTTGACAGCTTGCGCGGCGAACTGCGCGGCGAAGTGGTTTCCGAGGCGCCCCTCGCCCTCTGCACCACCTGGCGGGTCGGAGGTCCGGCCGAACTGCTGATCGTTCCGGCCGATCGCGAGGACCTGGGGCGAGCCCTGACCCTGCTCGCCGCCAACGGCACCCCGTGGCTGATCATCGGCGCCGGCAGCAACCTGCTGGTCAAGGACGGCGGGGTCCGGGGCGCGGTGCTGCGGCTTTCCCGCTTGCGGAACCTGACCTTTGGCGACGAGGGGACCGCCGAAGGGGAGGCGGGCCTGCCCATCATGACCCTGATCCGCCGCAGCGTTGCACGAGGTCTGGGCGGTCTGGAAGGGCTGGCCGGCGTTCCCGGGACCGTTGGTGGCGGCATTGCCATGAACGCCGGGGCCGGCCATCAGAGCCTCGCCGATGTGGTGACCTCGGTGACGGTCGCCGGCCCGGCCGGAGAGGAGATCTGGCCGGCGGCGCGGCTCGACTTCGGCTATCGCCACTGCCGCTTGCCGGATCAGCGAGTGGTGGTGGCCGCGCAATTGCGGCTTCAGGAGGGTGACCGGGAGGCTCTGCAGGCCGAGTTCGAACGGTGTATCGCACACCGCCGCCAGGCGCACCAGGTCGGCGGCCCCAACGCCGGATCGGTCTTCAAAAATCCGCCGGGCCGTCAGGCCTGGGAACTCATCGACCGGGCCGGGCTGCGCGGAATGAGGATCGGCGGGGCCGAAATCGCGCAGCGGCATACGAATTTTATCGTCAACCGCGGCGGCGCCACGGGGGCCGATATCCTGGCCCTGATGGAGCTGGTGCGGAGGCGGGTTCGGGAGACCGCGGGGGTCGAACTGGAGACCGAGGTCAGGATCGTCGGCGAGGATTAGGCACCAGGGGGCCGGCAGCAGCTCCCGGAAACGAATCATCAAGAAGGATGGAAGGATTCATGACCCGCGCAGAACTGAAAGCCAGGACCGTCGGCGTCCTTCTTGGCGGAATCTCCGCGGAGCGGGAAATATCATTACGCACCGGCCGCGCCGTTCTCAATGCCCTGCAGGGGGCCGGCTACCGGGCCGTGGCGATCGATGCCGGCCGCGATCTGCCGGCGCGCCTGGCGGAGAGCGGGGTGGAAATTGCCTTTATCGCCCTCCATGGCCGCTTCGGTGAGGACGGCACGGTCCAGGGGCTCCTGGAGGTCATCGGCATCCCGTATACCGGGAGCGGTGTCCAGGCTTCGGCGACCGCCATGGACAAGGTGACGACCAAGAAGATTCTTCTCCACCACGAACTGCCGACGCCCGCTTTCGCGGTTTACCGGCGCGGGGAGGACCGTACTGCCCTGCTGGAGCGATGCCGGCACTTCCCCCTGGTCGTCAAGCCGGCCCGGGAAGGCTCGACCATCGGCATCAGCATCGTCCGCGACCGGGCGGAACTGGAGGCGGGGCTGGAGGATGCGGCGCGCCACGACGATCTGATCCTGGTCGAGGACTTCATCCAGGGCGCCGAGGTGACCGCCGCCATCCTCGACGGGGAGGCGCTGCCCTTGATTCAAGTGGTTCCCAAAGGGGGCTTCTACGATTATCATGCCAAGTACACCGCCGGGCAGACCGAGTACCTCCTCCCGGCACCCCTGCCGCCGGCGGTCTATGGCTTGGTTCAGGGCACGGCCCAGGCTGCCTGCCGGGTCCTCGGCTGCAGCGGCGCGGCCCGCGTCGATTTCATGGTGCGGGAGCGGGAAGTCTACTGTCTCGAAGTCAACACCATTCCGGGGATGACGGAGACCAGTCTCCTCCCCAAGGCGGCCCGCCAGGCGGGGATCGAGTTTCCCGAACTGGTGCAGCGTATCCTCGAAGGAGCCGCCCTCGGCAAATAGGGGGCGTCGGAAGCAAGGGACGGCATGCGGGATTTCAAGTCCGCCAAACCGATCAGGGCCAAGGGCAACCGCCTGAAGAAGCAACGCCAGTCGCTGGACTGGAAGTTGCTCCTGCATCGATTGCTGGCGGTCAGCCTCTTCCTCGGCAAGCTCACCCTGGTGGTGCTTTTCGCCGGTGGCCTGGGCCTTGCCGGCCGCGCCCTGGTCCATTCGGGGTACTTCGGGGTCGAGGCGGTGCGGGTGGAGAATGCCAGCCGGCTCAGTGCCGAGGAAATCATCGGCCGCTCCGACATCCGGGTCGGGGGGAATATCTTCGACCTCGATCTGGAATTGATCGGCCGCAAGCTGGAGGAGAACCCCTGGGTGGCTGGAGCCGAGGTGCGGCGCGTCTTCCCCCGGGAGGTGGTGATCCGCATCCGCGAGCGCCATCCCCGGGCGATCATCAACCTCGGGTATCTGTATTACGTCGATGAGGAAGGGGTGGTCTTCAAACTCCTCGACACCGCCGACAGCCTCGACTTCCCGGCGATCACCGGCCTCGACCGGACCTATCTTCTGGAGCATCCGGAAGAAGGGCATCGGCTGCTGCGCGACGCGGTGGGGCTGCTGCGGGAATTGGAGGGGCGCCGTGTCTTCACCCTGGCGGAAGTCTCCGAACTGCACATCGACCCGGAGGAGGGGCTGCGGCTTCATACCACCGACGGCGGGGTGCCGGTCCACTTGGGATTTGCCGATTTCTCCGGCAAGCTCGACCGTCTGGAACGGATCTACCCGGAGCTGCAGGGGCGGCTTTCGGTCCTGAAATATATCGATCTGAACGTGGCGGACCGGGTGATCGTCAAGGTTGAACCCCGCCGCTCCACCGACAAAGGCTAGCATGTGGTGAAAGGGAGAACGATGAGCAACAAACGTGGAGAAAATCTGATCGTTGGGCTGGATATCGGTACCACGAAAATCTGCGCTATCGTCGGCAATCTGACAGAGGACGGGCTGGACATCGTCGGCATCGGGACCAGCCCCTCCAAAGGCTTGCGCAAGGGAGTGGTGATCAATATCGAGAGTACCGTCGAAGCGATCCAGAAGGCGCTGCGCGAGGCGGAGCTGATGGCCGGCTGCGAGATCAAGTCGGTCTTCGCCGGGATCGCCGGAGGTCACATCCGGGGCTTCAACTCCCAGGGAGTGATCGCCATCAAGAACCGGGAAGTCAACAAGGACGACGTTCGCCGGGTCATCGACGCCGCCAAGGCGATCGCCATCCCCATGGACCGCGAGGTGATTCACATCCTCCCCCAGGAATTCATCATTGATGACCAGGACGGCATCAAGGAGCCGCTCGGGATGAGCGGAGTGAGGCTGGAGGCCAAGGTCCACATCGTCACCGGGGCCGTGGCCAGCGCCCAGAACATCATCAAGAGCTGCAACCGCGCCAACGTCGATGTCGCCGACATCGTCCTGGAGCAGCTCGCTTCTTCGGAGGCGGTCCTCTCCAGCGACGAGAAGGAACTCGGGGTCGCCCTCCTCGACATCGGCGGCGGGACCACCGACATCGCCATCTTCGTCGATGGGGCCATCAAACACACCGCGGTCTTGTCCCTCGGGGGGAACCACCTGACCAACGACATCGCCGTCGGTCTGCGCACCCCGATGGCGGAAGCAGAGCGGATCAAGCAGGCCTACGGCTGCTGCCTGACCTCCATGGTCGGCAAGGACGAAACGATCGAGGTCCCCTCCGTCGGCGGCCGGGACCGGCGCGTTCTTTCCCGGCAGCTTTTGGCGGAAATCCTGGAACCGCGGGTCGAGGAGATCTTCGCTCTCGTCAACCGCGAAATCATCAAGAGCGGCTACGAGGACCGGATTGCCTCGGGGGTGGTGATCACCGGCGGCACCTCGATTCTGCCGGGGATGCCGGAACTGGCCGAGCAGATCTTCAACCTGCCGGTGCGGCGCGGCACCCCGAGGGACATCGGCGGTCTGATCGATGTCGTCAACTCGCCGGTTTATGCCACCGGCGTCGGCCTCGTAAAATATGGCAGCCGCAATCTGGCGAGCCGCAATTTCAGTATCGGCCAGGAGAATGTATTTGATAAGATTGTGCGCCGCATGAAGGAATGGTTCGGAGAGTTTTTCTGATCGGTGGAAGCGGAACTGGAAGTCAACCGTCCCGGGGCTGCGGAGACTGCACTGGGAGCAACGAAGATGGGAGGGAGTCATGTTCGAATTTGATGAGAGTGTGGACCAGGTGGCAAAGATCAAGGTCATCGGTATCGGCGGCGGCGGCGGCAATGCCGTCAACACCATGATCGTCTCGCAGATCGAGGGGGTCGAATTCATCACTTGCAACACCGATGCGCAGGCCCTCAGGGGGAGCCGTGCACCCCTCAAACTGCAGCTCGGCCACAAACTCACCAAAGGGCTCGGCGCTGGCGCCAACCCCGAGGTCGGTCGCGAAGCGGCGCTGGAAGATCGGGCGCGGCTCGCCGAAGCCCTGGCCGGTGCCGATATGGTCTTCATCGCCGCCGGCATGGGGGGCGGGACCGGCACCGGGGCGGCTCCGGTCGTCGCCGAGGTGGCTCGCGAGCTCGGCGCGCTGACCGTCGGGGTGGTGACCAAGCCATTCAGCCGCGAGGGACGACAGCGTGCCGCCAAGGCCGAAGACGGCGTGGCGGCCCTGCGCGACGTGGTCGATTCGCTGATCGTCATCCCCAACGACCGGCTCCTGGGGCTGGCCGGCAAGAATATGGGGATTCTTGACGCCTTCAAGCCGGCTGACGACGTGCTGCGCCAGGCGGTGCAGGGGATTTCCGACCTGATTACCACCCATGGCCTCATCAACGTCGACTTCGCGGACGTCAAGGCGATCATGAGCGAACGCGGCATGGCGATGATGGGGATCGGCATCGCCGAAGGGGACCGCCGCGCCGCCGAAGCCGCCCACATGGCGATCAGCAGTCCGCTGTTGGAGGATATCGACATCTCCGGCGCCAAGGGCGTTCTGGTCAACATCACCGGTTCCTCCAATATGACGATGGAGGAGTTCAACGAAGTCTCTCAGGTCATTCACGAAAAGGTTCACGAGGACGCCAATATCATCGTCGGTCTGGTTATCAACGAGGAACTCGGCGACCGCATCAAGGTCACCGCCATTGCCACCGGGTTCGGCGCCTCCTTCGAGCAGGCCCGCCGGCCTGCCGCGGAACAACGCCGGGCGAGCGCATCTTTGGCGGCTCCGCAGGCTGGACCGGTCAAGATCGACCGCGACCTGCCGACCTTTCTCCGGGATCGGCAAAAGACCGCACCGCGGGCGCTGGGGATCGCCGCCGGGGACGAGGACCAGTACGACATCCCGACCTTCCTGCGCAAGCGGGTCGACTAAGCCGCGGTCGCAGCAGCGCTGCCGCCAACGATATTGACCGAAGTTCGCCGTCCCGTGCCGGTTCTCCGCCCGGCATGCTGCGGGGGGCGTACCTGCCCACTCTGGAATGATCTGACGACTCCCTCGTCACCGGGGCCGCTTTTGCGGCCCTTTTTTTTGACCCGATGACTCTGGCGGCCGCCATGAGGGACAACCCAGGGGTTTGCTTAGGCTTCGTCCGCCCCTGGGGAAAATTACTTTGGGATGTTTCCTGATGGACAAGACGCATCCAAGGCCCCAGGCCGGCGCCTGGTCCCTGCCTTTCCCATTGACCGGCCAGCCCATTTCCCCTACCCTGCTGTTAAACACTCCACAACCGGAGGAGGGGATCATGGAAAAGGACCACTTGGAGATTCTTTTGGAAGATATCCGCGGCAAGTTTGAACTGGTTCTTGAGGGCCATACAGTTCTACGGGCCGAGATGCACGAGTTCCGCCGGGAATCGAACGAAAAGCACGATCAGACCGCGTTCCTGCTCAAGAAAGTCGCCACCGATCTTGCCGCCCACCGCACCGATACCGAAGTCCATCGATGCTACAAGGTTAGTCAATAACCGCCGGGCGAGGCCCTAAAAGGCGCTGCCGTTTATCGTCAGTGACCCCCTTCACACATCCCGGATCGGCCATGTCCCGCAAACTCCTTGACAAAGCCCGCCGCCGTTTGGAAGCCGAAACCGGCTGTCACGCCAACCCCTGGGGCGGTCGACTGTCGGTCGCGCTGGTCTACCCGAATACCTATCATCACGCCATGAGCAACCTTGGGTTTCTCACCGTCTATCAACTCCTGAATCAAGCCGACGATACTCTCTGCGAACGCTTCTTCCTTCCCGATACGGAGGATCTGGCCGAACATCGCAAGACCGGTTACCCTCTCTTTTCGCTGGAGACCGGACGGCCTCTGGCCGACTTCGACCTGATCGCCTTTTCCATCTCTTTCGAGAACGACTACCTCAACCTGCCGGTTCTTTTCGACCTGGCACGAATTCCCTGGCTGCGTGAGGAGCGCGGGGAGGGGTATCCCCTTATGCTGGCCGGCGGAGTCTGCGCCTTTCTCAACCCTGAGCCGTTGGCCGAGGTCATGGATCTGTTTGCCGTCGGCGAGGCGGAGCCGATCCTCCCGGACCTTCTGAACGCCCTGCGCGCCGCCGGCGGAGAGGGTCGTCGAGCTCTGCTGCAGCGACTGGCCGCGACCCCCGGGCTTTACGTTCCCAGCTTCTACCACTTCGACTACGGCCCAGACGGCAACGTTGCCGAGGTGACGGTAGAACCACCGGCGCCGTCACGGGTCGAGCGGCGCTGGTTGGCCGACCTCGACGCCAGCGCCAGTCGCTCCTTCGTCCTCACCGAAGCGACCGAATTCGGCGACATGGCCCTCACCGAAATCTCCCGGGGCTGTTCCCGGGGATGCCGGTTCTGCGCCGCCGGTTTTCTCTTCCTGCCGCCGCGGGAGCGCAGTCTGGCCAATCTGGAGGAGCAGATCGGGGAAGGACTCTGCCAGCGGCAGAAACAGGGGCTGATTGGCGCCGCGGTCTCCGACTATCCGGAGATCGCCGCCCTGGAGGCGACGATCCTGGAGCGCGGCGGCAAGGTCTCCGTCGCTTCCCTGCGCATCGATGCCTTGAGCGGGACCGAGGTGGCGGCCCTGGCCGCCTCCGGCCATCGCACCGTCGCACTCGCCCCGGAAGCGGGGAGCCAACGGCTGCGCGATCTGATCAACAAGGGGCTCGACGAGGCACAGATCCTGCGGGCGGTGGGACTGCTCGCGGCCGGCGGCATCCCGCATCTGAAGCTCTACTTTTTGATCGGCCTGCCGACCGAAACCGAGGCTGACATCGCCGAACTCCTGGCGTTGACCGGTGCGGTGCGGGAGCTCTGGCTGGCGGAGGGAAAGCGCCGTGGCCGGCTTGGGCGCATCACCCTGTCGGTGAATCCCTTCATCCCCAAACCCTTTACCCCCTTCCAGTGGGCGCCGATGGCGACGGAGGCGATCCTCAAGGGACGCCTCCAGCAACTGCGGGCCGGCATCGGGCGTCTTCCCAACACCGAAATCATCTGCGAATCGCTTCGTGCCGCCTATCTGCAGGCGCTCCTGTCCCGGGGCGACCGGCGCCTCGGCCCGATCCTCCCCGCCCTGGCGGGCGGTCGGCCGCTGCGTGCCGCCTGCCGGGACGCGGGGCTCGACTCCGACCGGTTCGTGCTCCGGGAACGATCCCCCGATGAACCGTTCCCATGGGAAGTCCTCGACAGCGGAGTCGATCGCGGCTACCTTTGGCGGGAATACCAGAACGGCCTTCATGGCCGCCTGACACCCCGCTGTCTTCCGAGCTGCCGACGTTGCGGCGTCTGCGTCTGATCCCTGTGCAACAACACACTCCCATTCTGCTCTTCCTCCACCCATTTCCAGCGGCAATCCCCCTTATTAATAATCAAACAACGGTATAATAATGCATGCAAAGTAGGGCATTTAATCCCTCATGTACGGGGCGTTTCTCAATAATTATAACAAAAACAGTCACATATATTTTCCGGATGGATGCCACTACGGCTCCAAAAGGTTTAACCGGCTTACCTCCGAATTGCCTGACCGATCGACTTAATCTGCTGCTTCCGTTGTCAGCGTCAACCCAATACCGGTTTGTGTAGCGCCGCCAGTTTCAGCGGTTGGGCCCTGCGCCTGATCCCTCCAAGGAGCCAAAATATGCATCATTTTCACCCCTCGCTGGGATCTCTCTTCGCCTTGCTCGGTCTCACCCTTTTGGTCTTTTCGGGTTGTTCGGACGGGGGCGGAGGATCCGGCGGAAGCGGAGGCCCAGGCGGGAGCGGGGAGTCCCAGGTTCATCAGTCGTCCTGGGTCAATGTCGGCCAGCAAACCATGGCGACCTTCCATGGACGGGTGGTGGCCGACCAGGGAACGTCCGTCTGTGCCGTCTGCCATGGAGCCGATCTTTCCGGTTCGGCGAGTGTGCCGAGTTGCCGCAAATGTCATTTCAGTAACAGCGGCGGGAGGGTTCCTCAAGGGCAGAGCTGGGTCCACGGCACGACTCCCCACCGCGATCTTCTGCCCTTTGGCGAAGTATGCAACAGCTGCCACCAGCTTTACCGAAGTCAGGGAATCGGGCCCGAAAACTGTCACGACTGTCACGCTGGTAGTCATCCAACCGGGCAGTCTTGGCTCGATCCAACCAGCACCACATTCCATGGTGCCCAGGCCCAGGCAAACCTCGACGGGTGTCGTGCCTGCCACGGCCAGGATCTAAAAGGGGGAGCCGCCGGGGTCAGCTGTGACCAGTGCCATTTCGGTCCGACCGGAAGCAAGGTTCCTTCCGGAAGCAGTTGGCGACATGGCACCGTTCCCCATGATGTCTTGGCCGACCAGGTGGCGACCTGCAATGCCTGCCACACCCTGACCCGGGAATTCGGAC
>JBBQBQ010000105.1:0-11254 GCA_038317685.1 Desulfuromonadales bacterium | reverse complement strand
GCTGCGTAATTCTTGATCGCGTGTGTTCCAGGCATTTGCGTATTCCCTGTAATCTGGCTGACTGTGGATGGCGCTGCTGATCTGGAATATCGCAGCTGCGAGTACAGCCGCAACCACAATAGTTGTTAACCAGCGATTTGTGGAAGCCATTTGCAGCCTGTTTTTAAATAAACCTCGTTGGTAGGCTGTTTTGGTCAGAACGATCACGCTTAGCATGGTAGCGATGATTAAAACAAATAATGGCAGAAAGCCCTTCAGCTTGCGGGTCAACACCCTGCGCGGTGACCGGGACAGCCTCCTTTCTGCCTTCGCAGCGGCCGGACACGACGCGGCGCCGACCGCATATGCCCCGGAAGGAATCACCCTGCTGCACCGCAGCACCGCCCCCCTCCCCGGGGAGTCCGAGGGGCGTTTTCAGGTTCAGGACGAGGCGAGCATGCTGATTTCTCACCTGCTGGCGCCCCAACCGGGGGAACAACTCCTGGACGCTTGTGCCGCCCCCGGGGGGAAGACCACCCACCTGGCCGCCCTGACCGGCAATCGCGCTGAAATCCTGGCCCTCGACCTGCATCCCCAGCGGGTCGCCCTGATCAAGGGCGGGGCCGAACGCCTCGGTTGCAAGGGGATCGTCGCCCAGGCCTGGGACCTGACCCAGATCCCCAAATTTGTGCCGCCGGGGAGCCTCGACGGGGTCCTGGTCGACGCCCCCTGCAGCGGCCTCGGGGTGCTGCGTCGCAACCCCGAACTCCGTTGGCGGCGCGAACCGAGCGACCCGGCGCGGCTGGCGACGCTGCAGCAGACTCTTCTCGGCAACGTCGCCCCCCTGTTGCGTCCCGGTGGTCGGCTGGTCTATTCGGTCTGCACCCCGACCCCGGAAGAGACGGACGAGGTGGTGGCGGTGTTCCTGGCCGCCCATCCGGACTTCTCCAGGGAGGATCTGCGGCCGGTCATGCCGGCGGGCTGGGATGCCCTCTTCGATGAACGCGGCGCACTGCGGACCCTGCCGCATCGTCACGGCGGCATGGATGCCTTCTATGCGGTCCGGCTGAAACGGAATTAGCTCGATTGGCGTCACTCGCCTGTGCCTGTCCGGCGCCAGAGTCCGCAGCGGAACCAGAGGGTAAACCAGGGGTTCAATAAAATGTAGCGAGCGAAGGCGAGACGCTTTCCGGTTTTTCGTTTAAGCTCTTTTTGAAAGCTTCTTTCCCATTCCATGACATCACCAGCCCGGGAGCCCGCCATGATCAAGATCGCCCCCTCCATCCTCTCAGCCGACTTCGCCCGTCTAGGCGCCGAGGTCCGTGCCATCGCCAGCGCCGATTATGTCCATGTCGATGTCATGGATGGGCACTTCGTCCCCAACCTGACCATCGGCCCGCCGGTGGTCGCCGCCCTGCGCAAGGTCACCGGCCTCCCCCTCGACGTCCATCTGATGATCGAGGACCCCGATCGCTACATCCCCGACTTTGCCGAAGCCGGCGCCGATATCATCACCGTTCATCAGGAAGCGTCGCGCCATCTTCACCGCACCGTGCAGCTGATCAAAAGCTTCGGCAAGAAAGCCGGAGTTGCTCTCAACCCGGCGACCCCGACGGCGACCCTGGAGGTCATCCTCGACGATCTCGACCTGGTCCTGATCATGAGCGTCAACCCGGGCTTTGGCGGGCAGAGCTTCATCCCTTCGGCACTGACCAAGATTGAAGAGTTGCGTCGGGAGATCGACCGTCGCGGCCTCGCCGTCGAACTCGAGGTCGATGGCGGGGTCAAGACCGATAATATCGGTCTGATCGCCGGCGCCGGGGCCAAGGTCTTCGTCGCCGGCAGTGCTGTCTTCGGTACCTCCGACTACGCGGCGACGATTGCCGAACTGCGCACCTCTGCCAACCCTGCCCGGCACTGATGCCGGATTTTTTGCGAGTCAGCGCGATTCTCGCCGGCCACCAGCCGAGCCTTCTCCCCGTCGGGAGATTGCGGTCAGCGGCGGTTCTCCTCCCCCTCTACTGGCGCGACGGCGAGGAGACGATCCTCTTCACCCGGCGCACCGAAAACCTCGAACACCACCGGGGTGAAATTTCCTTTCCTGGGGGTGGACGACACCCTGAAGACCCCGATCTGGTGTTCACCGCCCGGCGTGAGACGGAGGAGGAGATGGGGATCGCCGCCGGCGATGTGACGATCCTGGGCCGTCTCGACGATTTTCAGTCGGTCCATGGCTACCATGTGGTCCCCTTTGTCGGTACCTTCCCTTGGCCATACCGGTTTCAGGTCAATACCGAGGAGATCGCCGAAGTCATCGAAGTGCCGGTGGCGACCCTGCGCGACCCGGGAATCTTTCACAGCGAGGACTGGCATCATCGCGGCCGGATTCACCCGGTTCATTTCTACACTGTAGGGCGCCACCAGATCTGGGGGTTGACCGCGGCGATCCTTAAACAGTTCATCGAACTCACCCCCTGAACGCCCCTCCGGTCTTGCATCGCAGGGGTTTGCCGCTAGACTTCTCATAAATTTTGCGGTTGAGAGGGTTTTTCGTGCCGATGAATCTCATGCGCTCCTTCGGGCTGTTTGCCAAGATCAATCTGATCGTCGCCGTCATCCTGATCGCCTTCTTTGCCCTTTCCACCTGGATCAGTTACCGCCAGCAACGAGCCGTGACGGTCGAGGAAGCGGTGGAAAAAGCCCGGATCATCGCATTTGAGGCGATCCGGGGCCGCGAATACCTCTCCCGACAGCTCCAGGAGGGGGGCGTGCAGCTCTCCCGGGAACGGTACGGGCTGATACCCGTGGTCGCCTCCAATCGCATCGGCTCCCTGGTGGCCGAGGATCTCGACTATCGCATTCGCCAGGTCTCCGATCGCTTCCGCAATCCAGCCAACGCTCCTGATTCCTTCGAGGCGGAGGTCCTCGGCGAATTCCGCCGGCAACCCGCGCTCAAAGAAAAGTACGCCATTACGACCTTGGGGGAGGAGTCGGTCTTTCGCTACCTGCAGGCTTTTTCCGCCGAACCGAGCTGCCTGGAGTGCCATGGGCAGCCTGAGAAGGCGCCGGCCTTTCTCAAGGAAATTTTTCCTCCCGCGACCGACCAGGCCTATCATTATCACCTCGGCGAGGTGATCGGCGCCGCCTCGGTGACGATTCCGATGGATCGCCTCGAACGACAGGTGGCGGCCAATCTGCGGCGGGAGATTCTTTTCAGCGCCGGCATTTTTCTGGCATTGATCTCCTGCCTGGGCCTGCTCACCAAAGTGGCCGTGACCGGCCCATTGGCTCGCCTCGGCACCGCTATCGGCGAGATTGTGCGCACCGGACGCTTCGAAGAGAAGATCGCCCGCCGCAGCCGCGACGAAATCGGGGTGCTGATCGAGGGCTTCAACGATATGATCGAGCATCTCGGCGAAAAGACGCGTCATCTTGAAGAGTCGGAGCAGCGCTTCCGACTGCTGACCGAAACCGCCCGGGACCTCATCGTGTCATTCCTCCCCAACGGCCAGATTATCCTTTTCAACCGTCAGGCCGAGCGGGTCTTCGGTTACAGCAAGCGCGAAGTCCTCGGCGAATCCATTGAGCGGCTCCTCCATCCCGATTGCGAATCCCTGCGGGGGCGAGACTTGGGAAGCTATCTTCTGGAGGAGGCCGGGAACCTGGGGCGCCAGGTGCAGACGATTTCCTGCCGGCGGCGGGACGGCGGTCTGCTGCCGCTGGAGCTGTCGCTGTCGGCGGCCGAATCGGACGGACATCGCTTTTATACGGCCATCTTGAGGGAACAGAGGTAAGGCCTCTTCCTCATTACGGATCAGGGCAGGCCTTTCGGGATTCGGAAGGCCTGCCGGTTTTTGGCTTCCTCGCAGTGGTTCCGAACCGCCTTTATCTTTCCGGGCGGATGTGGCATAAACAGGCCGTCACCGTCAACCCCCAGTGCGGAATCCTGCCATGTCCAAAGCATCATCTGGGCCGCGTCCCCTGCCAGATCGCCTCCGCGACGAAATCATCATCGGCGACGGTGCCATGGGGACCCTCCTCTACAGCCGGGGCGTGCCCCTGGAGTCCAACTTCGAGCACCTCAATCTGGTGCGACCGGAGCTGGTGCGTCAGGTCCACGAAGACTACGTCCGGGCCGGCGCCCAATTGCTGGAGACCAATACCTTCGGGGCCAACGCCTTGCGCCTTTCCGCCGTCGGCCTCGAACATCGCACCGTCGATATCAATCGGGCCGGGGTCCGCCTGGCCCGCCAGGCGGCGGGAACCGAACGGCTGGTGGCGGGTGCCGTCGGCCCGCTGCTGCGGCCCAAGGGGGAACAGGCCGAACTTCCGGCAGAGCAGAAACGGCAGATCTTTCGCCAACAGCTGACCGTACTGGCCGACGCCGGGGTTGACCTCTTCATCTTGGAAACCTTCGCCGATCTCGACGATCTGGAACTGGCTCTGGCGGAAGTCGCCCTGCTCGGTCTGCCGGCGGTGACGGAAATGGCCTTTCTGGAAGGGGGCCGGACTCGCGAGGGAGTCACCGCGGAGGAAGCGGGACGGCGCCTGACCGCTGCCGGGGCCGGTGCCATCGGAGCCAACTGCGGCTCGGGGCCGCGGGAACTCCACCAGGTGCTGGCCCGGCTGGCCGCAGTGTCGTCGCTCCCCCTGGCGGTCTTCCCGAACTCCGGATTTCCCCAGTATGTCGATGGGCGTTACATCTATCTGGCGACACCCGACTATTTTGCAGCCATGGGCCGGGATCTGGTCGCCGCCGGTGCGACGCTCCTCGGTGGCTGTTGCGGGACCACACCCGACCATATCGCGGCCCTTGCAGGAGCCTTGGCCGGCCTGCGCCCGGCCCGGCGAGTTCCCGTTACGCCGCGGATTGAAACGGCGGAGCCGGTGTCAGGAAGACTCCAGCCAGTGGCTGGCCGCCGTTGGCTGGAGCGGCACGATTCCAAACCGGTGGTCACCGTCGAACTCGATCCGCCGCGCGGTTTCGACTGCGACAAAGTCCTGGCAGCCGCCCGTCGTCTGGCAGCGGCCGGGGTCGATGCCATCAATCTGGCCGAAAACCCGCTGGCGCGAATCCGCATGGGGAACATCGCTTTGGCGAGGCAGATTCAGGAAGCAACCGGAGTGGAAGTCATTGTTCATGTGACCTGCCGCGACCGCAACCTGATCGGCCTCCACTCGGAGTTGATGGGTGCCCACCTCCTCGGCATCCGTAATATTCTGGCCGTCACCGGCGATCCGGTAGCGGTCGGGGGGGAGGCGGGGGCGACCAGTGTTTTCGACCTCAATTCCATCTCCCTCCTCGGTCTGCTGGCGGCGCTCAATAACGGGCGCAACCTTCTCGGCAACGACCTGGGGGGGCACAGTGAGTTTCTCCTCGGTGCTGCTTTCAACCCCAACCTGCCGAACCTCGACGGCCAGTTGCGGCGGCTGGAAAAAAAAGTCGCCGCCGGTGCCCGCTTCGTGCAGACCCAGCCGGTCTACGCCGTCGAGGTTCTGGACCGCCTGCTGGCTGCGACCGCCGGCCTCGATATCCCGGTCCTGGTCGGGATTCTGCCCTTGGTCAGTGAACGGAATGCGGAGTTTCTGCATAACGAGGTTCCCGGCATAAGCCTGTCGCCGGAAGTGCGGCAGCGGATGTGTGGGACCTGCGGAGACAGCGGGGTGCGCGAGGGGCTGGCGATCGCCCGGGAACTTGTGGCAGCGGGAGCGGGGAGAGTCGCGGGTTGGTACCTGATGCCGCCGTTCGGCCGGGTTGATCTGGTTCTGGCGTTGCTGGCGATGATTCGCGGCGGGGCTAGCGAGGATTAAGGAGCCGGTCGAGTTCCCCGGTTTCATCCAGATCGAAAAGTTCGTTGCATCCCCCGACCAGGACGCCGTCGATAAAGATTTCGGGAACGGTGCTGCGCCCGGAACGCAACCGCATTTCCTCCTCTCGGGCCGGGTCGGTTGTCACGTCGTGCTCAACGAATTCGACCCCCTTGATGCGCAGCAACTCTTTAGCCCGCTGGCAGTAGGGGCAGTAGCCTTTGGTGAAGATTTCGACCTGTTGCATGGGGATGGCTCCGGGTGCGGCAGTTGATTAAAAACTCATTGTAGCCGAGCGGCCGCATTCTGCAAGGGCGGGCCGACTGGGGTAGGAGGAACGGATGGGTAAGCTGATCTGTCTGACCGTGTTGCTGGTGATGGGTGGATGCGGCATGTTGGCCATGCCCCAGGCCGATTTCGGCAGGGAACAGGAAAATTTCGCTCAGCGCCTGCGCTGGCTCGACATCAACGATGCTGCTCGTTTTATTGAACCGCAGTTTCGGAAAGCCTTTATCGAGCAGTTCACGACCCTCGAAGGTCTGCACATCACCGAGGTCCGAAGCATCGCCCGGCCTGCGGCCGAAGAACCCCCGACCATGGCCAGCCAAGTGGAGATCGATTTCTATCGGTTGCCGTCGGTCACCGTTCAGACCCGCCAGATCCATTTGGTCTGGCACTACCGGGGCGGCGACCGCTGGCACCCCGGCACCTGGCTCATCGAGGGTCCTTTCCCACCCTTTCCGTAACGGCCGGGCTTCGTCCAGAGCTCCCTTCGACGGCAAATTTCCCCTTGATTTGCGCCGCTTCATTGTGGTATTTAGTTGCATACTGTATACAAAATAGCAACGGACAACTGCCGGTAAAGAGCGAATCTTTCGCTTCTAAAGGGGGTTCTCCGTGCCGTCGTGCACGGCGGCGCGAAAGGTGACAGGAGGTCGCTTTGGCTCAGGTCGTTTTTTCCAGTTGGGGACGTAAGATCGTCGATAACCGCCAGGGGGGCGAGACCGATCTCGCGGCCTTGAAACTCAAACTTGCCGAGAGCTACCTGGGCGAGGGTAAGATCGGGGCTTTCATGGGCTGGGACGGCATCGTCGTCATGGATCGTGAAACGGACGTGGTGGTGATGGCCGCCGAGTATATGAAACGGGTCCAGGAAAAGTACTGTTGTGCCAAATGCACCCCGGGAAAGAGGGGAACGCGGGTGCTGCAGGATACCCTGGCCCGGATCGTCGCCGGACACGGCGACGAGCGCGACCTGACGACCATCGAAGAACTCGCAACGTTGCTGGAAAGTTGTAAGTGCACCCTGTGTATGACCTCGGCGGTCCCGGTCTTCGATGCTCTTAAGTATTTCCGTCAGGACTTTCTCGACTATCTCGCCGGGGGACGCAAGCCGACCCCGGCCAAGGCTTACCGGGAAAAGCTCACCGCCCCTTGCATGGATCGCTGTCCGGCCCATATCGACATCCCCGCCTATATCGAAGAGATCAAGGAGTACCGCTTCGACGAATCTCTCGACGTGATTCGGCGCAACATGCCGATTCCTGCGGTCTGTGGCCGGGTCTGTCCCCATCCCTGCGAGAAAGCCTGCCGTCGGGCCCTGGTCGATGACCCGATCAGTATCATGGTCCTCAAGCGGGTTCCCTCCGATCATGAGTGGATGCATCACAAGCAGCCGCCGATGGTTCCAAAGGCCCGGAAAGACAAAAAAATCTGCGTGGTCGGGGCCGGACCGGCCGGCGTCAGCTGCGCCTTCTATCTCCTCCTCGAGGGTTATCAGGTGACGATCATCGACATGCTCAGTGAGCCGGGAGGGACGGTCGCCGTCGGCATCCCCGACTACCGCATGCCGCGTCACCTGCTGCAGCGCGATATCGAGATCATCACCAATCTCGGGGGCGAAATCAAATACAACACCATGCTCGGGCGCGACGTCTCCCTCAAACAGCTCAAAGAGGACTACGCCGCGGTCTTCCTCGGCACCGGCGCCTTCAAGTCGAAGCCGATGGGGGTCGAGGGTGAGGATGCCGGTTACGATGGCTTCTCGACGGGTGGCATCAACTATCTGCGGGCGGTGGCTCTCGGCCAGCCGATCGAAACCCCGAAACGGGTCATTGTCGTCGGCGGCGGGAATACCGCCATCGACTGCGTCCGCGTGGCCCTGCGCGAAGGAGCCGAAGAGTCGATCCTCGTCTATCGCCGGACCCGCAAGGAGATGCCCGCCGAGTCATATGAGGTCGACGATGCGGAGGAGGAGAACGTCAAGTTCGAGTTCCTTCGCAACCCGACCCGACTGATCACCAAGAACGGCAAGGTGGTCGGCGTCGAAGTGGTGGTCATGGAACTCGGCGAGCCCGACGAATCGGGGCGCCGTCGCCCGTCGCCGAAACCGGGGAGCGAGTACGTCATCCCTTGCGACATGGTGATCCCGGCCATTGGTCAGGACCCCGACCTCTCCTACCTGGGTGAGGAGGACTTCGGCATCAAGCAGACCCGCTGGAACAGCATCGTCACCCACGGCGGGACGATGATGACCGACTGCGAAGGGGTCTTCGCCGGCGGCGACTGCGAATACGGGGCGATGACCGTCGTCGTGGCGGTCGGCCATGGCCGTCGCGCCGCCCGGGTCATGCACCGCTGGCTTTCCGAAGGCAAGGCCTACCTCGATCAGGAGGACGCCATGGAGGATATCGTCAATCAGTTTGGGGTCTTCGACGACAAGGAGAATGTCGGCATCCTCGGTGGTTTGCACCGCGAGCACCAACCCAAGGTCTCTGGTGCGGAACGGGCCAGGAACTACGATGAGATCGAGTTGGCAATGCCTGAGAGCCAGGCGGTTCGGGAGGCCGAGCGCTGTCTGCGCTGCTATCGGGTGGCGATGGTCGCGGTCAATTGAGGATGTTCACCGTACATCTGTGTTTATGAACGCCAGCGGCGGGTTTGCGGACCCGGTCACGTTCCAACAAAGGTGATGAGTCCATGGTCAAGCTGAAGATCGACGACAAAGAGGTGCAGATCGAGAAGGGGGCGACGATTCTGGCCGCCGCCGAGAAGGTCGGGATCAAGATTCCCACCCTTTGCTATTTGAAGAAGGTCTCCCCAACCGGCGCCTGCCGGATTTGCGTGGTCGATATCGCCGGTGTCGACAAGCCGATGACCGCCTGCAACACGCTGGCGGTTGACGGTATGGCGGTCACGACCCAGTCGGAGCGACTCATCAAAATCCGCCGTCAGGTGGTCGAACTGCTGCTGGTCAATCATCCCCTCGATTGTCCGGTCTGTGATGCCGGCGGCGAGTGCGAGCTGCAGAATGTCTGCATTTCCAACGGGGTCACCAGACAGCCTTTCGAAGCGGAAGACGTCAACCCGGAGGCTATTGACCGCTGGCCGCTCATTCAGCAGGTCCCCAACCGCTGTATCCTCTGTGAAAAATGTGTCAAGGTCTGTCACGAAGTCGTCGGTTCCAGCGCCCTTTTCGTCAATGACAAGGGAGACCGGGCCTTCATCGACAAGCACCTCGAACTCTGCGAATTCTGCGGAAATTGCGTCCAGGTCTGTCCGACCGGGACGATGATCTCAAAGACATTCAAGTTTCGCGCCCGGCCCTGGGAGCTGCGCAAGGTTGCTTCGGTCTGCATAACCTGCGGCAGCCACTGCCAGGTCGATCTCAACGTCAAGCAGAACGAAGTCTACCGGGTCACTTCCGAGGACGGAACCACGGTCAATGACGGCAACCTCTGTATCGGCGGATTCTTCGGCACCGGCTATCTCAAATCCCCGGCCCGCCTGACCCAGCCCCTGGTCAAGCAGTTGGGGAGGCAGGTGGCGGTCGGCTGGGACGCGGCGTTGGACACCGTCGCTGGCAAGCTGGCGGAACTGCGCGCCGGTCAGGGGGGGGCGATCGCCGGTCTGACTTCGCCGCGATTGACCAACGAAGAAAATTATCTTTTCCAGAAGTTCTTCCGGGTCGTGCTCGGCAGCAACCATATCGATTCCGAAGCCCGCTTCGGAGCGCTGCGCAGCAACAGCGTCCTGCGTCAGGCTCTCGGCCTGTCCGGAGCCAGCAATCGTCTCGATCGCATCGGCCGGGCCGAGGCGGTGCTGGTTTTCGGTTGCGACGCCACCGCCGAGGCGCCGCTTATCGACTGGCAGATCGAACAGGCCTGCCGTAAACGTGACGGCAAACTGGTGGTCGCTGGCCAGCGGGGCGTCAAGCTCGACCGCTATGCTCATACCGGCCTCCGCTACCGGCCTGGCAGCGAAGTCGCCCTCGCTTCGGCCCTGGCCCGCCTGATCCTCGATGCAGGTCAGGCTGACGAGGCTTTTCTGCGGCGCTATGTCGCCAACCTCCCGGAATTCAAGGCGGCCCTGCAGGGTCTCGATCTTGCCGCCGCGATTGCTGCCACCGGGCTGCCGGAAGCGCTGGTGGTCGAGGCGGCCGGGCATCTCGGCGCCGCCCAATCCGTGGCCTTGGTCTTCGGTGCCGATATCAGCAAAGGTCCGGCCGCGGAGTCTGCCATCGCCGCTCTGGCCAACCTGGCCCTGGTCTGTGGAGCACTCCACGGTGATGTGGGGGGCCTCTTCCCGGTCGAGGAGAAGGGGAACATGCAGGGGCTTCTCGATATGGGGGCCTGTCCCGAACTTCTCCCCGGCCAGCAGGATTATGCGTCCGCCAAGGGGGCCTTCGAGAAGGCCTGGAATATCAACCTGCCCGGTCCAGGTCGCGATGCCTGCGGTATCCTCGACGGGATCGAGAAGGGAGAGATCAAGTTCCTTTACCTGGTCGCGACCAATCCCCTGGTTTCGTTCCCCGAAGCAGGGCGCTGGCGCAAAGCCCTGGAGAAGGTCGATTTTCTGGTCGTTCAGGATATCCTTGCGTCCGAGTTGACCACCCTGGCAGACGTGGTTCTGCCCGGAGCCGGGTTTGCAGAGAAGAGCGGCACCGTCACGTCCCTCGACCAACGGGTCAACTGCCTGAACAAGGCCGTCACCGCCCCCGGGGAAGCCCGCGAAGATCTGGCCATCCTGGCCGATCTCTACCTGCGGTTGGCTGGCCCGGGTCAGTCCTGCGAGAGCAGCGCACTGCGGGATGAAATCAAAGCCCTGGCGCCGCTTTATACGGATCTTTGCTTTACCGGCGACGGGTCCTGCCGGCCATGTCTCAAAGCCCCCTATGTGCCGGTGGAAAAGGGTTTGCATTTTTCCCCGGTGGCACTGCCCGGTGAGCCGGAAGGGGGACTGCAGCTGGTGAGTGGCAAGATCCTCTTCCATTTCGGCACCACCTCGACCTTCGCTCCCGGGCCTCAGGCGGTGGCGCCGAGCGGTTATGTCGAGATCAACCCCGCCGATGCCCAGGCTTTTGGAATCAAGGATGGCACCAAGGTGCTGCTGACTTCCGTCCACGGCTCGACTCGATCACCGATCCGGGTCAGCGAACAAGTCCCAGCCGGGCTCCTCTTCGCTCCCT
>JBBQBQ010000104.1:0-11303 GCA_038317685.1 Desulfuromonadales bacterium | reverse complement strand
GGCACGGCCGGTGACCCTGAAACGACCTGATCCCCCGGCGTGTCTCCGGCGATGCCGCTCTGTCCTCCGACCATCAGGTTGTCCCCGATTTTGGCATGACCGGCAACCGCCGACTGGCCACCGAAGGTGCAGTGGCGCCCGATGACGGTACTGCCGGCAATCCCGGTCTGGGCTGCCATAACGGTGTCTTCGCCGACCGTCACATTGTGGGCGATCTGCACCAGATTGTCGAGCTTGACACCGCGGCCGATCCGGGTCACGCCGAGGGCCGCCCGATCGACGCAACTGCACGCTCCGATCTCCACATCGTCTTCGATCTCGACGATGCCCACTTGCGGAATCTTGAAGTAGCGCGGACCGTCCGGGGCGAAGCCGAAGCCGTCGGAACCGATGACCGCATGGGGCTGGAGGATCACCCGGTCGCCGAGCCGGCAATCTTCCCGGATGACGGCGCCGGCGTGGAGGATGCAGTCCGCCCCCACCCGGACCCCGGCGTAGAGGACGACTCCCGGATGAAGGATCGTGCCCGCCCCGATCGTCACCTGTGGTCCGACGACACAGCCGGGATGGATCGTCACCCCGGCGCCGAGAACTGCCGTTTGATCGACGCTGGCCCCGGGTAAAACTCCCAGAGGCGCCGGCCGCCGGACCCGCAGGTGGGTCAGGATCTTGGCGAAGGCCAGGTAGGGGTTGGCGCAGACCAGCAGCGCCAGCCCCGGGACCTCGACCCGGGCGGCGACGATCGCCGCCGCAGCGCCGGTCTCCGCCAGCCGCCCCAGGTATTTGGGGTTGGCGAGGAAGGTGATCTCGCCGGCCCCGGCGGTGTCGATCGGCGCGACTCCGCTGATTTCAAGGCTCTGGTCGCCGACAACGCTGCCGCCGACCAGAGCGGCCAATGCCTTCAGGGTCGCCACGGTTCGACCTATTTCCCCGGCTCTTTTTTGAAGCGGGCGTCGAATTCCTTGAGGACCAACTCGGTCAGGTCGATCTTTTCGGCACCGTAGACGACGCCGCCGCTGTTGCGTTCGATGACCAGGTCATAGCCTTCGCGTTTGCCGATCTCCTGGATCAGGGCGACCAGCTTTTCGATGATGCGGTTGGTGTGCTCGGCGTCCTGCTGCTGCAGTTCGTCCTGAATATCCTTGGTGAAGCGCTGGAAATCCTTGAGTTTGGCCTGGTAGTCGCGCTCCTTGCCGGCCCGCGCTTCATCGGAGAGGAGGACGGCCTGTTTTTCCAGGTCGTCCTTGAGCTTCTTCAACTCCTGCTGGCGTTTGTCGATGGTCCCTTCGTAATCCTTGACCTTGGCGGTGATCTTCTCCTTGGCGGCCTTCCCCTCCGCGGAGAGATTCAGGGCCTTCTGCAGATCGACAAAGGCGATCTTGGTATCGGCGGCGGCGGCGACGGTCGCCAGGCCGGCGCAAAGCAGGATCGACAGAACCAGAACCGAAAATTTCCTCATGATGAGCTCCTTGCAGCAGTGAGATGGGTTAGGGGGTTAAAAGAAATTTCCGATGGAAAACTCAAACTGTGAACGGCTTTCGAAATCCTTGGGCTGCAGGTTGTAGCCCCACTCCAGGCGGAGCGGTCCAAGGGGGCTGAACCAGCGGATGCCGGCGCCGACGCTGTAGCGCATGGAGGAAAAGAAATCCTGATCCTCGGCCCAGGCATTGCCGGTATCGAAGAAGAGAAGGCCCTTGAGGCCGAGGTCCTTGACCAGCGGGAAGACGTATTCGGCGTTGAAATAGGCTTCCTTGTCGCCGCCGGTGAATTCGAAGTCGCTGCCGGTCACCAATTCCGCCCCGGTCGCCGGATCGACGTTACTGGAGGTGCGGCGCATCCGCGGCCCGACTTCCCGGCTCTTGAAGCCGCGCACGGTGTGGATGCCGCCGAGGTAGAAGCGTTCGTCGATAGGAATATCCCGGCCGCCGACCTGCTGAACATAGCCGATTTGGCCGTGAAGGGAAAAGACCGTTCCGAAAAAGACCGGCCAGAAGTGGCGATGGTCGACGATGTAGCGGGCGAAGCGATCGCTGCCGCCGAGGCCGGCGTATTCGAGGGACAGTTCCGAGATCCCGCCGCGGCTCGGGTCGAGGCGGTAATCGGTGTTGTCGTGAGTGAGGGAAGCCAAGATCGAGGAGAGGGACGACTCTCCCTTCTGATCCTTGATGGTCTGGGAAGCGTTGACGTCGACGTCGTAGATGTTCTTCCGCTCATACCGGTAGAGGAAGAAGGCCCGGGCATTTTCGCTTAAGGGAAAGCCGAACTTGATGTCGCCGCCGGTCGTCTTTTTGCTGAAGTCGGTCCATTCCCGGTCGGTCTTGTAGAGATCGCCGCCGAAAGAAAGGTTTTTGTCGAGGAAATAGGGATCAAGGAGGCCGACCTGATAGGTGCTGCTGGTTCCGCCGAGGGAGCCGGAAAGATCGAGTCTGAGACCCCGGCCGAGGAAGTTGGACTGGGAGATGGAGCCCTGACCGATGAACTTGTCGACCGAGGAATAGCCGAAACCAAGGCTGAAGGTCCCGGTCGGCTTCTCCTTGACGTTGACATCCAGATCCATCTGCCCCGCGTCGGGTCCCTTGGCAGTGGTGACGTTGACCTCTTCGAAGAAGCCGAGGTTATTGACCCGACGCCGGCTCTCTTTGAGCGCGGTGGCGTTGAACAGGTCCCCTTCCTTCAGTTTCATCTCGCGGCGGATGACCTTGTCGCGGGTCTTGGTGTTGCCGGCAACCTGGATGCGACGGATGTGGACCTGGAGCCCTTGCTCGATGTCGTACTTGAGGGAGATGGTCTTCTGCTCCGGATCGACGTTGGTGAGCGGCGCCACGTTGACGTAGGCATACCCCTGGTCAGAATAAAGGTCGTTGATGGCAGTCACGTCTTTACGCAACAACTCGCGGCTGAAGACATCCCCCGTCTTGAGGACCGTCAGCGCCAGAATCTCGGGGGCCGGTTTGATCAGATCTCCCTGCACCTGCACCTCGCCGACCCGGTACTGAATCCCTTCCTCGATCTCGATGAAGATATCAAGTTCATCCTGGTCGGGAGAGAGGGTGACCTGGGGCTGCTTGACCTTGACCTGAACGTAGCCGCGGTTGAAATACTGGTCGGCGATGATCTCCAGATCGTTCTGCAGCAGGTCGGCCTTGAAGACGCCGCGATCGGTGAACCATGAGAAGATCCAGCGTTCCTTGGTCTCCATGACCTTTTTCAGCTGGGAATCGGAAAAGACGGTGTTCCCTTCGAAGCGGATGGATCCGACCAGAATCTTCTCCCCTTCCTTGATGTTGAAGGTCACCGTCGCCTCGAAGCGGTCGTTGATGACCACCTCAGGCTTGATCTCGACGGCGTGATAGCCCTCATCGGTGTAGTGCTTGCGAAGGGCCGCGAGGTTCTGTTCGACCTTCTGCTGATCGAGGATATCGGGGGTCTTAAGGGTCAGCAGCGGCCGCAGTTTGTCGGTCTTGATCTCCTTGTTGCCGGCGAAACGGACCTCCCGCACCAACGGCCGTTCGGAGAGCTTGTAGGTGAGGATGGTGGCGCCGTTCTTCTCTTCGATGTCGGCGCTGGCATCGGCAAAGCGTCCGAGTTTGTAGATCGACTGCAGGTCGCGGTCGATATCGTCCAGGCCGATGGTCTGCCCCGGCTTGACGGAAAGGACGGCGCGAACCGCCCCTTCTTCGACCCGGTGCAGACCTTCGATGGCCACCGCGCCGATGCGGTAGGTCTGGGCGAAGGCAAGCACGGGGAGCAGCAGCAGGGCCAACAACAGCAGACAACGCTTCAACATGCGCAAAAACTCCCGAAAAACGCCTTGCTAAAGGGCGATATTATAAGAAAACCCGGGCGGGGTGTAAACATTAAATACATGTTAGACCAGAAGTCCGTCCTGCATGCGAATGATGCGGTCGAGCCGCCCTGCGAGGGTCTCGCTATGGGTGACGACCACCATGGTCAGCCCGTGGCGCCGGTGCAGATCGTCAAGGAGTCGGTAAATCTCGTCGCTGGTGTGGGAATCGAGATTGCCGGTCGGCTCGTCGGCGAGGAGGAGTCGCGGCTCCATGACCAGGGCCCGGGCAATCGCCACCCGCTGTTGCTCTCCCCCCGAGAGCTGGCCGGGTTTGTGGTCGAGGCGGTGCCCGAGGCCGACCTCCCGCAGCAGCGTCTCAGCCATCTGGCGAGCCTCGCCCTTCGCCCGGCGGGCAATCAGGGCCGGCATGCTGACGTTCTCCAGGGCGGTGAATTCGGGGAGGAGATGATGGAACTGGAAGACAAACCCCACCGTCCGATTCCGAAAGGCATCGAGGGGCGGGCCTTGCAGGGCGAAGAGGTCGGCGCCGTCGAAGCGGATGGTCCCGGCGGTCGGATGGTCGAGGGCGCCGAGGATGTGCATGAGGGTGGTCTTGCCGGCCCCCGAGGCGCCGACAACCGCGACTCGTTCGCCGCGGGCGACATCAAGATCGAGACCGCGCAGCACTTCGACCCGCCCCCCGGCGGTGATGAACCCTTTGGTCAGGCCGCGGGCCTGGATGAGAGGGCTGCAGGCCTGGTCAGTCATAGCGGAGCGCCTCGGCCGGGTCCATGCGCGCCGCCCGCCAGGCCGGATAAATGGTGGCGATCAGGGAGATGCCCATGGCGACCGCCATGACCACCAACACGTCGCTGGTGTTGACGACCGAGGGAAAGGTGTCCATCCCATAGACCGACTGGTCGAAGATCTTGACATGCAGCAGTCCTTCCAGCCCCTTGATCAGGGGATCGGCGTTCTTGGCGATCACCAGTCCGAGGATGGTGCCGAGGAACGTCCCCAGGGTGCCGATCACCAGCCCCTCCAGGACGAAAATCTTCATGATGCTGCGAGCGTTCGCCCCCATGGCGCGAAAGATGGCGATGTCCTTGTGCTTCTCCATGACCACCATGATCAGGGTGGTGCCGATATTGAAGGCGGCGACCAGCACGATGATGGCAAGAACGATGAAGAGGCCGAGCTTCTCGAGCTTCAGGGCCGACAGGAAGGACCCGAAGATGTCCTCCCAGGAGCGTACCACATAAGGGTAGGGCAACTCCCGGCGCAGCTGCGCCGCCACCGGCTGGGCCTGGTCGAAGGAGTCGACCTCGACCTCGATGCCGCTCGCCTGGCCGGGTGTTTCGAGAAGGAGCTGGGCTTCAGGAAGGGACACGTAGGCGTAGAAGGTGTCGATGAAGCCGCCCCGCTGCCGGAAGATGCCGACGATGCGAAACGGTTTCATCTTGGGGATCATGCCGAAGGGGGTGATGGTAAACAACGGCGGGATGATGTTGATGGTGTCCCCCACCGCCACGCCGAGGGTGGTGGCGGTATCGAGGCCGATGATGACCCCCGGCAGTCCCGCTTGGCCGGGGTCCAGCAGGAGTTTCTGGATATCCTCCTTGCCGGCGGTCAAAAACGCCTGCCGGAAGATCTTGTTGCCGGCCTCGATCCCCTTAATGTTGGCCGCCGCGACGTTGCGTTGCGAGAGCAGCATTGCCTCCTTGGCGACGAAGGGGGTCGCCTCGGTCACATGGGGGAGCTTGGCAATCCGCGCCGCCAGGGCCTGGAAGTCCCGCAGGTCTTCGCCGTTCTTCTGGACCAGCACATGAGGAACATTGCCGAGGATCTGTTTGCGGACGCCGTCATGGAAACCGGTCATGACCGCCAAGACCACGATCAGCGCCGCCACCCCCAGAGTCACCCCGGCAATGGAGATGAAGGAGATGACCGAGATGAAGGTCTGTTTGCGCTTGGCCCGCAGGTATCGCAGGCTCACGAACCATTCGTAGGTCATGGGAGTCCGGGGCTATTTACTTTCCGCCCGCAGTTGGGGGAAGAGGATGACATCGCGAATCGAGGCGGAGTCGGTGAGGAGCATCACCAGCCGGTCGATGCCGATTCCCTCCCCGGCGGTCGGCGGCAAGCCATGTTCGAGAGCACGGATGTAGTCCTCATCCATGGCATGGGCCTCCTCGTCGCCGGCTTCCTTCTCGGCGAGCTGGTTCAAAAAACGTTGTTTCTGGTCATCGGGGTCATTGAGCTCGGAAAAGGCATTGGCGAGCTCGCGGCCGACGATGAAGAGTTCGAAGCGATCAACCACCGATGGGTCGGCATCGTTCTTCCGGGAGAGGGGAGAAACCTCCGTCGGATAGGCGGTGATGAAGGTCGGATTCCACAACTGCGGTTCGGCGACGGCGTCGAAAATCTCCATCAGCAGCTTGCCGTGGCCGAGCCCGGATTCGATCTGCAGCCCCAGGGAACGCGCGTAAGCCAGCGCCTGGTCGCGATCTTCGAGGACGGCGGGCGCAACCCGACCGAACTTGACGATCGCCTCCCGCACCGTCAACCGCTCCCAGGGCCTGGCCAGATCCAGGTCCCGGCCGCCGTAGCTGAGCTTCAGGCCGCCGCAAAGGTCCTGGGCGACATGACAGATCAGCTCCTCGGTGAGGTCCATCAGATCCTCGTAGGTCGCGTACGCCTGGTAGAACTCCATCATGGTGAATTCGGGGTTGTGACGGATGGAGATCCCCTCGTTGCGGAAGTTGCGGTTGATCTCGAAGACCCGTTCAAAGCCGCCGACGACGAGCCGCTTCAGGTAAAGCTCCGGGGCGATCCGCAGGAACAGGTCCATCTTCAAGGTGTTGTGATGGGTGACGAAAGGCCGGGCGGTGGCGCCGCCGGCGATCGGCTGCATCATCGGCGTCTCGACTTCGAGGAAGTCGCGTTCCTCCATGAAGGCGCGGATCAGGCCGATGATCCGGCTGCGCTTACGGAAGATGTCCCGGGTCTCGGGATTGACGATCAGGTCGAGATAACGCTGCCGGTAGCGGGTTTCGACGTCGGTCAAACCGTGCCACTTCTCGGGGAGGGGCTGCAGGGACTTGGTCAGAAGCCGCAAGGCATCGGCGCGCAGGGAAAGCTCACCGGTCTTGGTGCGAAACGGGGTGCCGCCAACCCCGACGATGTCGCCGAGGTCAAGCTTCTTGAATTGCTCGAAGGCCGCCTCGCCGAGGTGGTCGCGGCCGACGTAGACCTGCAGGCGGCCGGAGCGGTCCTGAATCTGGATAAAGGCAGCCTTGCCGAAGTCGCGGCGGGCCATGATCCGGCCTCCGAGGACGTAGCGGGCGGAACAACCTTCGAGGTCGGCGGGGTCGTCCTCGGCGTGAGCGGCATGAACCTCGGCGGCGGTGTGGCTGACGGGGAAATCGTTGGCATAGGGATTTTGCCCCTGGGCCCGCAGCTCGGCGGTCTTGGCGCGGCGCTGCAGGACGAAGTCGTTCAGTTCTTCCATGGCAGGTGCGGCCTTTCGGAATGGTAATGGGCCCGGCGGACGGTCAACTTGAGGACCGATCTCAGCGGGTGGTGAAGCTCCAGACCTGCGCCGCGGGGAGGGGCGCTCCGGCGGCGGAGGTGACTGCGGTCGTCAAGGTCGCACTGTAGCTGGTGGCGGCCGTCAGCGGCGCCACAGGGGTCAGGGTGGCGACGCGCAGAGCGGCATCATAGGTGACGCTCGCGGCCACCGGGACGCCGCCGGTTGCCAGGAGAAAGTTGGCGGCGGTGAGAGTGGTCCCATCCATCGGTTCGGTGAAGACCGCCTGCACGACGGCCTCAGGGTCGACCTCAGCGGCAGCATCCGCCGGCGACAGTTCCGCCACCAGCCGTTCCCGGTCGTAAACGATCAGGGCATGGGCGGTGGCCGTGGTTCCGGCGGAGGTGGCACTCACCGTCACCAGGTTCGGTCCCGGATTCAAAACGCTCAGGTCGCTGCTCCAGCGATCGGGGATGGAGAGATCGACGGCACCGACCGAGCTGCTCGGGGCCGAAACTCCGACGTTCAGATTGCTGCCGCGCGCTCCCGCTATGGTCTGGCTGGCGAGGTTGGTCGGTGACACCGGCGGGTCGATGGACAGGACCGGAGCGGCGGCGCTGACGGTCAGGGTTACGCTCCGCTCCAGGGTTCCGAGATCGCTGTCGGGATGGATGATGCTCACCTTGAGGACGGTATAGCCGGGGCCGAGATCGCTGATCGGCACACTCCAATGGTCTCCGACGACCGTGACGGCGCCGATGACGGGCAGTTGAGCCCCGATGGCGGTCACCGTCAGGGTGCCGACCGCGGCCGGGTCGACCAGGCCGCCTATGGTCTGACTCGTCCCCGGCAGGGGCGAAACGTAACTGTCAATGGAGAGGGGATCATAGGTCAGGGCGAAAGTCAGATTGCGCTGGTTGCCGACCAGGTCGACCGCTTTGACGTAAACAATGCTCGTCCCCGCGGCCAGCTTGTCGAGCCGGCAGCTCCAGCGCCCCTCCGCCACCGCCAGATCGCTGACGATCACGGCAGGCTCCGCCTCGATGCTGAGGGTCCCCCCCGCTTCCAGCGTTCCCGCCAGGTAGCGGCTGCGGCTGGTCGGCACCGGATTGGTGCCGCTGAAGGAGACCGTCGGCGCAGTCAGATCCCCTTCTTCATTGCTGCTGCAGGCCATCAGGCCCAGGACCAGCATCGTCAGGACCAACAGCGGCAGGTGTTTCCAGTTTGGCAGGCTCGTCATCCGACACTCCAAGCGGCTTCCGGGCTTCCGAAGCGCGGCTATTTCTTGCTCAGCAGATAGGCTTCGATGAAATCTTCGATGTTGCCGTCAAGGACGGCGTCGGTGTTGCCGACTTCGTACCCGGTGCGGTGGTCCTTGACCATCCGGTAAGGGTGGAGAACGTAGGAACGGATCTGGCTCCCCCAGCCGATTTCCTTCTTTTCGCCGCCGATCACCTCCGCCTCCTCCGCCTTGCGCCGCACCTCCCGCTCGAAGAGTCGCGCCCGCAGCTGTTTCATGGCGGTGGCGCGGTTCTTGTGCTGGGAGCGCTCGTTCTGGCAGGCGACGACGATGCCGGACGGGATGTGGGTGATGCGGATCGCCGACTCGGTTTTGTTGACGTGCTGGCCGCCGGCACCACTGCTGCGGTAGGTGTCGATCCTCAGATCCTTCTCGTTGATCTCCACGTCGATGTCGTCGGGGAGTTCGGGGAAGACGAAAACCGAGCAGAAGGAGGTGTGGCGTCTCGCGTTGCTGTCGAAAGGGGAGATGCGCACCAGCCGGTGGATCCCCATCTCCGCATGCATATAGCCATAGGCGTAGGCTCCCTCGACGCTGAAGGTGACCCCCTTGATCCCGGCTTCCTCGCCGGGCTGGTAGTCGGTGACCTCGGTGCGAAACCCCTTCTTCTCGCAGAAGCGCAGGTACATGCGCAGCACCATCTCGCCCCAATCCTGGGCCTCGGTGCCGCCGGCACCGGCGTTGATGCTGACGATGGCGTTGTTGGCATCGTACTCCCCGGAGAGCATCCGGGCGAACTCCATCCGACTGACCTTGGCCTCCAGAAGCGGCAGGAGTTCGCCGATCTCCTTCAGGGTCGCCTCGTCTTCGCTCTCTTCGCCGAGTTCGGCCAGGACCAGCAGGTCTTCGGCCTCGCTGCCGGCCTCTTCCAGCCCTTCCACCACCTTTTGGAGGGTGGTGCGTTCCCGCAGCAGTTCCTGGGCTCTGTCCCCCTGGTTCCAGAAGTCCGGCTTGGCGATCTCCGCTTCGAGTTCCGCCACCCGTTCCTTCTTTCCCTCTACGTCAAAGATACCTCCTCAGCTCGGCGAGCTTGACTTGGATTTCTTTGAGGGTTTCAGTTGCTTCGCGGAACATGGCGTTTCTCCCGGCTGGGGTGTTTTTACAAGGTGGCGATTATAGCGACTGCCGGGCGATTCCACAAGCGTTCTCTTTGCTTGCGCTGGAAATGCCGGTGCTGTGCCCGGAGTTTCGAATTTTGCCGGGGGCGTCTGGCCGGGGGAAGTTCGACCCCCTTGAACTCGGCGGTCCGATATGCAAGAATCCTGCGGCCCGCACCCCGATCCTGAACCCTGCCGCCCCGAAAGGAGCATTCATGCTCAGCGGAACCCTGGTCAACGTTCTCGCCATTACAGCCGGGAGCCTCCTGGGTTGTTCCATCGGCCGCCGGATGTCGGAGAAGGTGCGAGGCACCCTGATGGCCGGCCTCGGCCTTGCGGTGCTGCTCCTCGGACTGCAGCTGGCGTTGCAGAGCAAGCAGCCGCTGATCGTCATCGGCAGCCTCATCGGCGGCGGCCTGCTCGGCGAAATTCTCGGCATCGAAGCGCGGCTGGAGGCCTTCGGCCGGCGGCTGCAGCAGCGCTTTGCCGGTTCCGGAACGATCGCGGAGGGGTTTGTCACCGCGACCCTCCTTTACTGCGTCGGCGCCATGGCGATCATGGGCTCCCTGCAGGACGGCCTGGGCGGCAAGCCGACCATCCTCTACGCCAAGAGCGCTCTGGACGGAATCGCCTCCGTGGCCCTCGCCTCCACTCTCGGCCTCGGCGTCTTCCTGTCGGTGGTGCCGCTGGCCCTCTACCAGGGCGGCATGACCTTGGCCGCCGGTCAGGCCACGGTTATCCTCACCGAACCAATTATTGTCGAAATGAATGCCGTCGGGGGTCTCTTGATCGTCGGCATCGCTCTCGATCTCCTCTCAATCCGGCGCCTGCCGGTCGGCAACCTCCTCCCGGGAATTTTCCTATCCATCGCCCTGATGTGGCTTTGCGGACTGGCCTAGACCTTCCCCTTCCCCCCCCCTGAAAAGACAGTGCCCGGATTAAAATCTTGTGCTATTGTGGCGGCACCTGTTTTCCCAAACCCTTCACAGATAAAGGACTCTCCATGCTGCCAAGACTCTTGACCTTGACTGTCCTTCTGGTCGCCGCTCAGACGACTCCCGCCCTGGCCAGCGGCCAGGGCGCGGTGCAGGATCTGACCGCCACGGCGTTGGGAATATTTGCCCTGGTGCTCTTCGTCGCCGCTTACGGATTGGTGATCTTCGAGGAACAGTTGCATCTGCGCAAGAGCAAGCCGGTCATGTTGGCCGCCGGGGTCATCTGGGTCTTGGTGGCATTGGCCTACGCCGCCATCGGCGATGTGGAGACCCCGCATGCCGCCATCAAAGAGAACCTGATTGAGTACGCCGAACTTTTTCTTTTCCTGTTGGCAGCCATGACCTATATCAATGCTCTCGATGAGCGCCAGGTCTTTCTGGCGCTGCGGTCCTGGCTGGTCAGTCGCGGTTTCAGCCTGAGGGTGGTCTTCTGGCTGACCGGCCTTCTCGCCTTCTTCATCTCGCCGGTGGCGGACAATCTGACAACGGCCCTGTTGATGGGAGCGGTGGTCATGGCGGTGGGGGGGGACAACCGCAAATTTGTCATCGTCGCCTGTATCAATGTGGTCGTCGCCGCCAACGCCGGCGGCGCCTT
>JBBQBQ010000103.1:0-11317 GCA_038317685.1 Desulfuromonadales bacterium | reverse complement strand
GGGAAAACCTTGCAGCACCCCGGCCGGCTGTTTCCAGCAGACGACGTAATCGACCGACCCGTAATCTTCGATTTCGGGCCAGACTTCAACCCTCAAGGCCGGCGCGAGTCGTCGCAGCGCGGCGACCCAGCGGCTCATATCGTGCTCGGGATAGATCAGGGCCAGGGACATGGCAGGACTCCGCAAGGGTCAAGGGGATATTTCGCTGCGAATCCTACCATAACAAGGGGCCGGAGCCGCTCCAAGCATTATTTGCCGCTACCCCAGGGGGCCCGCCCCGTCAGCACGGTTTGTCGAGGGCGTCCGGGAACGGTCCCGGCAGGCTCTCGGGCCGCACGAAATGGAAGCCGTTTTTGCGACGCAACCCCCACAAGGCGGCGGTCAGGCCGACCGACAGGACGAGGCCGAACCAGTGGGGGTAGACGGCGACCATCGCCACCACCAGCCAGGCGACCCGGTCGACGAGGCCGTGGCCGATGACCCGCAGGCCACCGAAGAGGGCGGCGAAGCCGATGACGAAGAGGCTCCCGGAGAGGAAGGCTTCGGCGACAGCGGGGAGGTCGGTGCCGGGATCGAGGAGGCCGGGATAGAGGATGAAGAGGAAAGGGATCACGTAGGTGACCGCACCGAGGGCCAGGGCCTGGCGGGCGACAGCCGGCCAGCCGGTCCGGGCGATGCCGGCGGCGAGGAAGACCGCCACGCAGACCGGCGGGGTGATGACCGAAAGGGTCGCGTAGTAGAAGACGAACATGTGGGCGACCAGGGGGGCGATGCCGATCTTGATCATGGCCGGGGCGAGGATCGCCGCCACCAGGACGTAGGCGGCCGTGGTCGGGATGCCCATCCCCATGACCATGCAGACCGCCGCCACGATGAAGGCGGTAAGGAAGATCGAACTCCCCCCGAGACCGACGATCAGGGAGGAGATGGTGATGCCGATCCCGGTCAGATTGATCATCGCCACCATGATCTGGGCGCCGGCCAGCAGCACACCGACGACGACCAGCCCCTGGCCGGCCTCGCCGAGGGCCTGGAGCAGCTGTTTGAGTATCCCCAGAGGGCCGGTCCCGGTGCCGAGACGGCCGAGGACGAAGCCGATGATGATGCCGACCATGCCGTAGAAACAGGCGGTCTGGATCGAATTGCCGTTGAAAATGCCGAAGGTGAGCCCGACGGCCGCCCCGACGATGGGCAGGAGGCGCCGCCAGTTGAGGATGATCCGCCAGGCCG
The DNA here is from genome assembly GCA_038317685.1 of Desulfuromonadales bacterium. Taxonomy (GTDB): domain Bacteria; phylum Desulfobacterota; class Desulfuromonadia; order Desulfuromonadales; family DDH964; genus JBBQBQ01. The sequence goes on along the minus strand of JBBQBQ010000103.1, from coordinate 10,087 downwards.
GGATGTCGCTGGCATCGACCTGTCCCAGCCCCCGCTCCCCGGCGACGAAGTGGACGGTCATGAAGAGGCCGCCGTAGAAGAAGAGGGCGGGCATGGTGCCGGCGATCATGATCTTCAGGTAATCGACACCGAGGATTTCGGCCATGATGAAGGCGGCGGCCCCCATGATCGGCGGGGCCAGCTGGCTACCGGTGGAGGCGACCGCCTCGACCGCCGCGGCGAACTCCGGCGGGTACTTCAGCCGCTTCATGAGCGGGATGGTGAAGGTGCCGGTGGTGGCGACGTTGGCGACGGAGCTGCCGCTGACCATGCCGAAGATGCCCGAGGCGATGGTGGCGATCTTGGCGCCGCCGCCGATCCGTCCGCCGCCGAGGCGCAGAGCCAGGTCGATGAAGGTCTGGGCGCCGCCGGTCTGCAGGACCAGGCTGCCGAAGAGGCTGAAGGCGGCGATGACCGTCGCCGCCACCCCGAGGAGGAGCCCCCACAGACCGATGTCGCCGAGGTAGAGGGTCTCGGTGATGAAGTAGAGATCGAAGCCCCGGGTGCCGAAACGGCCGGGGATCTTGTCACCGTAGAAGGCATAGAGAAGGCTAACGATGACCATGAGCGGGAAGATGTAGCCGATGGAGCGGCGAGAGAGTTCCAGAATGACCAGGACCAGACCGGCCGTGAGCAGAATCTCCTTAAGCCCCGCCTCGGGGAGAGAGGTCATAATCATGTCGCTGTGGAGGACGACATAGGCACACCCCGCCACGGTGACGGCCGCCAGTGCCAGGTCGACCGCGACCCCCAGGCGCCGCCAGGACTGGCCGGCGCCGAGGGGGTAATTGAGGAGGCCGAGGAGCAGGACTACGCCCAGAAAGACCGAACGCTGCACCAGGCTGTCGAAGGGACCGGTCGCCGAGGTGTAAAAGACAAAGAGTCCTAAGAGAACGGACATTCCGGAACTGAGCTTGCCTCGCAAAGTCATGCCACGCTCCTGCGGTCGATTATTTCTCGATCAGACGGTCGGGGATGGTCACGCCCCGTTCCTTGAAGTAGCGAATGGTGCCGGGGTGAAGCGGGACCGTGGCGAATTTGAGGGTGTCGGCCACGAAGTCGGCCCCTTTGACCCCGCCGTAGGCGTTGGCCTGGGCTTCCTTGTCCTCGCAGACCGCTTTGACGATACGGTAGGCGGTCTCTTCATCCATCTCCGGCCCGGCGGCCGCCGCCACGGCGAAGCCCCAGGTGCTGTAGGCGTCGTAATGCTCGCCCTTCGGCACGTCGACCAGGGAGATTTCCGGCATCGCCGCGGCCAGCTTCTGCTGCTGTCCGGCGTCGATGCCGAGGAGGCGGATCGGGGTCATGGTGGCGATGTCGCGGGAGGATGAGTCGAGCTTCAGGCCGGCCCCCGATTTGACGTAGCCGACGACCCGGTTGTCCTTGATCGAGCTAACGATGTCGCCGGTCGAGCCGCGCACGTAGTCGGGCGTGATGCCGAGGACCTTAAAAACCGCTTCGGTGGTGCTCTCCGTCGCCGAACCCTTCAGCCCCGGGTTGAACTTTTTCCCGTTCAGATCGGCGAGGGCCGCGATCCCGGAGTCGGCCCGCACCACCACGTTCTGCGGCGCGATGTCGTAGACCCAGAGGAGTTTGGCCTTCACCGGCGCCCCTTCGAACTCCCCCTTCCCCTGGTAGGCGGCGTAGAGGACGTTGGTGGTGACGAGGCCGAAATCGATCTGATTGCGCTTGATCCGGCGCAGGTTGTCAAGGGTGGCGCCGGTCTCGACGACCGACGCCTCGACACCGGGGATCTGCTGGTTGATGAGCTGGCTGACGGCGACGAAGTAGCCGTAGTGGCTGGAGGAGGACGAGGTGGTGCCGATGAGGAGCTTCTGCCCCGCCAGGGCGGTCCCGCCGCCGAACAGGACACCGCTCGCCAGCAGGACCGACAAGCAGCTGAACAGGATATTCCGTGGCGATCTTCCTACCTTCATGGTCGCTCTCCTTGGGCTGGGGCTAGGCCGGGGTGGTCGCGTCGAGCGCCACCTCCCGGCTGGCCGGAGTGGGTGAAACCAGTTTCCGCGGTATCCTCACCTGCATCGAAAGGAGCAGGAACGAAAGGCCTTTACCGTGTTTGTCGAGGCAGAGGGAATTGTTCACCCCCCCTTCGAGGACGTCGTCGAGGACGAAGTTGAAGGCCCCCAGGGCGGGGAGGTCGTAGCGCTTGACCGCCGTCGGCCGTCGGGCCCGGAAGAGCTCCGCCACCGCCGCCGCACTCACCTGCTCGGCGAGGTAGGAGTAGAATTCGGGCCGGTAGCAGATCAGGCTGACATTCAGACGGTTCCCCTTGTCGCCGGCGCGGGCATGGGCGAGGGCATGGAGGGGGACAAGCAGGAGCGACGGGTCCATGGGGTCTCCTAAAGAAGCTCGACGCGGGAAGCGGCCAGCTCCCGGTCGATCAGGCAAGAGGCGGTATCGAGGGTTTCGGTCACCTGCAGACGGACCCCGCCGCCGCCGGCCGGCCCGGTGGTGTAGAGGGCCTCGACCTCGGCGACGGCCCGTTCGACCAGCCGCCGGTCGCTTCCCCGCGTCGCCAGACGCACCCGGGCATCGGGGACGCCCGCCACCTCCGGGAAGGGGCGGCGCGGACCGGAGGAACTGCTGAAGACGCTGGAGTAACCGATGATGTCGAAATGGACCGGGAGAGAGGGGAGCAGTTTGGCGAGCCGCGCCTGCAGGATTTCGATGGCCAGTTCGGCCCGCCGCAGGGCGTTCGGTCCGGCGTAGGAGATCTCCCCTTCGCCCATCCAGCCGCCGGCCATGCAGACCGTGGCCTTCAACTGTCGGGGCCGGGCCAGGCCCCGGGCACCGCGAACGGCGACCCGGTCGCGCCCCACCGCGGCGAGCTGCACCCCGGTGATATCGAGGGTCACATCGGGGGTCAGATAGGCGGCCGGATCGTGAATCTCGTAGAGGATCTGTTCCTTGACGGTCGCCAAAGAGACGAGGCCACCGGTCCCCGCGGCTTTGCCGAGGACCAGCGAACCGTCGGCTGCGACTTCGGCGATCGGATACCCGGGATCGGCCACGCCGGGGACATCCTTCATCCCCGGATCGGCGAAGTAGCCGCCGGTCACCTGCGCCCCGCATTCGAGAAAATGGCCGGCCAGGGTCCCGGCTGCCAGCCGGTCCCAATCGGTCCACTCCCAGTTGAAGTGATGGGCCAGGGGGCCGAGAGCCAGGGCCGGATCGGCCACTCGCCCGGTGATGACGATCTGCGCCCCACGATCCAGGGCCTCGGCGATCGACTCTGCGCCCAGGTAGGCGTTGGCGGCGACAATGCGGGCGACGGTCGGATCCTGCACCGCCCCCTCCAGCGGCCAGTGGCGAATCTCCTCCGGACTCACCCGTTCCAGCAGGTTGTCGCCGAGGACGACGCCGATCGGCCGGTCGGAGAAGCCGCCCCGATTCATGACCTCCCGCAGAGCCCGCCCCGCCCCGAGAGGGTCGGCCGCGCCGAAGTTGCCGATGATGCGGATCCCGTTTTTCAAACATTTTTCGAGAACCGGGCCGACGAAGTTCAGCATCGCCGGAAGATAGCCGGTTCCCCCCGGTTGCTGGTGACGCAGCTGGGCCTGGGCCAGGGTCCGTTCGGCCAGGGTTTCGAAGATCAGAAAGGCGGGGGCAGCAGCGGCGATCAAGGTATCGACGACCGGTCCCGCCGCATCGGTCCGGTCCTGGGCAAAGCCGGCGCCGCAACCGATATGAACCGTAGTGTTGGCCATAAATCAACTCACTCCGAGAGGGAATAGAACGTTGTTCTTCTGTTGTCCCTATCCAACCACAGAGAGATTGATTTTCCAAATTTATTTATCTAATATATTTATTTATGGGAAGTATAAATATTGACCTCCGCCAACTGCGGGCCTTTCTGGCCGTCGCGCGCCACGGCGCCTTCACCCGGGCGGCCGAAGAGATTTACATCACCCAACCGGGGCTGAGCCTGTTGATCCGCCAGCTCGAAGAACAGCTGGGGGTGCGCCTTTTCGACCGCAGCACCCGCCGGGTCGAACTGACCGAGGCCGGGCACGAACTGGTGGCGGCGGCAAGCCGCATCCTCGACGACGTCGAGACCATGGTCGCCGGCATCGGTGACCTCGCCAGCCACAAGCGGGGCCGGGTCTCCATCGCCGCCCTCCCCTCCCTGGCTTCGGCCCTCGTCCCCCGGGTGATCGCCCAATTCCGTTCGACCTACCCCGATATCCGGGTGGTGATCCACGATGCGATCGCCTCACCGCTGATCAGGAAGGTCGAAAACGGTGAGGTCGACTTCGGCATCGGCCTGCGCCTGCAGTTCGAAAAGGATCTGGTCTTCACCGAACTGCTGACCGACCGGCTGATGGTCCTGATCCCCGCCGGTCATCGACTGGAGAGCCGGGAGACGGTCGACTGGGCGGCCCTCGCCGACGAGGAATTCATCGCCATGACTCCCGACACCAGCGTTCGCCATCTGACCGAACAGGCCTTTGCCCGGATCGGCAAGACCTTGCGGCCGGCCTACGAGGCCTCCTACATGTCGACGGCGATGGCCATGGTCGAAGCCGGCCTGGGGATTACCGTGCTGCCGTCGATGGCCCTCACCTCCCTGCGCATCCCGGGGATTCTCGTCCGGCCCTTGCTGGAGCCGGAGATGACCCGGGAGGTGGGGATCATCACCAAGAAGCATCGGGCCCTCACCCCGGCCGCCCAGGCTTTTTTGCGGATTTTGAAGGAAGATCGGGAAGTCAGGGGACTTCTCCAGGAGCTGGAGAGCGGTCCCTTGCGATGAATTTGCCGGGGGAGAGATGGACGAAGAGGTGGCGCTGAAAAAGCTGCCGGTGGCGGTTCTCGCTGGTCGCCCTCGGTCGATGGCAACGGCAGCCCCGAAGAAGCCTACTCACCAATAATCTTGACCAGAACCCGTTTTTTGCGCTTGCCATCGAACTCGCCGTAGAAGATCTGTTCCCACGGCCCCAGGTCGAGGCGCCCCCCCGTCACCGCCATCACGACTTCCCGCCCCATGATGGTCCGTTTCAGGTGGGCATCGGCGTTGTTTTCGGCACCGTTGTGCTGATAGCGCGAGTAAGGATGTTCCGGCGCCAGCCCCTCCAGCCAGGTTTCGAAATCCTGGTGCAGGCCGGAATCGTCGTCGTTGACGAAGACGCTGGCGGTGATGTGCATGGCGTTGCAGAGGAGCAGGCCCTCCCGGATGCCGCTCTCCTGCAGGCAGACGATCACCTGCGGGGTGATGTTGATCAGCTCCCGGCGTTGCCGGGTCTCGAACCAGAGTTCCCTGCGGTAGGTCTTCATGGGTCGCTCCTTTTCCTGGCCCTCGGCGCACAGCTTCTTCCTCTTGCCGTGCTGCGCCCGCTTCAGGTTTCGCGGCCTTCCTCCGAATCAACCTTCCGGCACCAGGACCCGCAGTTCAAACCGGTTCTTGCCGGCTTGTTTGACTTGATACATCAGGGCGTCGGCCTGGCGGATCAGCTCATCGACGCCGGCCGATCCCGGCGACCGACAGACTACGGCGCCGAGGCTGCAGCCGACCGGCCAGCCGCCCCGGGCCATGGCTTCCAGAAGCCGGGCATGGAGTTTCCCCAAAGCCTCGGTCGCCTCGGTTTCTCCCGTTTCCACCAGCAGCAGGGCGAATTCATCGCCGCCGAGGCGGGCCGGCAGATCGGTGGAACGCAGGTTGGAGGTCAGGACCTCGGCGATGGCCCTCAGCACCCGGTCCCCGACTTCGTGCCCCCACCGGTCGTTGACCTCCTTGAAGTTGTCCAGATCGAGGTAGGCTACGGCAAAGGGATGCCCGTAGCGCAGGGCCCGTTGCCGCTCCTGTTCAACCTGCCGGAAGAACAAGCGGGTATTGGCCAGCCCGGTGAGGGCATCGGTTTCGGAAAGGCCGCGCAACTGATCGATCAGGCGGCGGACCTGCAGCAACAGGGTGGTGACGATCAGGAAGAAACCGAGGCGCACCAGGGCATTCCAGAGCGGGATCAGCGGATGGCTGAAGGTGAGTCCCGAAAGGGCGCCGACCCAGTGCCAGCCCAGAGCCGCCAAGACCGCCAGACCGAAACCGGCTGAGGCCCCGAGGTACCAGGTCGCCAGGGCAATCGGCCCCAGGTAGGTAATGGAGAAGGAAACCTCGGCGCCGGTCAGGTAGTCGGCGCCGGCGCAGACCGCCAGCAGCAGCAGGACCAGGGCCACCTGGAGACCCCGCGGCAGCCGGCTCAACAGCCGGTCGATCCGCGAGAACCAACTGGCGGGATCAGCCATTGAAGGCTCCCTCCCAGAGTCCGCGGAAGAAGTGGCGGGCATTGCTCCCCAGGACCCGGCTGTCATACCCCCCTTCCTGCACCACCACCGTCGGCAAATTGGTACGACCGAGGAGCCGGCCGTTCTCCAGAAAGTCGGGACCCTTCAGGCTCCAGGTTCCGGTCGGATCGCCGTTGGCGGTATCGAGGCCGAGGGCGATGACCAGAAAAGTCGGCTTGAAGCGTTCGATGCGTTTGATGGCCTTGCCGAGCGCCAGCCGGTAACCGGCTCCGTCAAGGTGTTCGGGGAGGGGAAAATTGAGGTTGAAGCCGAGGCCGTGTTCGGCGCCGGTTTCATCGTCGAAACCGCTGAAGTAGGGGTAGGCGAAGCGGGGGTGGCCGTGCAGGGAGACGGTCAGCACGTCACGGCGCTTGTAAAAGATGTCCTGGGTGCCGTTGCCGTGATGGTAATCGATGTCGAGGACCGCCACCCGGCCGAATTCGCTCAGTTCGTCGGCAGCCAGGGCGGCGTTATTGAAGTAGCAGAAGCCTCCGAAGGAGCGGCGTTCTGCATGATGGCCGGGCGGCCGGACCAGAGCATAGGCCAGGTGCTGTCCGGCGAGAACCTGGCGGGCCGCGCTCAGGGCGCAATCGGCGGCGCGTTTGGCGGCCAGAAAGACGTTGTGGGTCAACGGGGTGAAGGTGTCGATGCAGTAGTAGCCGGCCTTGACCGCCATCTCCTTCGGCGGCCGGGCGACATTGCGGATCGGGAAGACATAAGGGTAGAGCGCCTTGTTGACGGGGAGGCCATGGCACATCGCCTTCAGGTAATCGACAAAATCGCCGGCATGAATCCGTTTCAGGCGGCGCTCGGCGAAACGGCGCACCGGGATGCGATGGAAGAGCCCGGTCGGTTCGATTTCCCGCAGAATCGAGCGGATTCGCACCGGCGCTTCGACGTAGCCCCGTTCACGGATATGGTGGATGTCGTGCATGTCGTTGACGATCAGGGCAATCTGGCGATCGGCCGGCACCACCAAGGCCGGGGCCGGCAGCGGTTCCCGTTTGAGGTAGCGAAAGGCCCGCAAGGGGACCGGGTCGGTACGGAAGGAATCGACCACCAGATCGATATAGGCTTGGGGGCAGAGGTGGGCGTATTTGCGCTCCAGAATGGCCCGGACAATCTTGCGAGCCCTGGCCGCACTCAATTCCACCCCGTCGCCGAGATCGTCGAAGACCAGGTAGGGCGGGTTGTCCCCCCCTTCGGAAACCGGAGTTTCGTAGGCGCTCTGGACGATCGGCCGGGCCCCGTACTGTTCGTAGAATTTCAGCCGCGCCCGGTTCTGGGACAGGGTCGCCGGATCGCGGCAGAGGGCGGGGTCGTCGGGGAGACATTCCATGAAGATCCCGATGACGCCTAGGGTCCGCGCTTCGATGCGCACCCGTTCGTAAAGGGCGCCGCCGATGCCACGGCCGGTCATCCGCTCCGCCGCCGATACGTACTCGAGGTAACAGAAGTTCAAATCGGCAGCGTGCAGCAGCAGGGCGAAGCCCTTGACCTCCCCCGGGGCGTCCTCGGCCACCGACAGGATCGAACGGAAGCGGTATTTGAGGGGGTTGGTCAGCTGTTCTGGGAGCTTTTTGATGTCCTTCCGGTCGAGGGATGGAAACTGGGTGCGGAGGATCGCCTGGACCTGTTCGATGGCCTGCCGGTTGACCGGCAGCACGGTATCGTAGATGCGGCGAATGCTGAACATGAAGGCCACCTGACCGGGAGGGTGAAGGCGGTGACGACCGCTGCAGGAGGAACCCCATCCGCCCAGCCTCCCGACCGAACGGACCTGGTGGTAATATTAGCAAAAAAACGTTCCGCCGGGAAGGAACCCTCGCCGGTGGTCGCCCATGGCGGCGGCACCTTTGGTCGGAACCCTTTCCGCACGGGGGCTGTCATCCCTCCCGGGAACCAATCCCCAAACCCCGGCCCGGTTGCCGCCGCGGCTCTGCGCCTACCAGGGTGTTTCGCTACCCTTGAGGGCGGAAGCGGCCGTGCTGTCCCCGCTATCGGCGAAATCCTGGGCGATGCGGAGAAAATCCGTCTCCCGGGCCACAAAAGCCGCGACCACCGCCGGATCGAACTGGCTTCCGGAATGCTTGCAGAGGATTTCGAAAGCGATCTCGTGATGAAAAGCCTGTTTATAGGACCGCCAGCTCACCAGGGCATCATAGACGTCCGCCAGGGCCATGAGGCGCCCGGCCAAAGGGATTTCCTCGCCGCGCAGGCCGTATGGATAGCCGCTGCCGTCCCACCGCTCGTGGTGTGATTCGATCATCTGGCGGGCACATTGCAGGAAGTCGAGCTGTTCCGGATGTCCGGAGCCGTCGACCGATCTGGAGAGGGCCTCGGCCCCGATCAGGGGGTGATTCTTCATGACGGCATATTCCTGATCCGTCAGTTTCCCAGGTTTATTGAGGATGCTGTCGGCGACCCCGACCTTGCCGATGTCATGCAGCGGAGCCGATTTGGCAAGAAGTTCTATGGTGCTTTCGTCCAGGTCCCGGTATTCCGGGGTGGTGGCAAGCTGCCGGGCCAGAATCTCCACATAGCGCTGAGTCCTCAAAATGTGCCTGCCGGTCCCCAGGTCGCGCGCTTCGGTCAGGGTCGACAGACTTCTGATGATCATGTCCTGGGCCTCGATCAGGTCGAGGGTGCGTTTCCGCACCTTGCGGGCTTCGATTCCGTACTTCAACAGACCCAGAAACATCACGATCACCACCGGCGTCAACATCGGCAGGAGCGGTGAAAGGAAGACCCCCCGGCTCACGAGCAAATTCTGCCCCAGCCAATAGCACCCGGCAACTCCCCCCGCCACTGTTATCAGGGAAAGCAGAAACCCCGACCGGCTCAAAAGCCAGGTGCTCAGCAGCCCGAGCCCCAGAATCGCCAAGGCTCCGGCGCCCTGGGCCCACCCCGGGGTGGCAATGAAGGAACCCGCCAGAAGATTGTCGATGACGGTTGCATGGATAACCAGCCCGTTCAGATAATTGCCGGAAGGGACCAGGTGCAGATCGCCGAGGCCCTTGGCCCAGGAGCCGACCAGAGCAATCTTCCCCTGCAGGCTTCCCGGAGCAGGCTCCCCGATCAGGACAGAGCGAGCCGAAAGGTAGGGAAAGGAGTGGGACTCATCGCGGAAATCGAGGGCCAGGTTGCCTTCCCGGTCCAGGGGGATGCGACGGTGGTCCCACAGCAGCGTGGTCTCCTCCCCCTCCCGGCTGAGACGCAGGGTGCGGTCCGGAGAGGCGAGGAGCAGGGCGGCCAGGGCGAAGGAAGGATAAAGGTCACCCTGATAGGGCAGCAGCAGCGGCACCCGCCGGAGCGCCCCGTCGCGGTCGTGAAGGGCGTTGGTGAACCCTTCGGCCCGAGCCGCACCGGTCAGGGCCGGGATGCTCCGGATCACCCCGTCGGGTCGCGGCCAGGCGGCCTCGATCCCGGCTGGTCTGGTCACCACCATGCCGGGGGGCAGTATTGGCCTGGCCTGGGAAGCTAAGGCGGCGGCGCCGGTAAAATCCAGGAAGTAACCGAGGACGGTGGCATCCCGGGCCATCGCTTCGGCCAGTTGCCCGGAGTTGAGGTCGAAGGCTGAAGAAAGCGAAGGGTTGGCGGTCGCTTGCCGGTCCCGCTGCCGTTCCGAAAGGATCACCTCGGGGGAGGTGCGATCGGGCTCAGGCATCAGGAAGTCAAGGGCCACGACCTTCGCCCCCAGGCCCTGCAGCCGCTCGACCAGCCTGGCCAAACGATAGCGGGGCCAGGGCCA
>JBBQBQ010000102.1:0-11461 GCA_038317685.1 Desulfuromonadales bacterium | reverse complement strand
CCTTCACTGGTGGTTCGGGGCGCAGGGGCAGCAACTGGTTCACGCTGCCGCCGTCGGTTATCCCGAAGGAGGAGTCCTGCTCGCCGGCCGGGGAGGCTCGGGAAAATCGACCACTGCCCTGGCCTGCCTCGACTCCGACCTGCTCTATGCCGGGGACGACTACTGTCTGCTGCAGACCGAACCGGTGCCGCGGGTCTTCAGTCTTTACAGCTCGGCCAAACTGGTCCGCAGCCACCTCGACCGCCTCCCGTTTCTGGCCGGGTTATGGTCACCGGAACCCGGACGGGCTGAGGAGAAAGCCCTGACCTTTCTGCACCCGCACCGTCCGCAGCAGTTGATCCCAGGCTTTCCGCTCCGGGCGATCCTCCTGCCCCGGGTCACCGGCACTCCGCGAACTTCTCTGACTCCGGTGGCACCGGCGGCGGCGTTGAAGGCCCTGGCGCCGAGCACCCTCTTTCAACTCTCGGGCGCCGGCGCTGCGGCCTTCGGCAGCATGGCACGGCTGGTGCGGAGACTCCCCTGCTGGCAGCTCCAGCTCGGGACCCATCTGGAGGAGATTCCCAGAGTCATCGGGCGACTGTTGCGGGAGGGTTGACGGTGTCGACAGAGAGTGCTGTCAGTATCATCATTCCGGTCTATAATGGCGCGAGCTTCCTCGCCGAGGCCGTCGCCAGCCTGAGCGGGCAGAATCCTCCCCCGGGGGAGATCGTGGTGGTCGATGACGGCTCGACCGACGCCACCGCCGCGGTGGCCGAGACCCTCGGCAGCACCATTCGCTATGCCTACCAAGCGAATCAGGGTCCGGCAGCCGCCCGCAACCACGGGCTGCGCCTGGCGGGCGGCCGCATCATTGGCTTTCTCGACGTCGACGACCTATGGCAGCCGGACGGCATGGCGGCGCTCTGGAACCGCCTTCATGAAGATGGGGAGCTGGGGATTGTCAAGGGGCTGACCCAGGTTCTGCAATCGGTCCCCGGCGGCGGTTTTCGCCCGAGGGGCGGCCCCTTCCTTTTCTGGAACCTCGGCGGAACCCTGTTCCGGCGGGAGGTCTTCAGCAGCGTCGGCCCCTTCGATGAAGGGTTGCGCTTTGCCGAAGACATCGACTGGTTCCTGCGGGCGCGGGACGCCGGCGTCGGATTCGAGGTCCTTGACCAGGTGACCCAGTGCCATCGCCGTCATGGCGGCAACATAACCGAGGGGCGCACCCCCGGCGAACTGAACATCCTGCGGGTGGTCAAGGCTTCCCTCGACCGGCGTCGGGATGTCGGGCCGAAACCAACCAAGTGAGCTGGCCATGTCGCAACCGATCGTCTCGGTAATCCTGCCGATCTATAACGGCGCGGCCTTCGTGACCGAGGCGGTGGAGAGCGTCCTCACCCAGGACTTCGTCGATTTTGAGGTCATCGCCGTCGACGATGGTTCCCGCGACGGTTCGGCGGAGCTCCTGGCCCGTCATCCGGCCATAACGGTCCTTCGTCAGGAAAACCGGGGGGTGGCGGCGGCCCGTAATGCCGGGGTCGCCCTGGGACGGGGGGCGTTCTTCGCCTTTATCGACCAGGACGACCTTTGGTCCTCCGCCAAACTCCGGCTGCAACTCGCCTTGCTGACGGCCCGGCCGGAGGTCGGCGTCGCTGCCTGCCAGGAGGAATTCATCATCGCCCCCGATGCCGATCGCCCCTCCTGGCTGCGCCCGGAGATGGCGTCCGCTCCCCACCCTTCCTTCGTACCGAGCACCTGGCTGATTCGACGCGCGATCCTGGCGGCGATCGGCCCCTTCACCGAATCCTTTCGCTGCGGCAGCGACACCGATTGGCTCTGCCGGGCCCGGGATGCCGGGGTGGTCATCGCCGGCTGTCCGGAGGTCCTTCTGCAAAGACGCGTCCACGCCGACAACGAATCCCAACAGGTCCAGATCTGCCATCAGGAGATGGTGCAACTGCTACGTGACTCCATCCGTCGCAAGAGGGCGCAATGAAGGACGAGCCCAGGGTCAGCGTCATTATCCCGGTCTATAACGGTGAAGCCTACCTGGCCGAGGCGCTCGACAGCATCCTGGGGCAGACCCGTCCTCCGCAGGAAATCATCGTCGTCGATGACGGTTCCAGCGATGGCACGAGCGCCGTTGCCCAGGGCTTCGGTCCCCCGGTGCGCACTCTCCACCAGGAGAATGGAGGCGCCCCCGTGGCCCGCAATACCGGGGTCGTCGCCGCCACCGGGGACTTCCTGTCCTTCCTCGACAGCGACGACCTCTGGCTGCCGGAGAAACTTGAACGCCAGCTGGCCGCATTTGCCGCCGACCCGTCCCTCGATGTGGTCTTCGGTCATACCCGGCAGTTCCTCTGTCCGAGGATGACCAGCCGGTCCGTTTCCCCGGAGGCGATCAACCTGCTGCCGATGCCGGCGCCGCTCCCCTCGGCGCTCCTGATCCGCCGCACCGCCTTTTTCCGCGTCGGCCTCTTTGCACCCGAATTGCGGATCGGCGACTGCCCCGACTGGTATGCCCGGGCCCGGGAGGCCGGTCTCAAGGAACGGATGGCGCCGGAGGTGGTCTTCCTGCGGAGGATCCACGACAACAACCTCGGGCGGAGAGAACGGGACCAGCGCGGCGGTTACGTCCGGGCGATGAAGGCGGCCCTCGACCGGCGCCGGCAGCAGGCGAAGGGGTAGAGGATGGCGCTGGATGGCCGCAATCCACCTATCGACGGGACGGGGACAGGCACCGGCGGAGCCGGTCTCCTCGGCTTCTTCCCGGGGCGGGAGCAGGAACTCCTGCTGCGGGCCGCGTTGCTGGCCGGGGAGCCGGCGCGCCAGGCGTGGGAGGAATGGTGGCGGGCGACGGATCTCGACCGCCTCGATCCCGGCTCCTTCCGGCTGTTGCCCCTGCTCTTCGCCAACCTGAAGCGGCTGGGGATCGAGGGACCGCTCCTGCCGCGGATCAAGGGGGTCTACCGCCACTTCTGGTATCGGAACCAGCTCTTTTTCCATCAGATGGCCGGACTGCTGGAGGCGTTGCAGCGCGCCGATATCCCTGTGCTGCTGTTGAAAGGCGGGGCACTGGCCCTCCTCTATTATTCCGATCCAAGCCAGCGGCCGATGGCCGATCTCGACCTTCTGATCCGGCCCGCGGACCGCCCCCGGGCACTGGCGTTCTTGCACGAAAAAGGTTGGACGCCGATTTATTTCCAAGCCTTTGACGAATTGTCCCCTTCCTACCTCTCCTGCGTCACCGGTCACGGTTTTCGCCACGAGAAAGTAGGAGAACTCGATCTGCACTGGTATCTTCTCTCCACGTGTAGCACCGGGAGTGCCGACGCGGGACTTTGGGAGCGTGCCGTCGATCTCGATTTTCGGGGGGTTCGGTGCCGAAGTCTGGGGCCGACCGACATGCTCTTCCACATCTGTACCCACGGCGCGGCCTGGAACGACATCCCCCCCATTCGCTGGGCCGCCGATGCGTCGTTGATCTTGCAGCGGGCGTCCGGGGCCATCGATTGGTCGTTGTTGGTGAAGCTGGCCCGGGACCAGGAGCGGATTCCGGCCCTGCGCGACACCCTTGGTTACCTGCGGGAGCGGCTCGATGCCCAGGTCCCTGCGGCGGTCCTCGATGAATTGCGGGCACTGCCGGTCCCGCCGGCCCTGGAGAAGGAATACCTGGCCCAGCAACTCCCCCTGTCGCAGCGCAGCCCGTTCCTCGAACTCTGGCTGGCGTTCCGGCAGTACCGACGCTGGCTGGCCCGGGAAGGGGTGGCCGGGGGACCGATCACCTATCTGCGGGTCCTGCAGCATACCGCCAAGCGTCGGAGCCTCCGGGAGCTTTGGCATTACGCCCTGCACCGGGGCTGGGAGCGCTGGAAGGCCAAACCGGCCGAAACGTGATCAGCGCAGGGGTCCCCCGTTTTTAAAAAAAGACTTTGCCCTTCTCCTTACAAGGCGACCTAGTGAAAGAGTTCGATATCTATTTCGGCCCCCGTTTCGGCAAGCGCCAGTACCTGCGCGACCTCTGGAACTTCCGCGGCCTCCTTTATTTTCTGGCCTGGCGCGACATCCTGGTGCGCTACAAACAAACGGTCATCGGTATCGCCTGGAGCCTCCTCAATCCTTTATTCTTCATGGTCGTCTTTACCGTCATCTTCAGCCGCATCGGCCACTTCCCCTCCGATGGCCGGACCCCCTATCCGCTCCTGGTCTTCTCGGCCCTCCTTCCCTGGCAGCTCTTCGCCTCCGGCCTCACCCAGAGCAGCAAATCCCTGGTCGAAAACGCCCGGATGGTTGCGAAAATTTACTTTCCCCGCCTGCTGATCCCCTTAAGTTCGGTGGTCGTCAGCCTGGTCGACTTCCTGATCTCCCTCGGCCTCCTTTTGGCCATGATGATTTACTACCAATGGAATCCCGGATGGCGCCTCCTGGTCCTCCCCCTCTTTTTGGGGCTGGGCTTGTTGACGGCCCTCTCCCTCGGTATCTGGCTGGCCGCCATCAACGTCAAATACCGGGACTTCCAGTACATCGTCCCTTTTCTCCTGCAGATCGGCCTCTTTGTCTCTCCGGTCGGCTTCAGCAGCAGCGTCATCCCGCCCGAGTGGCGCCTCCTTTATGGGCTCAATCCGATGGTCGGGGTCATCGACGGCTTCCGCTGGTGTCTTCTGGGAGGGGAAGCGCCCCTCTATCTGCCGGGGCTCGGCCTGTCGCTGGTTCTGACTTTGTTGCTGTTGCGAAGCGGAATCGCTTATTTCCACAAAACCGAACGCACTTTTGCCGACTATATCTGACACCCTATGGCCATCGTCCTTAAAGTCGAAGATGTCTCCAAAAAGTTCATCATCTCCCACCGTCCCCGGCAGGGGAACAATATGCTGCGGGACGCCATGGCGGAGCGTCTCGGCGACCTCGGCCGGCGCCTCCGTCACCCGCTGCGGGCCTCCGCCGGGGAACCGATGTCGGGTCTCTCCACCTCGGAAGAGTTCTGGGCGCTTCGGGATATCAACTTCACTATCGAGCAGGGGGAGGTGGTCGGCATCATCGGCGGTAACGGCGCCGGTAAATCGACCTTGTTGAAGATCCTCAGCCGGGTCACCGAGCCGACGACCGGCTACGTCGGCCTCAAGGGGAGGGTCAACAGCCTTTTGGAAGTCGGCACCGGCTTCCACGCCGAGTTGACCGGCCGCGAGAACATCTTCCTGAACGGCTCCATCCTCGGCCTGAGCCGGGACGCCATTCGCAGAAAGTTCGACCAGATCGTCGCCTTTGCCGGGGTCGAAAAGTTCCTCGACACCCCGATGAAGCGTTATTCGTCGGGGATGGAGGTCCGGCTGGCCTTCGCCATCGCCGCCCATCTGGAACCGGAAGTTCTCATTATCGATGAAGTTCTTGCGGTCGGTGATTCCGAGTTCCAGAAGAAGTGCCTGGCAAAGATGCGCGAATTCGCATCCCAGGGGGATCGGACGATCCTCTTCGTCAGCCACACCCTCGCGACCATCCAGAGTTTCTGCAGCCGCTGTCTCCTTTTATCCGGCGGCCGCATCGTCGGCGAAGGACCGCCGGAACTGGTCATCAAAGAATACCTGGGGCACCTGGAAGAGAGCGGAGGCGGAGCAGAGCGGTCGTTCCCGACCACTGCTTCGGCCCACCTTCGGCAGCTGCGGCTGTTGAATACCGAAGGCTCGACCGCGGCGATCGTCGTTCAGGGGGAGGACCTCGATCTGGAGATCGTGCTGGATCACCTGGCCCTGGCCGTCGATCCCCGTCTGGAAATCAGTGTCGAAACGGCCGATGGCCTGCGCATCTTCGCGATCGTCGCCGAT
Organism: Desulfuromonadales bacterium; assembly: GCA_038317685.1. Taxonomy (GTDB): domain Bacteria; phylum Desulfobacterota; class Desulfuromonadia; order Desulfuromonadales; family DDH964; genus JBBQBQ01. The sequence continues at coordinate 5,663 of JBBQBQ010000102.1, read as the reverse complement.
CTCACGGAAGCCTGCGCACTGGCGGCCGGCGACCGGCCGGTGCAGGTGGTCGCCCGCATTCCCCGCATCCCCCTGTTGCCGGGTGAATACTGGATCAACCTCCAATTTGAACGCCGGCCCCGGGAGACCCCCCAGCCTCTCGACCGGGCACTGAAGTTCAGCGTTGTCAGCCTGGGCGGGCCTGCCGCGGCCAATAACCTGGGACGGGGTGCCGGGATCATCGCCGTTCAAAGCGCCTGGTCCCGTCCGCAGCTTGTCGATCTCAACTCGGCCCGGCCTCCCGCCGGGCGACCTTAAGGCACAGGACGACCATGAAACAGATTTTGGTCCTGATTCCGGCATTCAACGAGGAGAAGTCCCTCACCAAGGTGGTGCAAGGGGTCCGGGAGAACCTTCCTGACGCCGATCTATTGGTGGTCAATGACGGCTCACGCGACAAAACCGCCGGCGTGGCAAGGCAACTCGGGGTGACGGTCGTCTCCCATCCCTGGAACATGGGATATGGTACGGCGGTGCAGACGGGGTACAAATATGCCCGCGACAAGGGCTACGATTTCCTGGTGCAGATCGATGCCGACGGCCAGCATGACCCTGCCTCCATTGTCGATCTGCTGAAACCGGTCCGAACCGGGGAGGCCGACTTTGCCCTCGGCTCCCGATTCCTGGGGAAAGGGGATTACCGGCCCTCCTGGCCGCGCCGGCTCGGCATGGGCCTTTTTCGAAAACTGGTCAGTGTCATAATCCGCCAACCGATCAGCGATTCGACTTCCGGATTTCAAGCCTTCAACTCCCGGGTCGTCGCCTTTCTGACCGGCGACCTGTTCCCCTGCGACTATCCCGACGCCGACCTCATCATCCTTCTCCATCGCGCCCGCTTCCGCATTGTTGAACGCCCGGTCCGCATGTATGCAAGTCACACCGGGCAGTCGATGCACAACGGCCTCAAACCCCTCTACTACTTCTTTAAAATGTCCCTCTCCATCGGCGTAACCCTGCTGCGCTCAAAGCGCCATATCCAGGGAGGACCCTCGTGACTCATAACCAGAAGATTTTCGCTCTGCTGGTCTGCCTTGCGGTCTTTCTGCTGACCGTTGAGATGGTGCGCAGTCGGCGACTGCGCGAAGAGTATTCGGTGCTGTGGCTGACGACCAGCGTCCTGATGTTCATCCTGGTGCTGCGTTACGAATGGCTGATGGCTCTGACCCGCTTGATCGGAGCGGTGCTGCCGACGACCACGGTCTTCCTTGGCGCCGTCCTCTTCCTGCTGCTGATCGCCGTGCAATTCTCCATCAAACTCTCCCGGCTGACAGACCAGGTGAAGAACCTGGCCCAGGAAAACGCCCTCCTCAAAACTGAAGTCGAAAGGCTTAAATACGATGGGACGCCCAACACCTAGTCGGCCGGGAAAGAGCAGTCCCGCCACTCCCCCGGAAAAGACAGCTCCTCCCCGCCAAGCCCTCCTCCCCTGGCAGCGGGACGGCCTCTGCCTGCTCGCCCTGGTGGGCGTCGTGGTCCTCCTCTATGGCCATACCCTGCATGCCCCCTGGTACCTGGACGACAACCGAAGCATCCTCGAGAATCAGTGGATTCGTTCCTTCGACCGCCCTTTTTCCCTGTTCTTCTCCAAGCGGGGTCCAGCAGAATTCACCTTTGCCATCAACTACGCCCTTGGCGGTCTTGCCCTCCCTGGTTACCATATAGTCAACATCGTTATCCACCTTCTCAACGGCTGGCTGGTCTTTCTCGTGGCCAAGCGGATCTTTCGCAACTCCGTCTTCATGCCGCTGTTCGCCGCCCTGATTTTTCTAGCCCATCCCCTGCAGACCCAGGCTGTCACCTACCTGGTGCAGCGCATGACCAGCCTTGCCGTCCTCTTCTTCTTTTTAGCCCTTTACGCATACCTGAAGTCCAGGGAAGCACTGACCGCGGGGCGGGACTGGCGATCGTTGCCGGTCTTGGGATGGTATCTGTCCGCCCTTGCGGCCGGCGGGCTGGCGATCATCTCCAAAGAGAACACCGCCGTCCTCCCTGCGGCCCTTCTCCTCTTCGACTCCTTCTTTCTCCCACCCCCAGCGAAGGGGAAGTGGGGCTGGCAACAGCGGCTGTTGGTGGTCCTTCCCTTCGCGGTCTTTCCCCTCTGGGCTTTCCTCGCCCGAATCGTGCAGCCCTTATCCGCCGGAAAGAGCCTGCAAAGAATTGCCGGGGCGCCGAATGTGAGCGCGACCCCCCTGGAGTATCTGGTCACGGAATTTTCCGTGATCTGGCTTTACATCAAGCTCCTTTTCGTCCCCTATCCCCAGCTCCTGGAATACAACTACCCGACGGTCAAAACCTTGCTGACCCTGAAGAATCTGGCGGCCGGCAGCGGCTTGGCAGCCGTGCTGGGATTCGCTTTCTGGGTGCGGAAGAGACGGCCGCTCCTCTCCTTTGGCATCCTCTGGTTCTTTCTCGGGCTCGCGGTCGAATCGACTTTCATCCCTCTCGATCCGGTCTTTGAACACCGCCTCTACCTGCCGATGTTCGGGTTTGCCATCTTCCTTATCGGACTTCTGCAACCTCTCAGACCGTCCCGGGCAACGGCACTGCTGGTGACGGTGACGCTGATCTTCGGCGGTCTGACCTGGCGCCGCAACCAGCAGTGGAACGACGATCTCGCCTTCTACCGCGATAATCTGGCGCGGGCCGGTCTCTCCCCGTCGATCGTTGCCTCGGTCTCCAAGCGACTGGGCGAACATGGCGAGATCGCGGAAACCGAACGGCTCCTTCTCCCCTACATCGAACAGCACCCCGAGCAGGTCGACCCTTACATCAACCTTTCCTACGCCTACATCCAGGAGAAACGCCTGGACGAAGCGGAGGCGCTCCTGATCCGGATGATTCGCCAGGGCGTGGCGAATCGGAAGGCGCTTTATAACCTCGGCTATATCTACAAGACGCGAAAGGACTATGACAAGGCCCTGGAGGTTTATCGGCAGGCCCTCAACCTTGAGCCCCGCAACGTGACGAGCCTGAACCATCTCGGGTACCTGTTGCGAATCATGGGACGGACCGGAGAGTCGGAGGAGTATTACCAGCGAACCCTGAAGGGGGATCCCGGAAACGCCGAAGCCAATTACACCCTCGGCGCCATCGCCTATGAGCGGGGGGATCTGACGACCGCCAAAAACTTCTTCAACGTGTCGTTGCGAGGCCGCCCGGATATGGGTCAAACCTGGCTGTCGCTTGGGGTCGTGACCGCGGAGCTGGGAGATTCGGAAGGGGTGCGGAAGATTCTCGGTGAATTGCAGCAGCGCGACCCGCCGATCGCCGGGCAGTTTTCCGCCTGGCTCAAAGCCCGCAAGCTGCAGCCGGGCAGCGGCACGCCCTAGCTCGGGATGCGAGGGACAAGGTCCGGCGGTTTGGCAGCGGCGCTATAGACTTCCCGCCGCCAGCGGAAGGGGAGATCGACGATGGTGCCGGGGGTATCGATGGCATAGAGCGCCTCGAAGGCGGCAAACAGGACGGTCCGCTGCTGCGCGACCGCTCCCGCTTCGCCGAGGGGATGGCCGAAGGGCCAGCGCAGGAAAACGGTGCGGGGGGGCTTGACCTGGGCGGTCACCTCCCGGGCCAGGGAGATGCCGATGGTGGCGATTCCGACACTTTCGATCGCCTTCTGGACCAGTCCCACGGACCGGTTGCAGATCCCTCAGGCAGGGGTCAACAGGACCACGTCGACAGCGTCGGCCCGCAGACGGCGCGCCACCTCGGGGGCACTGGCCCCGGTCAGGCGCGACAATTGGGTGCCGATGATGTGCCCCATGAAGCCGTAGTGGAACTCGGCCAGGGAGCCGATCGTCCCTTCAGCAACGAGGTCCCGGAGTCGTTCCAGGGGGAACACAATATTGAGGTCCCGATCGGCGTCGCCATGATCGTAGTAATCATGGGTGATGGTCAGGTCGTCAAGCGCCGTGTCCGTGGCGATGGCTCGAAAGGTCGCATCCCCTTCCGGGTCGGTCATGTCAAAGGGGGGCTGGTCCCGGAGGTGAACCCCGGCGGTGGTGACGAGGGCCAACCGGCACTGGTGCAAAGGTTTGGTCAGGGCTGTCCAAGGGATCGCGGCGGCACTTTCCCACCCCCCGGCGGCGGTCGCCCAGCGCCGACCCAGAGCAGGAAAAGCGGCGATGAACCGGGCCAGGAGTTGATGCTTGAACCGGGTCAGGTCAGCCATGGGTCGGCTCCTCGGAATCGCTCTCTCTTCCACGCCTCAAGAGCTCGGCCGTAAGCTCCGCGGTCTCTACCGTCAGACGACGGCAATGGTCCTGGTGTTCGGGGCTCAGCCAGCGGTAGGGCGCCGACAGGAGCTTGCAGCAGGTAATCCGGTTCCGCTCCTGGAAGGCCGCCACCAGTTCTCCCGACTTCTCCCCCTGCCCCTCCAGCCCGAGGGCCATCACCCCGCCGGTGACGGCGCCGCACAGACACCTGCTGCCGCCGATCCCGCCGGCGAAAGGCTCCGCCATCGCCAGCAGGCGCGGCTCATCGAGGCCGGTCGTCGCCTGCAGGACAGCCTGAGCGCAGTTGCCGCCGACGTCGAAGAGCCGGCCGGCGACCTCCCCCGGCGCCTCCCCAGCCTCCGCGTCCTCCCGCATTTTCAGCACCTGGCCTGACATCACTGCTCACGCATCCTTGACGCCGAGCTTGCGCAGGATCGTCATCATCGGGCACCAGTCGGTGAAGGCGCTCTGGAAGAGGTTGAGGCCGACGAAACCAGTAAAGAAGAGCCAATAGGGGGAGTGATAATGGGCCAAAAGGACGCTCAGCATCACGAAGAATCCGGCGATCATGCGCAGCAGACGGTTGACGGTCATGGGTTGAATCTCCTTGCATGTTGTTCAGCTTTTTTGCCGTATATGAGCCAATATACCACGGGGATCACCACCAGGGTAAAGGCGGTGGAGGCGAAGACGCCGAAGATGATCGACCAGGCCAGGCCGGAAAAAATCGGATCGAGGGTAATGACCCAGTTGCCGAGCAGGGCGGCCCCGGCCGTCAGCAGGATCGGGCGCAGCCGCACCGCGCCGCTTTCGACAATGGCGTCCCGCAGCGGCACCCCGCGGCGCAGTGCGTGGTGGATAAAATCGATGAGAATGATCGAGTTGCGAACCACGATCCCGGCCAGGGCGATCATGCCGATCATCGCCGTGGCGGTGAAGAAGACTGGCGTGTTATAGCCTCCCACCTGATGGTTCATGACCAGGTTGAGGAACCAGAAGCCCGGCATGATGCCGATCATGGTCAGCGGAATGGCCCCCATGATGATCAGCGGCATTCCGTAGGAGCCGGTTTCGATCAGCAACAGAATAAAGATGAAGACCAGCGCCGCGCCGAAAGCGATCCCCAGGTCCCGAAAGACATCGAGGGTGATCTGCCATTCCCCTTCCCCGTTCCAGACCGCCCGCGTCCCGCTCGGCAGAGGTTGCTCCTTGAACCAGTAGTTTATGTTGAGTATGGCGTTGGCGGGGCTCTTGCCGGCGATATCGCCGAAGATATAAACGACCCGCTGCAGGTTCTTGTGGTAGATGCTCGGGGTCAGAGGGTCGGCAACGAAGCTCCCGAGTTCCGAGAGGGAAACCATGGTACCGCTGGCGCTCTGCAGGCGCAGGGCGGAGAGATCGGCCAGGGACGAA
>JBBQBQ010000101.1:0-11496 GCA_038317685.1 Desulfuromonadales bacterium | reverse complement strand
GCAACTCTTCCCCGGCGGCGTCGAGGTCCCTTACGAGGGGCTGACGATCGCCGAGCAGATCGCACGCACCCAGGAACTGCTCCAGGGCAAGAAAGTGATCTACGAAGCCTGCTTCGACCACGACGGGGTTTTCGTCAAGGTCGACATCCTGAGCAAGGGGCGCGGCGGTTGGGAAATCCGTGAGGTCAAGGCATCGACGAAGGTCAAGGAGGTCCACCTTGACGACGTGGCGCTCCAGTTTCACGTCCTGACCGGCGCCGGGCTTGTCGTTACCAAGGTCTTCGTCGTGCTGGTTGACAACAGCTATGCCCGCGGCGGGGAGTCGGGAGGAGTTGGAGAGGATCAGAAGGGCGTTGCGGGAGTATTGCGAGATGGATACACTGGCGATGGTGAGGATTTATGAATGGCTAATGACCATGGCATGATATTGCCTATTATTCAAACGAGGGAACATGAATCGGCGTGAGGAAGCGATCATCAAAGGTGCCACTAACGCTCAAAACAGTTACGGGAAGATGACTAATTGGTAGCTTTTTCATGGCCCTGAATATTTTTTCACTTGCGCTGTTGCACCTGAACTTGTTAAACAAAATAATTTTAATGTTCTTCCTGAATCATCATCAAAAAAAATAAAAGCAGAACAAGAGGATAAACCAAAAATAGGCCCTCAGCCAAAAAGCGATAAGCAACGTTTTGATCTTGTTGTTTGACAGAAATCTTCTGCCGATGTGAGAGCTATCATTGAAATTAAAAGAACATATGACCTCTCTCCTCTGCGGAAGGATAGAAAAAAATCAATGTATATATGAAAAATAATGCCATTGTTAAAAATAGCTATCTCCTTATTTACACAGAAGCGAAAAAAGTACCGACATTAGAAAACCGGCTTGCCAAGTGGGCAGACCAGTTAAGCTGTCGGCTTGTAGGAAAAAAGCTTGACAACGATGACACAGATGCATGGGCCATCGGGCTTCTTAAATTGCAACCGGAAGAATAGGTGTCCTCTCAAACTGAGTAGCTGATTGGTACCGTTAAGCAGTTGCCCTCATGCGACACCCTCTGTCGCAAGCCTCCTGTATCCTGCAAACAACCGCAGAAAATAGGAGGCTTTTTATGGAACTCAGTGGTTGCTAACCTTGTCGGCGCGGCATGAGAAGGCGAAGGAGAGCTACGAGGAGCGGCTGGAGGATGCCGGGAACCGTCGCCGACGCGGGGGCGAAAAAGCCGGGGAGATCAAGGACGAATTCGGCCTGCATCGTGGGGTGATCGCGCGCCTGCGGGGGAAACCCAAATGCATCAAGGGGCTGGACGATGCGGCGGTACTCCTGCTGGCCCACTATTTCAGGACGCGGCTGGGCGGCGATGAATTGGTCAGCGGCCAGGAGCTGATCTACAAACTCCAGATCGAGCCGGAGCACAGCATCACCTACCTGGCGGCGCTCGACGACTTGCAACGTCGCCAGTGGCTTTATCTGGCCAAGATGGAGAACGACGTTCTCTTCGAGAACCCGCCGCTCTGCTGGCTGAGCGCCCAGATCATTCCGGGCCGGACCTTCCACGAAGCGATCAACGGCGGGATGTCGACGACCGCTTTTGCCTCCAATGACGATTACCTTGACGCGGTCCTTGGCTACCTCGACAGGCTGACCAAGGGCGACCGGGACACCTCGGGGTTTTTTTGGGACAACGAAGCCAACGGCCGGCCCTTCTACGACGGCCGCTGGCAGCACATCGAACAGCGGCTGTTGCAGACCCCAACCAGCCTCCCGGCCGCCACACTGCGTGAAAAGTTCCGGCTCAGCTACTATCAGTATTTCTGCCTGCTGGGGCTCTTCGGTGTCCAGGAAAATATCGTTGATTATGATTTCAACGACCCCCAGGACGCCATCCGGCTCTTCACCCACAAACGCTCGGAACGCCAGCAGATGCGGGAGCACCTCTTCGGCGAGAACAGCCCCCTGCGCAAGCGCCGACTGATCGAAGCCGATGGCGGGGAATTTGGGCAGAGCCTGCGGGTCGCACCGGCGGGGATCGCCGCCCTGACCGGCCATCGCCCCAGGGGGCGGGGGAATGCGGCACTGTTGCGGCACCTCCAACGCAGCCAAATCTTTGCGGCGGAGTTGCCGCGCCTCAAAAAGGATAGCGTGGTCTTGCCGTCGGCGGTTCAAGAGGCCATGACCGCCATCCTGGGCGGCGAATCACCCCGTGGCTTACGCCAGCGGCGGGCTTGGTGCCGGTCGCTGCCGAGCGAATGGGGCGCCCCGACCGGGACGACGATCCTCCTCTACGGGCCGCCGGGGACCGGCAAAACCCTGACCGCCCAATATCTGGCCAGCGAGTTGCGCCGCCCGCTCCTCAAGGTCGATGCCGCCTCCGTACTAAGTATGTGGGTCGGGGAAAGCGAGAAGCACGTCCGCCGCATCTTCGACAGCTACGCCGACCTGCAACGGGACTTGGGGGCGGCGCCGGTCCTCCTCCTCAACGAAGCGGACCAACTCCTCGGCAGCCGCATGGCAAGCGCCGATTCCGTCGACAAGATGCACAACAACATGCAGAATCTCTTTCTGGAAGGATTGGAGCGCTTTTCCGGTATTCTTGTTGCTACCACCAACCGTCGAGAACTCCTCGAAGCCGCCTTCAGCCGGCGCTTCACCTACAAGCTGGAGCTGCCGCCCCCCGACCAGGGCCTGCGACGGCGTCTGTGGGAGAGACATCTGCCGGCATCCAGGCTGGCGAGTGACTTCGACTTTACTGCCTTAGCGGAGATGAACCTGACCGGGGGTGAAATCCGGTTGGTGGTGGAAAAAGCCGTGAGACGCGCCTTCTGCCGGGGGGATAATCTGCTGAGACAGAAGGATTTGCAGGAGCTCGCCCGGGAGGAACTGCGGGTCCGGCCGCAGGCGGGCGGCTACGGGCAAGGTCACATCGGCTTCGGGCGTTAATTGCCTTATGCAATGCTTCTCTTGGCTCCCCTGAAGCACAAACGCCGACCGACGGGCCATCATGGCCCGCCGGTCGGCATTTCGGAAGAATATATATGGTCGATCAGCCGTTGGCGGCCTGGGCCAGCGGCACACCGTTGGCGAGTTCGAAGAGTTCGTCAAAGATCGCCTGCACGGTGGTAATGCGGTCGGCCTTCCAGGCGTTGCTGCCGCAGAAGACCAGGCCGGTCTCGACATCGCCGCGCTGAGCGCGGTCGAGGGCGTGGACGATGCAGAAACGCTCCTGAGCGGCCTTATAGGTGCACCTCCTGAGGCAACCGGAGGGACAGACGACATCGTTGTCGATATCCCGCTGGCGGACCTGGTCGAGGTTGCCGATAATGGCGCGTCCGGGGAGACCGGCCGGGCTCATGATCAGACCAATGTCCTGCGGACGGCAGTCGAGATACCTCTGCTTGAAGGCATCGGAGGCGTCGCACTCCTCGGTGCAGACGAAGCGGCTGGCCATCTGCACCCCGTCGGCCCCCTGGGCCAGGGCGTTAAGAAGGTCGGCGCGGTCCCAGATACCGCCGGCGGCGATCACCGGAATCTCGACACCGAAGGTTTCGCGAAGGTAGGACTTGACGCCGCGCACCGTGGCATACTGGTCGTATTCGCCGGTCCCGATCTTCTCCAGTTTCTCGCCGAGATGACCGCCTGCGGTATCGGGGTCCTCGACCACGACCGCGTCGGGAAGGCGCCCGTAGCTCTTATGCCATTTGCGGGCGACCAGTTCGGCGGCCTTGACTGAAGAAGCGATCGGCACCAGGGCCACGTCAGGAAAGTCGGCGGTCAGTTCGGGGAGATTGAGGGGGAGGCCGGCACCGCTGACGATGATCTTGGCGCCCCCTTCGCAGGAGGCCCGCACCATCGATTCGTAGTTGGTCACCGCCACCATGCAGTTGGTACCGATGATGCCGTCGGGGGCGATGGCATAGGCCTTGGCCAGTTCGTCCTTGAGGGCCAGCGGATCGGAGGTGAAGAAATTGCTGCCGTCGAAACGGGGGGTGTTCAAACCGAGACCGGCGGCGGCGACCAGGCCGATGCCGCCACAGCGGGCGACGTTGCCTGCGAGGCTGCCGGCGGAAATGCGCACCCCCATCCCCCCCTGGATGAGAGGGAACCGCGGTGAATAACGTCCGATGGTAAGGGTTGACTCCATGTCGCACTCCCTGCGGGGCCGGGCGCTGGTCTGCGTCGGTCGGCCGTTGATGGGCATTGTAGCAAGGCCGGAGCGAGCCGATTGTAATAGTTCTGTAAAAGTTGCTGAAATTCCTCTTGTTCAGCCGGCAACCCCGTGATAAGGAAAAGGCTATGAAGCGCATCGGTCGACTCGTCAACCCCCTTTTCACGTTCATCGCCATCCAGCTTATCTGGGTGGTCCTGCTGATCTTCTGGATCGTCTGGTTCCTCAAGAGCCACCGCCGGCTGCGGGATCTGGCCTCCAAGTACAGCCCGGAACTGCTCCAGGGAGGAATCGACTGGTTCATCCTCGTCGAGGGGATTCTGCTCCTCGCTGCGATCCTGGCCGGAGTTTATATTATCTTTCTCTTCTGGCAGCGCCAGGCGGCACTCTATCGGGCGCAGCGCAACTTCATCGCCCAGGTCACCCACGAACTCAAATCGCCCCTGGCCTCGCTGCAGCTGCATCTGGAGACGATCCGCCGCCGCCAGCCGCCGCCGCAGAAGCTGCAGACCTTCGTTGACACCATGCTCGGAGACGCCGCCCGCCTCGGCACCCTGATCGATAATCTCCTCTCCGCCAGCCGGCTTGAACAGCGCGGCATGCGCCTCAATCTGCAGGTGACTGATCTTTCCGAATTCATGGCCGGCTATTTTCGCCCCCACCAGTTCTCCCTGCCCCGGGCCGGGACGATGCAGCTGGAGATCGCGCCGGGAATCCACGCGCCGATCGACCAGGAAGGGTTGGAAACGGCCTTTCGCAACCTGCTCGAGAACGCCATCCTCTACTCGGACGGCCCCCCGCGGCTGCGTATCGCCCTCTACCGGGACGGCACGTGGGCCCACCTGGAGTTCCAGGATAGCGGCAAGGGGATCGAAAAACGTCACCGCAAGAAGGTTTTCAACCTCTTTTACCGGATTCGGCCCCGTGGAGAAACGATTCGCGGGTCGGGACTGGGGCTCTTCATCGTCCGCGCCATGGTGAAGCTGCATGGCGGGAAAGTCTGGCTGGAGAGCGGGGGACCGGGGACGGGGACGAACTTCCACATTCAGCTGCCGCTCGAGCGGACCGCCCGGGGAGACCGGCCATGAATCAGCCTCGGGTCCTGTTGGTGGAAGATGAGCCGAGTATCGCCCGCGGCCTGGTCTTCAACCTGGAGGAAGAAGGCTACCGGGTGATCCACGCAGTCAGTGGCGAGGAGGCGCTTGAGCACTTCGCCGGCAGCGATTTTGCCCTGGTCGTCCTCGACCTTACGCTGCCGGGGATGGACGGCATCGCCGTCTGCAAACGGTTGCGGCGCCTCGACCCACGTCTGCCGGTCCTGATGCTGACGGCTCGGGGGGAAGAGCGGGACCGGCTGCGGGGACTCTCAGCCGGCGCCGACGACTACCTGACCAAGCCCTTCTCCCTTGACGAATTCCTGCTGCGGGTCAAAGGAATGCTGCGCCGCTCCGAATGGTATCACCGGGTCAGCCCCGAGGAGCATTATGCCTTCGGCGCCAACCAGGTCAATCTGCGCGCCGGCAGCGCCGTGACCCCCGAAGGGGAGTTGCGTTTGACCGATTTGGAAGCCCGCATGCTGCGCACCTTCTTCCGCCGCGAAGGGGAGATCCTCTCCCGCGCCGATCTCCTCGAAGCCGTCTGGGGGATGGCTCCGGACACCGAGACTCGCACTCTTGACAACTTCATTGTCCGCCTCCGCAAGTACTTCGAAACCGACCCCGCCAAGCCTCGCCACTTCCTCACAATCCGCAGCCGAGGCTACCGCTTTGTGCGCCAACCGGAGCCGGAGCGCCGCTGATCCGCCCTTGCCCAGCCCCCCGGTAAAGGCAGAGGCACCTTCGTGCATTCACCGCAAAAAAGGTTAGACTTTTAAAATCTTCCCAGCGCCAGATTCGATAATACCCAAGGGCGGCGGCCCGACGGCCGCTTCAGCTCCGAGCAATTGACGTCACACGCCTGAGACCTGACGGCCACGGTGCGCCCAAACCGAGGGGGAAAAGGAGTTCCCGATGTTGAATTTTCCCCGGATGGTCCTTCGTTGGGTTGGGTCGGCCCTATTCGTTTTCGCTGCCGCCTCCCCAGCCTCTGCCGCGGGCGGGAAGGCCTATACCCTGGCCGTCGCCCCCTCTGCCCCTCCGGTCACCCTGCACATCCAATGGAAGCCGTTGGTGGACTCTCTGTCCCGGACGACCGGCCTCAGCTTCCACCTCACCCTCTATGAAAAAATGGATGAATTCGAGCGGGATATCTGGAGCGGCAAACCCGACTTCATCTTCGCCTCGCCGATCCAAACGGTGGTCGCCCACCAGTCGAACGGCTATCAGCCATTGTTGCGCAGCAGTCGATCGATTGCCGTGGGACTCTTCGTGCGCTACGATTCCCCCTTCAAGACCCTCGATGACCTGACCGGGAAATCGATCGCCTTTGTCGGCAACAAGAATCTGTGCAGTGTTTTTATCCTCCATCTGCTCGCCGACCAGAAACACCAGTTCCCCTTCGCTCGGGAATATGCGGGCTCCAGCAAAAACGTGATCATGAACGTCCTGTTGGGGAAGAGCGATGCCGGCGCTGTCTACGTCCCGGAGCTGGAACGGATGCCGGAGGAGACCCAGCGGCAACTGCGTGCCCTCGTCATGACGCCGGAGATCGCTTCCCACCCACTCAGCAGTCATCCGCGGGTTCCCAAGACGGTCCGGGAGGCGGTGCGAAAGGCCATCTTCGCCTTCGCGGCGACCCCGGACGGGGCGAAACTCCTCCAGACCCTCCCTCTCGGGGACCCGGTTTCGGCCGATTACGCCAGGGATTACAAGTCATTGGAAGAGATCGACATCCAAGGCCTCACCAACTGGGGAAATTAACATGCCGCGACTCCCCCGCAGTCTGAATACCCGGATCGTCCTTGTCGTCTCCTGCATCCTCCTCGTCACCGGCGTGACCTCCGGCTGGGTGACAGCGAGGAACCAGACCGAAAAACTCCTGGTCGCTATGCGCCTCAATGCGGGGGTCATGACCCAAAACCTCGCTGAAAGCTGCGCCCGCTACCTGCTGGTCCGGGACTATGCCGAGCTGGAGACCTTCCTCCTCCAATCGGCCGCCTTGCCCGACATTCTGCGGCTCCAGGTCTGCGAGCCGAACGGCGCCCTCCTTGGCGAAGTCGCCGACGGCCCGAATGGGGAACCCCAGACCAAGACCGGACTCGCCCGCCTCTCTCCCCCAACATCTCCGGCTCCAGCGACCCGTGTTGAAAAAGACCGGCTGGTCATCTGGCAGCCGATTACGGCCGGAAGTCTCCTCGGCTGGATCAGGGCCGACTTCAGCCTGGCGACGATCCACCAGACCCAGGCCGGCACCTGGGAGAACACTCTGCTGCTGGCCCTGGCCTGGGTGATCGGCAGTGCCGGGCTGATTATTCTGGTACTGCGCCCCACCGTACAATCGATCAGCCGCCTCACCGCCTTTGCCGCCCAGCTCGATGCTTGCAAAGGGGCACAGATCGCCATTACCGGGCAACCGTCCGAAATTACGGAGCTTGGTGCCTCCCTGAACGCGGTTTCAAGGAGGCTGGCCGCCGCCGAACGGCAATTGCTCGAAGAACGGGAACGCCTGCGCCAAAGCGAAGCGATGTACCGTTCCCTGGTAACCGCCATGGCCGAAGGGGTCGTCTTCCAAGGGGCGGACGGGACGATCACCGCGATCAACCCCGCCGCTGAAGCGATCGAGGGACGCGCCGCCGCACAGATGCTCGGCCGAACCTCCGATGACCCCCTATGGCAGGCGATCCATGAAGACGGCCTCCCCTTCCCCGGCAAGCACCACCCGGCCATGGTCACCCTGCGCAGCGGCGAACCGCAGAGCGACGTGGTCATGGGGATTTACCAGCCGGACCGCACCCTGGTCTGGATTTCCGTCAATTGCCAGCCACTGACGGCCCCCGGCGAAAAGAAACCATACGCCGTAGTGACGACCTTTCGCGACATTACCGAACACAAGCGGGCGGAAGAAGGGCTGCGCCGGGAACGGGCCCTGCTGCGCTGTATCATCGACTCGGCCGACGACTTGATCTTCATCAAGGATCGGGCCGGTGTCTACCTCGGCTGTAACCAGGCCTCCGAGGCCTTCCTCGGCCTTCCCGAAGAGGCGCAGATCGGCAAGACCGACTTCGATTTTTTCGGCTGGGAGATGGCGGGCCGGGTCCAGGAGGAAGACCGGCAGGTGCTGGAAGTCGGGAAGTCGCTGCGCACCGAGGAGTGGGTCACCTATCCGGATGGTCGCCGGGTCCTCCTCGACACCTCGAAGGTCCCTTTCCGGGGACCCGACGGCGAAATTCAGGGGCTGGTGGGGATTTGCCGGGATATCACCCAAAGGAAGCAGGACGAGGAAGCGTTGCAGGCGCTTAATGAAGAGCTGGAAGGGCGGGTAACCGAACGAACCGCCGCCCTTGAGGCAAAGAACCATGAGCTGGAACGAACCATCAAACTCTTTGTCGGCCGCGAACTCAGGATGGTCGAGCTGAAGAAACGGATCAATGACCTGGAGCAGGTTGCCATGCCCAAGAGTCTGGAAGAAACCTTGGAATAAGTCCGGTAAACGGGCGGACCTGGCGGGGCTTCGCAACCGCTCAGCCGCGGTTGTTGCGGGAGCCGCCTGGCCTGCCGCGTTTCTGACCGGGGTTGGCGACGGCATAACGGCAGGTCGCTGGTCACGGGGGATGGATTCCGGTTAAGCCATCAAGAATGGTAAAGAAAGGAGTCCCGCCATGAGCCAACAGGAATGGGATACGGCCAAAGGCCCGCTTGAGGTCCCTCCGGGCTGTCATCATGTGTGTCTGATTTATGACAGCGAGGACCAGCGCCGCAAAACCGTCTCCGAATATTTGGCCACCGGACTGAACCAGGGAGAGCTGGTGCGCTACTTCGCGGATACGACCTCTCCGCAGGACCTCCGCGCCTGGCTCCGGGAGGCCGGGGTGGAAATTTCAGCGGCCGAGGCGGATGGTGTTTTCGGCATCGTCAAGGCCGAGAGCGCTTATTGCCCGAGAGGGCGATTCGTACCCCGGGACGTGATTGCCACGATGGTGTCCCGCTACGCCATGGCCCAAAAAGCGGGTTATCGCGGTTCGCGCGCCTGTGGTGAGATGAGTTGGGTGCTACGCGACATTCCCGGCGCCGACCATTTTCTGGAGTATGAAGTCCGCATCAATATGATCATCGAAACCTTCCCCTATATCGGAATGTGCCAGTACGACGCCCGCCTTTTTGACGGGGCCACCTTGTTCAAGGTCCTCCAGGTGCATCCTTACATGATTGCCAGGGGGCAGATCGTCCGAAATCCGTTATTTATCAAGCCGGAGGAATTTCTGGCAACGTTGGAAATGAGCAGAGAAGGTCATGACTGAAGAGGAACGCCCGCCCGACCACCTGAAGCAGGCTGGACCAACGGCGGATGCCCGCATTCTGGGACAGATCCTGGCAGCCCAGAATGTCGTATTTGCACTCCCCGATAGCCGCCGGATTGCGGAATTCTATGCCCAGCTCCTGACCACGATCCCCGGCATCAGCGCCTCCCGGGTCTGCCTGGGAGGCCAGTCCGTACCGGCCGGCGAAATGGCAAGCGGCGTGTGCGCGGCGTGCGAAACCCGGCACCACCTGGCCCGGGAAGACGGCACGCCCCTGCCGACCGCCCCGGGTTTCAAGTGCGACCTGGCCGATCAGCCCGGGATGCGCGGCATCGCCATCGATTCCAATCAGCATCATTTCGGCTTCTTTGTCTTCAAGATCGATCAGGCCACCTTGCTTGACCTGTATCAACCGTTCCTGAGCAACCTGTCCAGTTACGTTGCGCTCATGCTTGAAAATCGTTGGCAGAAGGACCAGCTGCAAAAGGCCAAGAACGAACTGGAGCGCAAGGTTGAGGAACGCACCCATGAACTGACTGCCGCCAACGAAGAACTCTCCGCCTATCGCGGCCGCCTGGAAGAACTGGTTCGCGAACGCACCGCGGAATTGGAAGCAAAAACCGCCGAGCTTGAGCGGATGAACAAGCTCTTCGTCGGTCGGGAGCTGCGGATGATGGAGTTGAAGGAACGGATCAGGCAACTGGAAAAGGACATGAATCCGTAACCAAGCCCTCCCGAAAAGGAACGACAACCTTGTCGCAAAAACTGACCATCGCCGGGCATTCCCTGGCCTATCGGCGGGAGGGCAAAGGTGAACCGGTTCTGCTGGTTCACGGGATTACGACCTATGCCTTTATCTGGAGAAAGATCGTTCCGCTCCTGGCGAAAGATTATGACGTGATCGCCGTCGATCTGCTCGGCTGCGGGGACTCCGACAAACCGCTCGGCGTCTCCTATGCGATCAAGGACCACGCCGAGAGGCTGTATGAATTCGTGGTCAAGCTGGGGCTCGGGGCATTCCATTTTGTGGGCCACGATCTGGGCGGGGGGATGGGACAGATCTTCGCCGTCCGCCATCCGGAGCTTCTCCAGGACCTGACGCTGATCAATACCGTGGCCTATGATTTCTGGCCGGTGCAACCCATCGTCGCCCTCCGCACCCCGATTGTTAGGCAGTTTTTGATGGCCTCCTTCGACCTCGGCACCTTCAAGCTCGTGGTGAAACGGGGGATTTTCCATAAGGAGCGGGTGACCGATGAGCTGATGGAGCTCTTCATGGCGCCGCTGCGAACCGCGGAGGGGCGAAGGGCCTTCATGCATTTCGCCAAATGTCTCGACAACCACAACCTCATGGAAATCGGGGAGAAGCTCCATCATCTGGAGCTCCCGGTGCTGATCATCAGGGGCGACGCCGACCCCTATCTGGGCGCCACAATAGCGGAAAAACTTCATCGAGAAATTCCGGGAAGCCGACTGGTGCGGATTCCCACGGGGGGCCATTTCATTCAGGAAGACGAGCCCGAGAGGATAGCACGGGAACTGATCGCCTTTTTCGGGAGAGAGCATGCCACCGGCTGACCTGGAACAAAAAATCCGGGAACTGCGGGAAAACGTCCGAATCCTGCAACTGGAGAATGACCAGCTGGCCGAGCGGGGAGAAGACACCCTGCTGCTCGGCGTCATCGCTGAAGAAATCGGTCGGGCAGAAGAGATCGGGGAGGTGCTGGAGGCCGGCCTGGAGAGGATCTCGGCCCTAAAAGGAATTCCCTTTTGCGCCAGTTGTGCCCTGACCGGGAACAAGGCCGTTATCGCCAAGGCCTATCTCTCTTTTACCGATGAGGATGTCTGCGGCCTGGCTATCGATCTACCTGAAATGCTGTTGCGGAAACTTGTCAACGGTGACGGCCTGCTGAGTCGCTCTGAATGCCGCCAGA
>JBBQBQ010000100.1:0-11496 GCA_038317685.1 Desulfuromonadales bacterium | reverse complement strand
GGGGGTTCTCTACCCTCAGCATCAGACCCAACCCCGGGTCCTTTATGCCGGGCTGCCGCAACCGTTCGTCTCTGCCACGGCGGTGCGGGGGGATAATCAGGAGGCGGCCGAGGGGGCTGCGGTTGAATTGGTCGGGCCGAGCGGCAAGACTCTGCAGTCGGCGGCCGATGCCTACGGTGAATTCTGCTTCAACGGAGCCGAACCGGGCAAAAATCAGCTCACCATCAGCCTGGCCGGGTATGGCAAGTGGCAACAGACCCTTGATGTCGGCCTGGACGTCACAGCTCTGGGCGACCTGCTGCTGCAGCCAAACTGAACACCCAGGGCACCTTTCGCCCACCAGCGGGAGGTGCCTTTTTCTGCACTGGAAAAAGTAACAAAACAATGTTATGGAAAAGTTTAATATTCTTTTCCGAAATGTGATTACATGGAAGCAAGCAGGCTTGGGCACTGGGCTTGGAGTCTGGCAAGTGACAACACACTGTTCAAACGAAAGGAGTGCAGTATGAGCAGGAGGTTTTACGGACCGTTGGTAACAGGATTGTTTTTGTTGCTGCTGATTCCCGCCGGCGTCTTTGCCGAGCCGATTACCCTCACCTTCAGCCATATGAACCCGGAGACCGCCTACAGCTCTATCCACTGCGTCGAGCCGTGGGTCAAGGCGATCGAAAAGGCCACCAACGGCAAGGTCAAGATCCAGACCTATTACAGCCAGACCCTCGCCAAGGGCAAGGATGCCTGGAACGCCAACAAATTGGGCATCGCAGACATTACCTGGAACTTCCATGGTTTTTGGCCGGGCATGACCCCCCTGGCCGACGTCGTCAGTATGCCGGCGCTGCCCTTTACCACTGCCGAGCATGGGAGTGCCGTCTTCTGGAATCTCTACGAGAAGTATCCGCAGATCCAGAAGGAATTCGCCGATAACCAGGTCCTCCTCCTTTACACCAGCGAACCCTACTGGCTGATCACCCGCGACAAGCCCGTCAATAAGCTTGAAGACCTAGCGGGGATGAAGATCCGCATGACCGGCGGACCGCCGACCGAAGAGATGAAGCTCCTCGGCGGGGTGCCGGTTCTGATCCCGATGCCTGACGTTTATCTGGCCATGCAAAAAGGCGTCATCGACGGCATGGGCGCTTCCTGGGAGCCGATCTACGGCTACCGGCTCTATGAAGTCGCCAACTACTATACCCAGACTCCGTTCCCGGCCGTCTATTTCTCCCTCACCATGAACAAGGCCAAGTGGAATAGCCTGTCCAAGGATGTCCAGGACGCCATCATGAGTGTCAGTGGTCTTGAAGGCTCCAAATTCTGGGGCAAGAATTTCTGGGATATCGCCCGCGACGCCACCATTGCCAAAGCTAAGGAAAACGGCAAAGAGATCAAGCTGATCACCCTGTCGAAAGAAGAGAATAAACGCTGGCTCGATATTGGCGGCAAGCCGGTTTGGGCAGCTTGGGTGAAGGACATGGAAGCCAAAGGGCATCCCGAGGCCCAGGAGATCCTGGACACCACCCTTAAGCTTTCAGCTGAATAAGGAACATTGTGCAACTTAGGGTGCCCGGGGGCAGGGTTCGGCCGGTTCCCGCAGCCAGCCCGGGAGTCGTTTCCCCCTTGTTCGGCTCCACCCCCGGGCCCCCATTTTTGCAAGGCTTTTCAACTTAAGGCATCGGATATCTTTATGACCGAAGCAACTCCAGGTGTTTTCAAGAAGGTTGGCGGCTACTTTCTCAAGGCGACCACCTTCGTCGCCGCGCTCAACCTCTTCAGCATGATGGCGCTGACCGCCCTCGCGGTCTTCAGCCGCTACTTCCTGAAAAAGCCGATTCCCGGCGATACGGAACTTATCGAATTCATGATGGCGATCTTCATCCCCTTGAGCGTCGCCATCTGCGCCGCGAAGCACCAGCATATTGCCGTCGAACTCTTCGTGGAGAGGCTGCCGAAGAAGGTCCAGGCGGTCTTCAGCATCGTCGCGACCTTGCTGATCATGGTCTTTTACGGGCTGATCGCCTGGGAGAGTGCTTCCTACTTCCTGGAAGAGTCCCAGTCAAAGACCACCACGGCCGTCCTGTTGATTCCGACCTACCCCTTTATCCTCCCGTTGGTCATCATGGGAGCCGTG
Source organism: Desulfuromonadales bacterium (assembly GCA_038317685.1). Lineage (GTDB taxonomy): Bacteria > Desulfobacterota > Desulfuromonadia > Desulfuromonadales > DDH964 > JBBQBQ01. The sequence goes on along the minus strand of JBBQBQ010000100.1, from coordinate 9,368 downwards.
GTTGTGGTGGTCATGCTGCATCAGCTCATCTTTGTCAATATCAAGGGGATTCTTGAAAAATGAGCACACTTGCGATCGGCCTGCTGGGCATTGTCATCCTCATTGTTTTGTTGTTTTCGCGGGTCCATATCGGCGTCTGCATGGGACTGGTGGGTTTCGCCGGTTTTGCCTGGGTGGTCGGCTGGACGCCGGCTCTCGGCATCCTGAAGACCGTCCCTTATTCGACCTACTCTTCTCAGGAACTCAGCGTCATCCCGATGTTCATGCTGATGGGGGCGTTCTGTTTTGCCGCCGGCCTCAGTCGCGATCTCTACAACGCCGTCTACGCCTGGGTCGGCCATTTTCGCGGGGGATTGGCAATGGCGACCATCGGGGCCTGTGCCGCCTTCGCCGCAATCAGCGGGTCGAGTTTGGCAACGGTGGCGACGATCGGAGCCGTGGCTTTGCCGGAGATGAAACGTTTCAAGTACGACGAGGGGTTGGCGACCGGTTCCATCGCGGCGGGTGGATGCATCGGCATTCTCATCCCGCCGAGCGTCATCCTCCTTATCTACGGGATCATCACCGAGCAGTCGATCGGCAAACTCTTCCTGGCGGGTTTTCTGCCGGGGATTACCGAAGCGTTGCTCTACCTGTTTGTCATCTACCTGCTGACGCGGCGCAATCCCGCTCTCGGGCCTCCCGGGCCGCGCTTTACCATGAAGGAGAAACTCACCGCCCTGGCCAAGACCTGGGAGGTCATAGCTCTCTTTATAATGGTCATCGGCGGACTCTACCTCGGGCTCTTCACCCCGACGGAAGCCGCGGGCGCCGGCGCCGCCGGGGCCTTTCTGATCACCATCTACCGGCGCAAGCTGACCTGGGAGAGCTTCAAGGAGGCCCTGGTCAATACTTGCATGACCTCCGGGATGCTTTTCATCATCATTCTTGGCGCCATCATCTTCGGGTATTTCCTGTCGGTGACCCGCCTGCCGGCTGAACTTTCGGCCTTCGTGTCAGCCCTTGACGTCAACCGCTATCTGATCCTGCTTGCCATCCTGGTCGTGTTGCTGCTTCTCGGCTGCATCATGGATTCGATGGCGATTGTGCTGCTGACCGTCCCGATCTTCTTCCCGATGATTCAGGCTCTCGGCTTCAACGCCATCTGGTTCGGCATTCTGGTGACTCGCGTGACCGAGATGGGGCTGATCACCCCGCCGGTGGGGTTGAATGTTTACGTCATGAAAGGGATGACGGACGTTCCCTTGCAAACGATCTTCCGGGGGGTCACCCCGTTTCTCCTCGCAGATGTGGTCCATGTCGGCCTGCTGATCGCTTTCCCTGCAATTAGCTTGTTCATTCCGAATCTGATGAATTAGATCGTCGTTCGGCTCGAAGGGGCGGCAAGTTCGCCCTTTTGAGCCGAACGGCAGCGGCTATTCTGAAAGGGGTCGTAGCGTGCGTATTCCGGCTGTTTCTTTTGTCGCCAAATCGGGGAGCGGCAAAACCACCCTTCTCGAACAGGTGATCGTCGAACTCAAACGCCGGGGGATTCGGGTCGGCGTCGTCAAGCACGATTCACACCGGTTCGAGATCGACCACCCCGGTAAAGACACCTACCGGCTGACCGCTGCCGGCGCTGATACCATGCTCATCTCCTCGCCGGCCAAGCTGGCTCTGATCAAGCAGCACGCCGAGTCCCCCTCTATCGAAGCCCTGGTTGAGACCTATTTCAGCGATGTCGATATCGTGTTGACCGAGGGCTTCAAGCGGGGAGGGTTGCCAAAGATCGAGGTTCATCGCCAGGAACGCAGCCCCGCCCTGCTCTGCCGCGGGGAGGAGCATGACCCCGCCCTGATCGCCGTCGCCAGCGACTGCTCGTGGAATCTCGATGTGCCGGTCTTCGATATCAACCAACCGGGAGCCATCGTCGATTTCCTCCAAACTACCTTTTTGACCGACCGCGGCTGAGCCCTCTCCCCTCGCGGCTGAGCCCTCTCCCCTCGCGGCGCACCCCGATTGCTCGACCGGGGCGCCGGCCTTCACCAAGCCAATCTGTTTCGATCAATGTCCCGATTTTTCACCGCGCTCATCGGCTTGCTCTGGGGGGTTGACAGGGGGGCGAGAATTACATACAATCTGTGCATATAAAATTGCATGTAAAAAAATCTCCCCTCACTTGCTCCCATTCCCCCGTCAGCACCAACCCTCCAATGGTGCGACGGCCGGGAATCCTAAAAAGGAGTTCCGCCATGGTCAAAGAGATCGAAACAATCTACGGCCTAACCACCGGGTCCATCTATACCGTCTCCCAGGGGTGCGGATTAAAGGTACCCTACAACTGGGATTATGACCTCCTTGCCCAACTCGGGAAGATCAATCGGGATCCCCGCACTAAGTATCCGGTCCGGGAAGTCTATGCCGCCAAGAAATTTTCCATTCTCGGCTCGGGACGGACGGCCAGCACCACCTACGATATGACCCGGCCCCTCAAGGAATACGTCGACGAAGCCCATCGACACGGGATCGGCTTCGAGTATCTGTGGAATGCCATTACCATCGCCGGCAAGGAATGGGACACGGACTTTCAAGACAAACTTTTTGAAGAGGCGAGGACCCTCGTCGAGGCCGGGGTCGATGGTCTGACCGTCACCAACCCCCTCCTTTGTCTGAAAATCAAGACCTGGTTTCCTGAAATCAAGGTTTCCTCCAGCGTCAACAACCATCTCGATTCGCTGGAGCGGATCAGTCAGGCCATCGATTACTTCAAAATCGACCGCCTGATGCTCGACAACCGACTGGCCCGCAACTTCGGCTTCGTGACCCAGGTTCACGAAGCCTTCCCCGATCATCCGATCATCGTTCTCGTCAATGAAGCCTGTCTCCCCGATTGCGTCCTCCAGGCCTACCATCAGGAGCACACCGCCCATGCCTCCCGCAGCAATCAGGATTACGCGGCCCCCGACCTGTGCCGGATCTTCTGCACCCGCAAGAAGATGCAGGAGCCGGTCTACACCCTGAAGGCGCCCTGGGTCCGCCCCGAAGACGTCCATTATCTCTTCGAAGCGGGCGCCAGCCTGATGAAGCTCGCCGGACGGACCGAGCGCAGCGAATGGATCGTCAAACTTGCCCGGGCTTATGCCTGCGGGGAGTACCAGGGAGACATCTGGGAACTGATCGAAAAACCCGGTTCGGTCCGTCCCGAATGGGACGAGGTCATGAAAAAGAAGATTCAGCACGGTCGCTTTCAAGTCGATAACCAGAAGCTTGAAGGCTTTATCGAGCCCTTCGTCAAGGGGAGTGTCCCTTGCGTCAAGACCGGCTATGCCGGTTGCGGCAGTTGCCGCTGGTGCCACCAGTGGATGCCTGCGGTGACGATTCCGGATCGACTGGAAGAGCGGATCGAGGAAGTCGACGCGATTTTCGCTGCGGCCCACCGGGGCCGAGGGGTCGCGCCCTGACCACCCCATGACGGCATTTTCCCCAGGCCTCGCGGAGTTCGGTCCACCGGCCGCCATCGCCGTTCTGTCCTTTGTCAGCGCTCTGGTCACCGCCGTCGTCGGTTTTGGCGCCGGGCTGCTGCTGACCCCCCTTTTGGCGATTTTTCTGCCGCTTCCCGAGGCCCTGGCCATCGGTGCCCTGATCTTCCTGGTCACGTCCAGTTCCAAGGTCCTGTGGTACTTCCGGGATATCGACTGGCCAACCTGGCGCTTCGGTTTCCTCCTCTCCCTTCCAGGGCTCGGAGTTGGCTTCGCGACTTTGTTGTGGGTCGAATCAGGGTGGCTGGAAAAGGTCTACGGGGTGGTCCTCCTGGCGACTGCGGTCGGAGTGATCCGGATTCGCCGGCAGGCGCTTCTGACCCTGCCGGAAGAAGCCTATCCCCTGGCCGGAGGGTTCCTCTCGGCCTTGCTGCATGGCGGCGGGCCGATGTACTATTGTCTCTGCAGCCGGCGGGGTCTGGGTCGGCTGCGGACCGTCGGCACCATGGCCGTGATTCACTTTTCCCTGAATGTTCTCAAGGTCGCCTTTTTCGCCAGGGTTGGTTCCCTGGACTGGAATCTCGTGGTCCGGCTCCTGCCGGCAGGCCTGGCGGCCATCCTCGGCACCCGGGTCGGGCGGGCGCTTTTGATGCAGCGGGTCGACGAAGCGGGCTTCGCCCGATTGGTCGGCCTCTCCATGGTGCTTCTGGCCCTGTACTATCTGCTCTAATGCCAAAAATGGAGTGACCATGCAAGGCCAGGAGGTTTCTTGTCACGATTGACGGGGCATCCTTTTCCGTCGACGATCTTTGAATCAGAAAGGATACCGCGTCATGGAGTCTGAGCTGCGTATCGAAGTCCTGCCTGAGCACACCGACGAAATCGGCCACCTCAATCACGTGCAGGCGCTGGAATTCCTGCAGCGGGCGCGTATCGATCTTTATGCCCGCTGGGGGCTGCGAACCACCGAGGGGGTGGATCGTTTCGGCACGGTGGTGGTGAATCTCAACGTGAATTTCCGGCGGGAATGTTTTCTCGGGGAGGTGCTGCGGGTCTTGACCCGGACCCTCTCCTACGGGAAGAAAAGTTTCAAGGTCGAGCAGGAGATCCGGCGGGGAGACGGCGAGCTGGCGGTGGATGGGGTGGTGACGAGTGTCGTCATGGAGATGAAGACCCGGGCCATCGTGCCGATACCCCAGGGTTTGCGGCCCGTTTTGCCGATCCCGGCAAGGGGGGCTGAACCACCGTGGCGGTGACCAGGGCGGCCCGGTCCATGCCGGCGTCGCCGAGGATCGCCGGGTCGACGAAGAAGATGTAGGTCATGGCCAGAAAGGTCGTGGTCCCTCCGACCAGTTCCCGCCCGATGGTGGTTTTGGCTTCGGCCAGTCTGAAAAACTTCTCCATCCCGCCTCACCTCCGAAAATCCTGTTGCCGTAAGCTTCCCCCTGGCAGTGAAAACATTTCATTCCCGGCTGTCAACGTCTTTCTGTGCCGAGCTTCCGGCCGGGAAGAACCGGTCAGGGGAGGGCCTTGGCAAGGGGGGGCTGGACCGGAGTCGGGGTCAGGTTGAAGAGCAGCAGGCAAAGCAGACCGCCGCCGGCCATCAGAACTCCGGCCCCGATGAAGCCGAGCTGGAAGAGGCCGGCATCCCCGAGGACGCCGATGGCGGCCGGGATGGCGCCGGCGCCGATCAGGAAGGCGCCGGGGAGGGTCAGGGAGACGGCCATCGGCCGGTGTTCGACCGGGACCGAGGCGGAGAGCGCGGCGTAGGCGGCGGGGAAGAAGCAGACCGCCAACATCGGCTGGACAAAAAAGCACAGGTAGAGCCACGGTCCAGAACTCAGGCCAAGCAGGGCGGTGACCGTTCCGGTGGCAAAGAGGGCCGCCCCCATCATGCGCCGGTTGCCGAGGCGGTCGGCCCCCCACCCGCCGAGGAGGATGGTGGCGAGGGTGGCGATGCGCGACAGGGAGAGGAGCGAATTGGCGACGGGGCGTTCGATGCCGTGGACCTTGACCAGAAACAGAGTCAGCATCGAGTAGGTGCCGATGGACCCGCAGATGCCGAGGGAGAAGAGGAGGAAAAAGAGCCAGAATTTCCCGTTGCCGAGGACCCCCCGGAAGGACTCCCGCCGCAGGTGCCGGGCCGGGAACCGTCCGCCCTCCCCGTAGCGGCCGTAGAGGCCGGCGAGGAGAAAGACCGCCACTCCGGTGCCGAGGAAGGGGCTGCGCCAGGAGGTGCCGGTCAACGCCAGTTCAGCCAGGATCGGAGCTGAGATGAAGGCCAGGCTCGGTGCCAACTCATGGATGCCGATGGCCTTGCCCCAGTGGGACGAAGGGATCAGGGCGGTCAGGGACGGCAGCGCCGAGGGGAGGTAGACCCCGGTCGTCAGGCCGATGCCGAACATGGCGAGCTGGAGCTGCCAAAAGGTGTTGGCGCAGGAGGTGGCGATCAATGCCAAACCGAGACCAAGGACCGAGCCGAGGATGATCTGCCGGTGGGTGGCGCGGCCGGCCAGGAACAGGGCGCCGAGCATGCCGGTCAGAAAGCCGACGGAAATCAGCAGGAAGAGGAGCCCCGAGCCGGCATGGGAGATGCCGAAGGCCTCTTCCAGGACCGGACTGAGCGGGGAGGGGAGGACCCGCGCGGTGAAGTTCAGAAAGAAGATCGCCGTGAGAAAGAGGAGGGAGATCAGTTCGCCCCGCCCGAAGGCCGCTGGACGCATGGTCGTGGACCCTTCTCTACGGATTGACGACGCTGATTGAGTCTCCGGTGCTGACCTGGCCGCCGGATTTGATGACGGCAAAGACTCCCTCTTTGGGCATGACGCAGTCGCCGGCCTGGTGATAGATGTTGCACCGGGTGTGACATTCCTTGCCGATCTGGGTGATCTCGAGGAGGATCGTCTGGCCGATTCGCAGGCGGCTGCCGATCGGCAGGGTCATCAGGTCGATGCCGGTGGTGGTGAGATTCTCGGCGAAGTCGCCCGGGCCGACCTTGAGTCCCATGGCCACCATTTTGTCGATGCTCTCCTGAGCCAGGAGGCTGAGCTGGCGGTGACCGCTAACGGCATGGGCGTCGCCCTTCAGCCCCAGATTGGCGATGAGTTCGCCGCACCCGATATCCTGCTTCTTTTCACCCTTGCTGTTGCTGCGACAAACGGCGATTATGGTGCCACGTTGCATGTGCCTGTCCTCGGTCGGGGGGGATGGGAGGTTCAAACCTGTCCTTTTGCTGGTGATCAGCGGGCATTCCTCATCATGTTCTTGGCGATGATCGTCTGCTGGATCTGACTCGTCCCTTCGAAAATACGGAAGAGACGCATGTCGCGGAAGAAGCGCTCCACCGCGTACTCGCGGGTGTAACCGTAGCCGCCGTGAATTTGCACTCCCCGGTCGGCGACCCGGCAGACCATTTCCGAAGCGAAGAGCTTAGCACAGGAGGCTTCCAGGCTGATGTTCTTCTTCAGGTCGTATTTGCGGGCGGCGTCGAGAACCATGCAGCGGGCGGCATAAGCTTCGGACTTGCAGTCGGCGAGCATCGCCTGGATCATCTGGAATTCGCCGATCAGTTTGCCGAACTGTTTGCGGTCAAGGGCGTAGTTGAGGGATTCCTGGATGACCCGCTCGGCGGCGCCGACACAGACCGCCGCAATGTGGGTTCGGGACTTGTCGAGAACCTTCATGGCGGTCTTGAAACCCTGGCCCTCCCTGGCGCCGATGATGGCGTCTGCGGGAACCCGGCAGTTTTCGAAGATCACGTCACAGACATGTCCTCCCCACTGGCCCATCTTCTTCTCATTCTTGCCGAGGGAGAGGCCTGGCGTGCCGGCTTCAACCAGAAAGCCGCTGACGCCACGGGCGCCTTTTTCAGACGGGTCGGTGCGGGCGAAGACGGAAAAGAGGCCGGCCTCCGGAGCGTTGGTGATGAAGCGCTTGGTGCCGTTGAGGAGATAGTGGTCGCCGTCCCGAACCGCGCTGGTGCGCAGCGAGGCGGCATCGGAACCGGCCTCGGGTTCGGTCAGGCAGAAGGAGGCGATCAGTTCCCCGGAGGCCAGTCGCGGCAGGTACTTCAGCTTCTGCTCCTCGGTACCGTCGAAGGTGATGCCGAGCGAGCCGATGCCGACATTGGTGCCGATCACCGAGCGGAAGGCCGGTGCCGCGTGGCAGAGTTCGAAGATGACCAGCATCTCCTCTTCGAGGGTCAGGCCGAGTCCGCCATATTCTTCCGGAATCGAGAGCCCGAAAAGACCGAGTTCGCGCATCTCGTCGATGATTTCCTCGGGGATGTGATCGGACTCGGAAACCTCCTCCTCAATGGGGATCAACCGTTCCTTGACGAAACGTGCAACGGTTTCGACCATGACGTTCAAGGTTGTTTCGTCGTTGATCATGACTCTTCCTCCCAGGCTTGCCGGGTTCCCGGCATGGAATTGGTTTTAATGGATGCAAAGGGTCGGTAGCACCGGAGCGGCTCCCCTCTAGGGAGCGGCTGGATCCGACACCAGGTAAAATTCCGGTTATTGTATGCAAAATTACATGTAAATTGAAATTACAAAACTCCGGATCCCTTGTCAAGGGATTTTTACTCCCCGAGGAGCCATCCCCGGGGGTGCAGGGAGCAAAGATTTGAGAAAATTATTTCTTGACAAAGAAGGCGCTGGCCGATAAATTACTTTGCATGTAACATTGTATGCAATCCAAGGTGCGCCCACGATTTCGGCCGCGAAGGTTGGACGGGGAGGGACTCTCCCGCTGCCACAAGGCACAGCTTCCCGGAGGTTTGTATATGTCATCAGTTCTGCTGGAACGCCCCTGCGAGGGGGTCATCCTGTTGAGAATCAATCGGCCCGAAGCCAAGAATGCGCTGAACAGCGAGGTGCGTCAACTGCTGGCCGAGCATTTCACGGTACTGGGACGGGATCCGCAGGTCCGGTGTATCGTCCTGACCGGTGACGAGTCGGCCTTTGCCGCGGGCGCCGACCTGCGGGAACTCGCCGGGAGTGGAGCCCTCGACGTCATGCTGCGGCGGGTCCATCTCCTTTGGCAGGCGATCTCCGGTTGTCCCAAACCGGTCATCGCGGCGGTCAACGGCTACGCCTGGGGGGGCGGCTGTGAATTGGCCATGCATGCCGACATCATCGTCGCCGGCGAATCGGCCAGTTTCGCCCAGCCCGAAGTCAAGGTCGGGATCATGCCCGGCGCCGGCGGCACCCAGCGCTTGCTGCGGGCGGTCGGCAAGTACCAGACCATGAAGATGATCCTGACCGGCCAGGCGGTTTCGGGGCGGGAGGCCTTCGCCATGGGGCTGGTCAGCGAAGTCGTTCCCGACGCCGAGGTGCTGGAGACGGCTCTGAAGCTCGCCAAACAGATTGCCAGGATGCCCCCTCTGGCGGTGGAGGCGATGAAGGAAGTCGTTCTGGCCGGCCAGGATGCGCCGCTCGAGACGGCCCTGATGCTGGAGCGCAAGGCCTTTCAGCTCCTCTTCGATTCAAAAGACCAGAAAGAGGGGATGGCGGCCTTTTTCGAAAAGCGTAAAGCAGTTTACCAGGGGAGATAATATTTATGAGTGTTGCTCCAGACTTTGCCAATCTCTCCATGGGGATCGTCGGTGCCGGGGCCATGGGCCGGGGGATCGCCCAGATCGCCGCCCTGGCCGGGGTCAGCGTCCTGCTTTTCGATACCCGGGAAGGCGCCTCGCAGGAAGCCTGCGATTTCGTCGCCGGGATGATCAAGCGACTTGCCGAAAAAGGTAAGCTCAGTGCCGAGGCCGCGGCGGCCGCCTGCGGGCGGGTGAGCAGCGCCGAGAGCTTGAACGATCTCGCCGCCTGCGGGATCGTCATCGAGGCGATCATCGAGGACCTGGCGGTCAAGTGTGCCCTCTTTCAGTCCCGTGAAGAGGTCGTCGCCGCC
>JBBQBQ010000099.1:0-11588 GCA_038317685.1 Desulfuromonadales bacterium | reverse complement strand
GGGGGGGGACCCGGGAAGAATCTCGGCGAAGCCGCGAATGCCGCCGGCCAGATTGAGGATGTCGTGAAAGAAGAGGCGCTCCAGGGCCTGGCGGCGCTTTTCGTGGCTGATGTCGACCATGGAGAAGAGGGTGAAGGATTCACCGCCGTAGGTTAAAGGAATGGCCTCGACCCGCAGATCGAGGGCCTCGGCCAGCCCGTTCCGGTGGCGGGTGATCCGGCAGTCGCTGGTCTTTCGGCCATCGGCCTGGCTGTCGAGGACCGCGGCGAGGATCCCACACGCCTGGCAGTGCTCGGCGGCGCCGCAACCGGCTGGGACCTGCCGGGCGTGGACACAATGCAACGCTTCCCCGGGACGCAACCCGTTCAGGGGCGACGGGTCGTCACCGCCGGTCAGCTCAAAAAGGGTGCGGTTGGCGTAGACAATCTGCCGCTGGGCGTTGAGGATCATCAGGACCGCGGGGATGGCATCGAGCAGATGGGGGGTAATGAAGTCGTTGGAGAAATAGTCGGCCTGTCGCCGCAGATCCACGGCGCCGAGTCTCTCCGGGTGAACAGTGTGGCTGGTCGGCAGGCTCATGCTTCCCCCGGGAACGGGTTCGGGAAAGGGCGAACGGGGTTATTTGAGCACAACCTCAAGGGGAAGGCAAGGCTGCCTTCTCCCCCGGGAAAGGCGAATGACTCGCCTCGCTACCCCTTGCCGTTCTCCTTTGCCGAGCCGAAGCGGTGCAGCGCCTCCGCCAATTCGTTCAGGCGTTGATCGACTCGGCAATTGACCGTCCCTTCCGGCCAGGTTCCGTCCTCCTGTCGCCCTCCGGCCGCGACACCGGTCAGAATCTCGATCCCCTCGTCGATCGTCCCCACCGCCCAGACCTGGAACCGTCCCTCCCGAACCGCCTCGATCACCTCACTCTTGAGCATCAGATTGCGCACGTTCTGCACCGGAATGATGACCCCCTGTTCTCCATTCAGCCCGCGCGCCCGGCAAAGGGCGAAGAACCCTTCGATCTTTTCATTGACTCCGCCGATCGGCTGGATTTGACCGCGCTGGTTGACCGAGCCGGTCACTGCGATCCCCTGACGGATCGGCAGCCCGGAGAGGGCGGAGAGGAGCCCGTAAAGTTCCGTCGACGAGGCGCTGTCTCCATCGATTCCACCGTAGGACTGCTCGAAGCAGATCGAGGCGGCGAGGGCCAACGGCTTGTCCTGGGCGAATCGGTCGCCGAGGAAGCCGGAGAGGATCAGCACCCCTTTGTCATGGATCGAACCGGAGAGATTGGCCTCGCGCTCGATATTGATCACTCCGCTCTTGCCAAGGTAGGTGCGCACCGTGACCCGTGACGGCTTGCCGAAGGAATAATCGCCGAGGAGATAGACCGACAGGCCGTTGACCTGGCCCGCGACCTCTCCGTCGGTATCGACCAGCAGCGTCCCCTCCTCCAGCAGCTCCTGAAGGTGCTCCTCCAACTTGTTGGAGCGGTAGATCTTGGCCTCGATGGCGAGTTCCACATGGCCGGCAGTGACCCGGTCACGCTCCTCCCGGTGAGCATAAAAGTTGGCCTCGCGCAGGATGTCGGCGATATCGAGGAAGCGGGACGAAAGGCGCCCCTGGTCCTCGATCAGCCGCGCCGAATACTCGATGACCCGCCCCACTCCGCCGCGATCGAAGGGGAGGAGCTGATCCTCCTGGCATTTGGCAGCGATAAAGCGCGCATACTGCTGAACGTTCTCCCAGGTGTTGTGCATCATCCGGTTGAAGTCGGCCTTGACCTTGAAGAATTTGCGAAAATCCTGGTCGTGCTGGTAGAGGAGGTGGTAAAGCCAGGAGGTGCCGATAAGGATGATCTTGCAGTCGAGGGGGGTCGGCTGAGGCTTGAGGGAGACGGTGGCGAGGAGCCGGAACTGTTCGGCCATGTCCTCGATCTTGATCTCGTGGTTGCGGATGCAGCGCTTGAGGGCCTCGTAGGAGAACGGGTTGAGGAGGACTTCGCGGCAGTCAAGGACCAGGTAGCCGCCGTTGGCGCGATGCAGGGCGCCGGGTTTGATCATGGTGAAGTTGGTGGTGGCGTTCCCCATCTGGATGACATGCTCGATACGGCCGAAGAGATTGAAATAGGTCGGATTGGCTTCGTAGATCACCGGAGAGCCGTGGAGACCGCCGTTATCGACGAAAAGGTTGACCACATAACGCTCCAGAGACGGCTCCTGCCCGCCGGCCTTGAGGCCGGGGATGGCGATCTGGGGGCCTTGTCCGGGGCGGAATTCATCGATGCGCTCCAGAATATCTTTCTTGCAATTGGCGCAATGGACCAGGACCGCCTCGAAGGAGGCGTACTTCTCTTCCAGGTCGTCGAAGAGGTGGCCGATGGTAAAAAGCATGACCTCCTTCTCCATGGCGGCAATCGCCTCGCGCATCTCCTTTTCCCGTTCCCGGACCCGCCTGAGCACTTCGTTGAGGCGGTCCTGCAGAGCTTCTCCCCTGTGGTCGAGTTCGTCCCTTTCCGCCTCGGGGAGATTTTCGTAGTCCTGCTGGGAGATCGGGTGACCTTCCCGGGTCGGCACCAGGACCAGGCCGCTGACGCTGCGCTGCAGCAGAAAACCTTCCCCGCTGGCCTGCTCTTCGAGCTTCTGGAAGAGTTGTTTGTTCTGCTCCTGGTACTCCCCGGCAATGCGGGTCTTCTGCTGCTCGTACTCCTTGCTTTCGAAGACCTTGGGGATTTCCTCGACCAGGCGGGTCACCAACTGCTCCACCTCTTTCTGCAGTTCCCGCCCCTTGCCGGCCGGCAGCCGAAAGGCATTCGGCCGGCTGCCGTCATTGAAGTCGTGCACATAGCACCAATCGTCCGAGACCGATTCGTGGCTGGAACGCGCCTCAAGAATCTTGCGAATCGTCGAACTGCGTCCGGTTCCGGGCTCGCCAAGGATGAAAATATTGAAGTTGTCGTCCTTGAAACTCAGCCCGAATTCGATGGCGGTCACCGCCCGGTCCTGGCCGATCGTCCCCTCCAGGGCCGGCAGCTCGCGGGTCGTATCGAATTCGAACTGGGCGGGATCGCAGCGCCAGGAAAGATCCTCGGGACTGATGCGGCAGTCATCTCTCACGTCAGACATCTTCCTTTCTAATCTCCCCCGGCGATCAGCACCACCGGGGCTTCGAGGTAGCTTTTCAGAGTCCCCAGGAATTCGGCGGCATCGGCGCCGTCCAGGACCCGGTGATCGGCCGAAAGGGTTAGGCGCAGGATCGGGGCGATGGTCGTCTCGCCGTGCTCATCGACAACGATCTCTCCCCGGGCGGTACCGACCGCCAGCACCGCCACCTGCGGAGGGGTGATCAGGGCGGTGAAGGACTCGACACCGAGCATCCCCATATTGGAGATGGTAAAGGTCCCCCCTTTAAGATCCTCCTGTGAGAGTTTCCCCTGGTGGGCACGCTCGGCCAGGGCCGAAGCCTGGAGGTTGATCGCCCGCAGCGACAGATTGCCGCAATCGCGCAACACCGGGTTGTAGAGTCCCCGCTCGCTGGCGACGGCCATGGCGATATTGACCAAAGGCTGTTCCACAGCCTCACCGTCGAGGCAGAAGCTGTTGACCCAGGGGTGCTCCCGCAATGAGCGGGCGGTGGCGGCAAGGATAAAGTCGTTGATCGTCACCCCCAGATCCTTGCGGAAGCGGATCACATCGGTCATGTCGACCGCCACCGTCACATAGAAGTGGGGGATCGTCTCCCAGCTCTCCACCATCTTGCGCGCCACGATGCGCCGAATCTTCACCGATTTCCCGCCCCCCCCACCGCTCCCCTCAGGAACCGCCGGCGGCGGGGTCTTCACCGGGGCGCCCTCGACGTCGCTGAGGAGGATGCGTCCCCCCGGTCCGCTCCCCCGCACCTGGGCCAGGTCGATCCCCCGCTCCCGGGCCAGTCGCCGGGCGGCCGGCGAAGCGGCGGCGACCCGGCTTTCGAGGGCGGCATCGCGGCGGCTCGGCATCTCCCTGGCGGGGGCCGCCGGCCGTGCCGCAGCAGCAGCCGGCCGGGACGCGGGCGACGGCGCCGGGGCAGAGGGGATTGGTTCCGGTTCCGGCTTAGGTTCCGGCTTAGGTTCCGGTTCCGGCTTAGGAGCAGTCGGCGCCGGGGGGACGGACTGCGCCTCCCCGTCGAGGACGGCGATAACCGTGCCGACCGCCACCGTCGTCCCTTCCGCAACCCGAAGCTCAGTCACCGTGCCATCCTCGAAGGCCTCCATCTCCATCGCCGCCTTGTCGGTCTCGGCCTCGGCGATGATGTCGCCGCGGGCAACCCGGTCGCCTACGGCCACGTGCCACTTGAGGATCGTCCCTTCCGTCATGGTGTCGCTCAGCTTCGGCATGGTAATTTCTGTCGCCATCGGTCTTGGTATCCTTTGCGGCTGGAGGTGATGAGGGGCTTAAACGATCTCCCGAACCCGGGCCACCACCCGGGCCGCGTCGGGGATCGCCGCCTGTTCGAGCTGTTTGTTGTAGGGCATCGGCACATCGGCGCCGCCGACCCGCAGCACCGGCGCGTCGAGATCGTCGAAAGCCTCTTCCATCAGCCGCGCCACGAGCTCGCCCCCCCAGCCGAAGGAGAGCCACGACTCCTCGACGGTCACCGCCCGGCGGGTCTTGCGCACCGAGGTGAGGACCGTCGCCATGTCGAGAGGGTTGAGGCCGCGCAGATCGACGACTTCGGCCTCGATCCCGTCCCGGGCGAGGAGTTCGGCCGCTTCCAGGCAGACGTAGACCATGCGCGACAGCGTCACCAGGGTTACGTCGCGCCCCGGGCGTTTGACCTCCGCCACCCCCAGGGGGACGAGGTGTTCCCCCTCCGGCACCTCACCCTTGACGCCGTAGAGCCCTTCGTGTTCGAGGAAGAGGACCGGGTCGTCGCTGCGGATGGCGCTCTTCAGGAGACCCTTGGCGTCGGCGGGGACCGATGGGACCACGACCCTTAGGCCTGGGCAGTGGGCGAAGAGCGCCTCCAGGGAGTGGGAGTGCTGGGCGCCGAGCTGGTGGCCGCCCCCCCCGGGGGCGCGGATCGTCAGCGGTACCGACGCTTGACCGCCGAACATGTAACGGACCACCGCCACGTGGTTCATGATCTGGTCCATGGCGACGACGGCGAAGTTGACGGTCATCAGTTCGGCGACCGGCCGCAGACCGGCCAGCGCCGCGCCGCAGGCGAGGCCGACGATGCCGGCCTCGGCGATCGGGGTGTCGAGGACCCGCTTTTCGCCGAACTTGGCGAGCAGGCCCCGGGAGACCTTGAAGGAGCCTTCATAAAGACCGACGTCCTCGCCGAGGAGGAAGACCGCCGGGTCGCGTTCCATCTCCTCGCGCAGCGCCTGGTTCAGCGCTTCGCGACAGGTGATCTCAGCCATGCGCTCCTCCTTCCTGAACGGGAGCGTAGACGTCGTTCCAGAGCTCCTCCGGGGCCGGGTCGGGGCTACCCTCGGCGAAGCGGATCGCCGCTTCGATCCCGGCCTTCTCCTCACCATCGATGGCCTCGATCTGGCTGCGGACGGCGTGGCCGGCGGCGACCAGGAATTCGGCGAAGTTGGGGATCGGATCGCGCTCATGCCAGATCTTCTTCTCCTGCTCACTACGGTAGGTCCCGGGGTCGGAGATCGAATGGCCGCGGAAACGGTAGGTGATCGCCTCGATGTAGCTCGGTCCGCCCCCTTCGCGGGCCCGCTGCACCGCCTGGCGCACCGCATCGTAGACCGCCAGGACGTCCATGCCGTCGACCTTGCTCCCCGGCGTCTCGTAGGCGCAGCTTTTCTTGTAGAGCTGTTCGACGGAGCTGGCGCGGACCACGCTGGTGCCGATGCCGTAGCCGTTGTTTTCGCAGACGAAGACGACCGGCACCCGGTAGAGGGCGGCCATGTTCATCGCCTCATGGAAGACCCCCTGGTTGGTGGCCCCATCGCCGAACATGCAGACCACGACCTCGTCGCTCCCCCGGTAGAAGATGGCATAGCCGATACCGACCGCCAGCGGCAGGTGGCCGCCGACGATGCCGTAACCGCCCATGAAGCGCAGGTCGGGGTCGAACATGTGCATCGAGCCCCCTTTCCCTTTGCTGACCCCGGTCGCCTTGCCGAAGAGTTCGGCCATGACCCGCCCCGGGTCGGCTCCCCGGGCGATGATCAGACCGTGTTCCCGATAGGCGCTGACCAGGTAATCTTCGTGATGGAGGGCATGGGCGACGCCGACGCCGACCGCCTCCTGCCCGCTGTAAAGGTGGAGGAAGCCCCCCACCTTCCCTTCGCTGTAGAGTTTCGGGCAGGCCTCCTCGAATTCGCGGATGCGCACCATGTCGCGGTACATGGTGAGGAGCTCCCGGCCTTCGAGAAGGGTCCGTTCCTGGGTCGTCTTCATGGCTGTTCCCTTTCGACGCAAGCAGCAGGACTGATAAAAGATTATCAATTTTGCGAGGGATAACAAGGGGCCGAGGCGCCTTGCGCATCCTCGTCAACCCGCTATCATTGGGGCTAACGGGCCGGATTCTGCCGACCAGCGTCCGACCGGCAGCCCGGTTCCCCCGCCCTTCAAGGAGGTCCGACCGAACCATGCGCCTGCCCACCCTGCCGTCACCGCGACGAACCTTCATCGGCCTTGTCGTCTTCCTGATCGCCGTCCAGGTCATCCCCTATGGCCGCGACCACCACAATCCGCCGCGGGTCCAGGAACCGCCCTGGGACCGCCCGCAAACCCGGGAGCTGGCCAAAGCGGCC
The DNA here is from genome assembly GCA_038317685.1 of Desulfuromonadales bacterium. Taxonomy (GTDB): domain Bacteria; phylum Desulfobacterota; class Desulfuromonadia; order Desulfuromonadales; family DDH964; genus JBBQBQ01. Next base: position 4,843 of record JBBQBQ010000099.1, on the reverse strand, counting down.
TGTTTCGACTGTCACAGCAACGAAACGATCTGGCCCTGGTACGCCAACCTCGCCCCCGTCTCCTGGCTGGTGCAGCACGATGTTGAAGAGGGTCGGCGCCACCTCAACTTTTCGGACTGGCGCCGTGGGGAACGCAAGGGAGAGAAGCCCAAGGAACTGCGGGAGGTGATCACCGAGGGGGAGATGCCGCCGTTGCAGTATCGGCTGATCCACGCCGAGGCGCGGCTAAGTGAAGCTCAGAAGCGGCAGTTGCTCGATGGCCTGGCGGCGACCGTCGGGGCCGGCAGCGGGACGCAGTAACCGGGCCGGTCACCGCCGAAAAACCAAACGAGCCGAAGGCGGTTTGCCTTCGGCTCTCTACGTTCCCACGGCCAAGCCGGGTCAGGGTGTCACGACCCGCAGGCTGCTGCCGTCCCGTCCGGAGAGAACATCGATGCGCAGGGGGAGTTGTTCCTTCAACTCGGCGACGTGGGAGATGATCCCGACCATCCGGCCGGTCGCCTGCAGGTCGATCAGGGTCCGGATCGCCAGCTCAAGGGACTCCGCGTCGAGGCTGCCAAACCCCTCGTCGATGAAGAGCGTGTCGAGGCGGATGCCGCCGGCGTACGCCTGCACCACGTCGGAGAGTCCCAGCGCCAGTGACAGCGCCGCCAGGAAACTCTCCCCGCCGGAGAGGGTCGCCACCGACCGGACCTTGCCGGTATAAGCGTCCTCCACCTCCAGCTCCAGCCCCGAAGCCTTGTTCCCCTTGGCCCGGTCCTCCTTGCGCAGGAGCTGATAGCGCCCCTTGCTCATCAGGCGGAGGCGGTGGCTTGCCTCGATCAGGACGTCGTCGAGGAGGACGCTGAGGACGAAGCGCTGCAGGCTGATCTTGTTGCCGGTCTGACCGTTGGCGACGTCGGCGAGGGTGCCGACCACAGCGTACTGAAGGTCGAGCTCCGCGCGCTCGGCGGCGGCCAGGTCAAGCTGGGACTTGGTACGTTGAAGGGTATTGCGGCGGTGGTCGAGGTCGACCCAGTTGCCGCGGGCGAGTTTGTGCGCCTCCTCGGCGCAGGTGCGAGCCTCTTTCAACGCTTCCAGGTTGGGGCGACTCTTCTCCTTGAGCTGCTCGACGAGCTCTTTGCGGATGCCGCTCTGCTCGGCAAAGGTGGTGTCGAAGGTGGTGACGTGTCGATCCAGCCCCTGCATCGCGGCATCCTCGACCAGAGCGGAGCGATAGGCCGTCTCGTCGGGGAAGGGGCTGGCAGCAAGTGCCTCAGCGGTGCATTTGCTGGCTTCGGCGAGGGCGGTTTCGGCCTTTTCGACCTGCACTGTCGTGGCATCGGCGGCGGTCTGAGCAGCAGTCCTGTCGTTGGCTGCTTTGCGGAAAGCCTCCTCCAGCCGTTCAACCTCCTGTTCGATGCGGGTGATGGTTGCCGTCGCGGCCGATACCGCGGCGTCGAGGACTCCCGCCTCGCGGTAACCCTCGGGGAGTTCTCCTTCGGCGCTGGTAAACTGCGCCTGCGCCGCCGCCAGGGTGCTGCGGGCCTGCTCCCTTCCAGCGCGCAGGGTGTCGGCGGCGAGTTCCTGAATCCGCTCGCGGTGGGGGAGTCTGATGCCGAGCCCCTGTGCCTCCTCCTGCACTGCGGTAATCTCGATCTTCAGGTCGGCAAGGGTGGTATCGCCGGCAGTTGTCACGGCCAGTGCCTTCGCCTCGCGTTCAAGGTCGCGCAAGCATTCCTGCGCCGTGGCAGTCTTCTGCTTCGACAGATCAAGGACCTCGGTTGCTTTGCGCAGCTCCTCTCGAGCCGCCTCAACCTGCTGCTGATCGGGGATTTCGGCATCAGTGAGGGTCGGAGCAGGATGCTCGGTGCTGCCGCAGACGGGGCAGGGAGTATCGGCCTTCAGCTCACCGGCGAGGAGCGACGCCTGGCCCTGATGCCAGGCGAGTTCGAGACGCTTGGCAGCTTGTTCGCGCCCGTTCAGCTCCCTGCGGCGTTTTTCCTCCTCCTGCTGCAACTGCCCAAGGATTTCGCGCTGTCCGGAGACCTCCCGGTTTTTCTGATCGAGGTTGTGGATGGCGAGATAGCGTTCGGCCAGCAGTTTGAAGCGCAGGAGCAGTTCGGCTCCGGCCGCCTCTCTTTCGGCCCCCAGAAGAACCTTGCGCGCCGCCGCCAGCTTCCCAACCCGCTCGCCGTACCCCTTGAGGCGGGTCAGCTCCTCGTTTGCCTGTTTCAGGTCTCTCTGCAACTGAGCGGTCGCCTCGCGCATTTTGGTCGTCTCTTTCAGCTCCTCCTCGGCTTTGGCAAGACGCTTGGTCGCTGCCTCAGCTTCGTCCTTCGCCTGTGACAGCTGCTTTTCACAGCGGTTGCGGTCGGCAAAGAAGGGAGCGAGTTTTGCGGCCTTTTTGGCGTGATCGATCTGTTGACGGATGGCATCGATCCGGGGCCGATCTTCATCGCAGCGTTTGAGATCGGCCGCCGCCTTCTCCAGCCGGTCAAAATCCCGAACCAGGTTCTCCCCCTGCAGCAGCGCCTTCCCGGCAGCGGCGAGAGTCTTTTCGTTTTCCTCCTGCTTGTTTTTGGCAGCGCTGCAGGCGGGAGCGATGTCGGCCATTTCAGTGTCGAGCGCCTCCGGACTCTCCACCTCCGCCCCGTCGAGAATTCCTCGCTGGCGGCTCAGCTGCTCTTCACGTTTTTTGCGGATTCCGGCGGCCTGCTCCTTCAGCTTCTCCTCCAGCCGCCGGTAAATCCGGGTCTGGAAAAGCTGGCCGAAAATCTTCTCCCGCTCCCCCGAATCAGCCAGCAGCAACTGACGGAACTGCCCCTGCGGCAGCACCATCACCTGGCGGAACTGGTCGACGGAGAGTCCGGTCAACTCCTCGATCTCGCGCGTCGCCTCGCTAACCTTGCTGGCGACCAGGAGCTTCTCGCCGCCGTCGGCCAGCAGCTCCCTAAGCTCCGCCTCGGGGGACTGGACAGTGAACCCCTCCCCTCGCGCCTTGGGGCGCTGCTGTTCGGGGCTGCGGCGGATGCGGAACCGCCGCCCGCCGAGTTCAAACTGAAAGGTCACCTCGGTGGGGGCGCCGTCCGCGGCCAGGTCACTGCGCATCTGCGCCCCTTCCCGTTCGTCCCCGGTCGTCTTGCCGTAGAGGGCGAAGCAGATGGCGTCGAGGATCGTCGTCTTCCCCGAGCCGGTGGGGCCGTTGATCAGGAAGAGGGGGTTCTCGCCCAACTCCGTGAAGCGGATGGTCTCGCTGCCGGGGAAGGGACCGAAGGCGGTCATGGTCAGGGCGAGGGGGCGCATCAGAGCTCCTCCCGATGGAGGGCGTCGAGGGTGGCGGCGACGATCGCCCGCTGCGCCTCGCTCAATGGCCCGCCGGCGACCTGATCGAAAAAATCCTCAAACATCGCCAGCTCTCCCAGCTTCAGCCGCTCGCGGCCGGCCTGAAGGGCTTCGTTCCGCGCCATCAGGCCGGGGCGCTCCAGGTGCAGCAGATTGGGATAAACCTCGCGCAGCTTGCTCATCACGTCGAGGATGGCGTGACGGTCGGAAAGGCGCACCAGCAGGTAATCGTCCCGGTGCGGGTCATTCCGCCCCGCTGCCAGCAGCTCTGCGAGGGGACCTTCGAGGACGCGCAGGTCATGGCGGGGGTGCAGGGGGAGAAGTTCGATGTCGACCCGTCCGTCGTCGGCAAGGTCAACCAAAGTGACGGACTTCTTCTGCCGCTCCTCGGAAAAGGAGTATTTCAGCGGCGAACCGGAGTAGCGGACTTGGGGCGCCCCCCGGAACTGGGGGCCGTGAAGGTGCCCCAGGGCGGCATAGGCAAAGGAGCGGAAATGCTCGGGGGAGACCTGATCGGCGCCGCCGAGGGCAAGGGGGCGCTCCGACTCGGAGATCTCACCGCCGGCCAGGTAGCAGTGGGCGATGACGACGCAGGGGCGGCTCGGCCCGTTGTCCCGGCGAATCTGTTCCAGCAGGTAGGCCATCGCCTCGTCGTGGCCGGCGACCTCCACCCCGTGGACCTGGCGCACCGTGGCGGGGTCGGCGTAGGGGATGGGGTAAAAGGCCACCCCGCCGAGCAGGATCGGACAGGGCACCTGCCAGAGCGGCCCGACCACGTGCAGTCCGGCCGCAGCGAGCTGCCGCGAGGCGAAGGCCAGCCGCTGGGGTCCGTCGTGGTTGCCGGAAAGGAGGATCAGCGGCACCCCCAGGCCGTGGCAGATGGCGTGGACGGTCTCGTCGAGGAGTTCGACCGCCGCCGCCGGCGGGACGGAACGGTCGTAGATGTCCCCGGCGACCACCACCACATCGACCTGCCGGTCGCGGACGAGGGCGACGATCTCCTCCAGGACCCGGCGCTGGTCGTCGAGGAGGGAGAGGTTGTGGAACTGGCGGCCGAGATGCCAGTCGGAGGTATGGAGAATGCGGAGCGGCATGGCAGGATCCTCGGTTGGCGTTGGGGGCAGCATAGCAAGGCAGGGGGGGACCGGTAAAGGGCGATGACGCGTCAGCGATATCCTTCGGCCTGCAGCGAGAAGAGGTAGGCGTACTGCCCCCCCTGCGCCATCAGCTCGGCGTGGCTCCCGGCTTCGACGATCCGCCCCCGGTCGAGGACGACGATGCGGTCGGCCATGCGCACCGTCGAGAAGCGGTGGGAGATGAGGATCGTCATCTTGCCGCGGCTCAAGTCCCGAAAGTGTTCAAAGACCGTCGCCTCGGCGGCGGCGTCCATGGTCGCCGTCGGCTCGTCGAGGACCAGCAGGTCGGCGCCGCTGCGCATGAAGGCCCGGGCCAGGGCGATCTTCTGCCATTGCCCGCCGGAGAGCTCGCGCCCCCCCTTGAACCACTTGCCGAGCTGGGT
>JBBQBQ010000098.1:0-11601 GCA_038317685.1 Desulfuromonadales bacterium | reverse complement strand
GACCGCCCGCGCCAAGGGTCTGAGCGAACGGGTGGTGATTTACAAGCACGCCCTGCGCAACGCCCTGCTGCCGGTCATCACTATTCTGGGGCTGTCGGTTCCCGGCCTGATCGGAGGCAGCGTCATTTTCGAAACCATCTTCGCCATCCCCGGCATGGGCAAGCTTTTTTACGACGGAGTCATGATGCGGGACTACCCCCTGATCATGGGGGTGCTGGTGATCGGCGCCATTCTGACTTTGGTCGGAAACCTGCTGGCTGACCTCGGCTACGCCTTGGCCGATCCGCGGATCAGGAACGGGTAACGGGGAGGCTTTTTGTCAAACCACTTTGACCTTGCATTGTTGGCCGAAGAACTGCTATAAAGTATCGGACTTTCAAGCTGTTGACGATTAGTAGCACGGGGAATGGGGACTGAGATCCGGGGGTCGGATTGACTCTTGATTCCTAATGTGATTTCAGGAAGCGCTGCCGCAGCCCTCCGTCCCGATAACTCCCGGTTTTTCAAATGTTCCGACGTTGCTATCCCCGGGTTTGATCAAACTCCGGGAATTAAAATGTTTCTGCCCAGGTGGCGCCCGTTTCGATGTGGAATAACGAGCGCCTTTGTCTTTGACCCTGTTCTGCCTTGGAGGTTGCCCATGAAACGCATTGCCCTCTTTGTTGTCCTCGCGCTCTTTATGGCCCTTGGCGGTTGTGCCCGATATGCCGAACTTCCGCCGGGAACCGACATGGCAATTACCAGCGCGATCGTCGAACAACAGGAGGTGGTGGTTCCTCCTCCTGCGGCGGAAGAGAAGTCGCAGGAGTATCGGGTCGGACCCGGTGATGTCCTGGCCATCAATATCCCCGGCATGACCAGTCGGACCATGGCCACGGAACCGCAGAACCAGGGCTTCCGCGTCTATACCAGCGGCAAAATCCTGCTACCGATGGTGGGCGGGGTGGTGGTCGGCGGCCTGACCGTGGACCAGGTTCAGGAGAAGCTGCAGACGATCTTCCGCCCTTTCATCAAGGAACCGGTCATCACCGTCGAGATTCTGGAGTATAAGAGCCAACCCCTCTACCTCATCGGCAAATTCAACAAGCCCGAAGTCCAGTACCTGGATCGGCCGATCACCCTGATCCAGGGGATCGCTCTCGGCGGCGGACTACAGGATAACGCCAATCTGCGCGGAGCTCGCCTGGTGCGCGAGAACCGCATCCTCCCGGTCGATATCTACGAACTGATGTACAACAACGACCTGCGGCAGAATATTGTCCTGCGGCCGGGCGATACCATCTATGTCCCGGGCAACGACCAACAAAATGTCTTCGTCCTGGGGGCCGTCACCAAGGAGGGCCCGATCCCTATGCTGAATGGTCGGCTCTCGCTGCCGCAGGCCCTCTCCTCTGCCGGCTTCGGCCAAACCAGCTACGACCCGGCCCATGTCCGCATCATTCGTTCCTTCTCGCCAACCCGGGGCGAGCTGATCGTGGTTGACTTCCGACGCATTATGGCCGGCGAGGCCCTCCCCCTGGCGCTTCGGGATGGCGACGTCGTTTATGTCCCGCCGAGCGCTATGGGCGATTGGAACCAGGCTCTCAAGGAACTCCTGCCCACCCTGCAGACCTTCGGCGCCATTCTGCAGCCCTTTGTGCAGGTCAAATATCTGACCGACTCAAACAATTGAAGGTGTTGTTTGCAGGAAGAACTTACCGGTAATTTATCCTCTATAAAGAATGTGAATTTAGCCCATGGCCAATCCCACGACTTCCTTTGATGGGTCGATGAATCCTGATGAGGAAGGTACCCACCTGCGTGATTATTTTAAGATTGTTCTGCGTCGTTGGAAGATAGCTCTGGCCGTTTTCCTGGTGGTTTTCCTGGGTGCCGCCGCCTCGAATTTCTACACCAAGCCGATCTACCAAGCGACCGTGACCCTGGAAGTCAAGGTCAGGGCTCAGGGTGGGATGCTGAAGGACATTGGTGTTTCCGCGGAGAATTCGGTACTTGCCACCGAGATGGAGATTCTGCGGTCCCGCTCACTCGGAGAAGCGGTGGCCAAGGATCTCAATCTCATTTGGGAACCGAGTGAAAAAACAGGCAATTTCGGCGGACATCTGCGCCGGTTCGGAGTTGATTCCAACCTCGAAACGTTGACCATTGAGCTCACCGGCGGGAAGAGCTTCCGGGTCCTGGATGGTGACGCTCAGGTTATCGGAACCGGGGAGAGCGGGGAACCTTTCAGTGCAGACGGGGTTTCACTCGTCCTCGATATTTATGATGGGCGGAGTGGAGAACGGCTGCAATTGATACGCCGCTCGCTGTCTGAAGCCAGCGGCAAGATCATGGGAAACGTGCAGATCGTTGAAGTGGGTAAGGGGACCAATATCCTGCGTCTATCCTATCAGGATGCCAATCCGGTCCGGGCCCGGGACATCGTCAATGCTCTGGCCGCCGTCTACCAGCGTCAGAGCGTTTCATCCAATACCCAGGAAGCCGCTAAGACCGTCGAGTTCATCAACCAGCAGCTGGCGGGGCTCAAGGGGAAGCTTGACCAGACTGAACAGGACCTGCAGGAATACAAGGTTCACTCCGGGTTGGTCACCCTCGGCCCTGAAGGGGGGACCCTGGTTGGGAAACTGGTCAGCCTCGAACAGAAGCGAAATGAGCTGGGGCTGCGCCGCAAACGGTTCGAACTCGCCATCGACGAGGCGAAGCGCGCCTTGACCGGCGGGATCAAGGATTACAGCCCGGCTGCTATCGACGGGGTCCCCCTCACGGCGGATATTGCGGGGCGCCTCGCGGACTTGAATGGGCAGAAAAAAGCGTTGCTCAATGATTTCACTGAAGTCCATCCGGCGGTGGTCAACATCCAGCAGCAAATCAAGCGTTCCCTGGAGGCGCTCCTGTCCGCCTACCAGTCGTCCTATCAGGGGGTATTGCTTGAGCAGCGCGACCTTGAGCAGACAATCGCCGGCTATGATCGACAGTTGCAGGGGATTCCCGGGGCTGAATTGGAACTTGCCAAACGAACCCGGGTGAATAAGGTCAATTCCGATCTCTACAACTTTCTTTTGCAGAAGCAGCAAGAAGCAAGGATCGCCGAGGCCTCGACCCTCTCGCAAGTCAACATTATCGATTCGGCCATTATCCCGACTTCACCAATTAATTCGAACAGCAGGAAAACCCTTACGCTTGGCCTCATGCTTGGCCTGCTGCTCGGCCTCGGCCTGGTCTTTTTTCTCGAGTACCTTGACGATAGCATCAACGACGGCGAAGCCGTCAAGCGTGAACTTGGCTTGACGGTCCTTGGGACCATCCCCCGCATTTCTGAGGAGGACATTTCCGACCACGGCCCACTGTTGATCAATTTTCTCGCACCCAAGTCTCCCCCCGTCGAGGCGTTCCGGGCTCTTCGTACCGGCATCACTTTTGCGACCGCCCGTGATGCACGCAAGCTCATCCTGATCACCAGTTCCCTTCCCAACGAGGGGAAGACGACCCTTGCGGCGAACCTGGCCATGGTCATCGCCCAGACCAGCGCCCGGGTCCTTTTGGTCGGTTGCGACTTGCGCCGTCCCGGTCTCTATGACATGTTCGGGACCTCCAACATCCCCGGGCTTTCCGACCTTTTGATCGGCGACGCCAAGGACTACCTCCACCATATCCCCGGGACCACTCTCGATCTGATCAGCGCCGGGACGATCCCTCCCCATCCGGCCGAACTCCTCGGCTCCGAGCGGATGAAGCAGTTTCTGGCCTACTCCCGGGAACGCTACGATTATGTCCTTCTCGACGCACCGCCGGTCCTGCCCGTCACCGACGCGCAGATCCTCGCCACCATGGTCGATGACGTGTTGGTCGTGATGGAACCCTGCCGGGTCCCCCGCAAGGCCGCCCAGCGCATGGTCGACAACCTGCGCGCCGTCGATGCCAAGATCATCGGGGTGGCTCTGAACGATAAGTTGGGGAAGGGCTTCAAGTACTATGGTAATTACAGCTACTACGGTCACAAATATTATGGCGGCTACTACGGAGAGACCAAGGTCGTCGAAGACGAGGGCGTCATGGCCAAACTGAAGAAGTTTCTAGGGTAGGGGAGGGGAGTGAAGCGGGGCGACTCGGACTTTCAGGCCGACGGTGTGGCCAGAGTGAACTTCGACCCGGGTCTGGACCAGGGGCGGTCGACGGAATTGAGACCGCAATGACATCGGATCTGGGGGACCCTGGCATGCAGATAGGTCGAATATTTGAAGAAATCCTGATGGTGCCAAACTTCCGGTGTGAATTGGGCGGGTTTCCCCTCGGCCCCGCAACAAGGGCAGAGAACCGGGGTGGCCGGATCGTAGGTCAGCGTGATGTCGAGGCGATTTTCCCCATCGGCGAAGTTGATCGTCGTCACCTGCCAGGGCGGAGAGAGACCCAGGGTTGCCGAGAAAATGGTCGCGCTGAACATGCGTTCTGACTCCGCTTGCTACCCGAAAAGGACCGACAGTCGCTGTTTCCGGAACGCCGCCGGCCGATTGATGGCTATCCTTCTTTCATGAATTATGCCACTCTCCTTCACGGAGCGCCTTTGGTCCATGGAACGGTCCTTGGGGGGCAACTGTCCCCCTTGGAAACTTGGGTTATGGTTGACGAGAATTTTCGTTATGGAATTGTTTTTTCAAAAATAACCTATTAAATCATTCATTTAAGGAGTTGTGAAAATATTTCAGGTTGTAATTATTTTGCACCCCCTATCCTTCCGTATCGCCTTGTTGACGATTCTCTTCGAGCCGAACTCAAAAATGTCTCCCGTCAGGCGAGCCCTGCAGGAGGCTTGGACCCACCCACCAACCAGGGGGTGCTGTGGTGCCGATCCCCCGACGGAAGGGACCGGGTTCAGCCGCGAGAGTCTAACCCGATATGAACCACCACAACACCCAATCGACGCCGAGTGTTTCCTCCATCGGGATCTTCGTCCTGCTGCTCCTCGTCCTTTTCGCCGCAGACCTGGCCCAGACCGAACTCTTTTGCCCCCTCCATGTCGACTTCCCGCCGCTGGCGGCGGGCCTCTTCGATGCCCTGCTTTTGCCTCTCCTCTTTGCCGTCCCGCTCTGGATCTTCTTTGTCCGGCCTTTATCCGTCCTTCAGGCCTCCCCCGGAACAAGCTCCAAGCGGGCTATGGCGGCCCTGGTCGGGAAAGTATTGGCCCTGCTCTTTATTACGGATTTTCTCTCCATTACCCTCCTCGGCGATCATCTCCCCTGTGCCAATGATGAAATCAGCGACCTGGCCGAAGCGGGGTTGACGGCTCTTCTCGGCGCGCCGGTCCTTTGGTGGTTGTTGTTTCGCCGGGGTCTCTGTCGCCCCTGGGTCCCCCTGGCCGAAGGCCTGGGGACCCCCTTTGGTCTCTATTCCCTCCTCCTCTTCCTGGTCTTTTTCTCCGACCTCCTTCAGGAGCTGCTCCTGCCGCTATTCCTCCCCGATGCCCTGCATCTCTCCTATAAGCTTGTCGATTCCCTCGTCTCGACCCTTTTTATCGCCCCCTTCTTCTGGTTCCTGGTTGCACGTCCCCTGCAAAGGACCCTCGGTTCGGAAAAAATTCTTTCCGGGGCTATCCATTCCCAGATCATCGATGCCATTGTCACCATCGATGGCGAAGGGCGGATCGAAACGTTCAATGCGGCGGCTGAACGAATCTTCAATTATTCATCTGCCGATCTCCTCGGTCAACCGGTCGACCTCCTCCTCGCCGACGGTCCCCCCGGCTTTTATGCCCTGAAGGAGAGGGCGGCCCGCATGCCTTTCACGGTCGGGGTGCCGATGATCCACGAAGTCATGGGGAAGCGCAGGGACGGCACAACCTTGACCCTGGAGGTCTCCCTCAGCCCGATCCGGATGGAGCAGCGTTCCGATTATCTCCTCATCATGCGCGACATCAGCGGCCGGAAGCTGATGGAAACCGCCCTTCGCCAAAGCAAGGAGCGGTTTCGACAGATCTTCGAACAGAGCGAAGACGCAATCATCTTTTTCAAACCCCAGTCGTCTACCGTCCTCGATGCGAATGTCACGGCCGAAGGCCTCTTCGGTCGTTCCGTCGAGGAATTCAAGATGAATGGATTGGAGGGGATCTGTCGCGCCGAGGATCTGGTCCGCCTGGAAAGGGCCATTTCCAGGATCAATTCGGGAGAGACGGTGGAACTCGATCATCTGATCTGCCATCGCGGTGACGGCAGCGAGTTTATCGTCACCATGCGCGGCAAGGTCATGACCTTGCAGGGGATCGGTCTCAGTTACTGCACCTTTCGCGAGGTGACCGATCGTATCCGCATGGAAATGGAGGGCCGGGAGATTCAGGCCAAACTGATTCAGGCCAACAAGATGACCTCCCTCGGACTCCTCGTCTCCGGGGTCGCCCATGAAATCAACAATCCCAATAATTTCATCATGGCCAACTCTCGCCTGCTGGCCCGCAGCTGGGACGACGCCCTGAAGATTCTGCGGGAGTATGCTGACGAAAATGGCGAATTTTTCCTCGGCGGGGTCCCCTTTGCCGAACTGGATGCTCATTCGCCGGAACTCTTCGCCGGGATTTTCGACGGAGCCCAGCGTATCAATGCCATCGTCAACAATCTGAAGAGTTTTGCCCGCCAGGACCAGACCGTGGCCGAGTCGCGCTTCGACCTCAATCAAGTGGCCACCTCGGCCATTACCATCCTGCACCATGAACTGGTAAGATATACCGAACGTTTCCAGACCGAGCTCAAGGGCGACCTCCCCTTGGTTCAGGGGAGTGCCCAACAGGTGGCACAGGTCATCATCAACCTTCTGATGAATGCCTGCCAGGCGCTGCCGGAGCGCAGCCGGGGCATCTGGCTCGGCACCTACCTGGAGCCCTTGACGGGGGACGTGGTGGTCGAGGTTCGGGATGAAGGGAGCGGCATGGGTCCCGAAGCCGCCCGCCGCATCATGGAACCGTTCTTTACGACCAAGCTCGACTCCGGAGGGACCGGTCTGGGACTCTCGATCTGTCAATCGATTGTCCGGGAGCATCGGGGACGGCTTGAATTCACCTCCGAACCCGGCCGCGGATCGACCTTCCGGGTTCAGCTGCCGGCCGTTGTCGAGAAAAAGGATTCCCTGCCATGCCCCAAATGAACCCTGCCGAAAAGACGATCCTCCTCGTCGATGACGAAGAGCATATTCTTGCTACCAATCGTTTGGTCCTCCAGGGGGCCGGCGTCGGCCAGGTCCGGACCCTTGCCGATAGTCGCCAGGTCCTGCCGCTGCTGGCTGCGCAGCCGGTGGCCGCGGTCGTCCTCGACCTGCATATGCCGCATCTCTCCGGGGTGGAGCTGCTGCCGAAGATTATCCGGGACTACCCCGAGGTTCCGGTCATTCTGGTCACCGCCGAGGACGCTATCGACACCGTCGTCCAGTGTATGAAATCGGGCGCTTTCGACTATCTGGTCAAGCCGGTCGAGCCGGGCCGGCTGGTTACTGCCTTGCGCAAGGCCCTTGAGGTGAGCAGCCTCTCCAGCGAGCTGTCTAACCTCAAACAGCGGCTCCTCTCCGACCATCTCGACCACCCCGACGCCTTTGCCGCCATTGTCACCGGCGACAAGAAGATGCGGTCGCTGTTTCAGTATGTGGAGGTCGTCGCCGGAACCCGCCAACCGATCCTGATTACCGGAGAGACCGGTGTCGGCAAGGAGTTGATCGCCCGGGCGGTTCATTCCCTGAGCGGTTGCCGGGGGGAATTCGTGGCCCTGAACGTCGCCGGCCTCGATGACAACCTCTTCACCGATACCCTCTTCGGCCACAAGAATGGGGCCTTCACCGGCGCCGACCAGGCCCGGGACGGGCTGATCTCCCGGGCGGCCGGCGGGACCCTGTTCCTCGATGAAATCGGAGATCTCGGCGAACTCTCCCAGATCAAGCTGCTGCGTCTTTTGCAGGAGCAGGAATATTACCCGGTCGGCTCGGACCTGATCCGCAAGAGCGATGCGCGCCTGGTCCTGGCGACCAATCGGGATCTGCAGCAGCAGATCGCCGCCGGGAAGTTCCGCAACGACCTCTATTTCCGTCTCTTTGCCCACCGGGTCCACCTTCCGCCCCTGCGGGAGCGGCTCGACGATCTGCCGGTTCTTCTTGACCACTTTCTCGGCAGCGCCGCCGCCACCCTGAATAAGAAGAAGCCGACGCCTCCTCCGGAACTCGCCGTGCTCCTGTCCCTCTACCCCTGGCCGGGGAATATTCGGGAGTTGGAAGCGCTGGTCTTCGACGCCGTCGCCCGGCATGGTTCCGGGGTCCTCTCCATGGAGAGTTTCAAGGCGGGAATCGGTGAGGAAACGGGGGGATTCCCCGAAAAGGGGGAGTCAGGTGTCCCGGGAAGCGCCCCCCTGGAGGCCCTCTTCGGGCATTTTCCGACGGTTGCCGAAGTCGAAGACTATCTGATCAGCGAGGCAATGGCGCGGGCCAAGGGGAACCAGGGGTTGGCCGGCAAGCTCTTGGGGATGGGGCGGCAGACGCTGAACAAGCGGTTGCAGAAGGGGAGGGGGAGGGGTGAGGGGTGACCACAGGCCGCAAGGCGGCCGGACCACCCGTCACAGGACCCGCAGGGGCCGGACGGCACGGCTCTGGCGAGCGCGTGCAACGCCTGACCCGCCCCGAGAACTGACCGTTTCACCTGTTTTAGGAGACTTGAATCGATGACCAAACAGCTGTTTATCCCACTCTGCCTGGCCCTGGTCCTCTGGACCGGTATCTTGCCCCCTTCCGCCGTCGCCGCCGCCAGCCGCTACCAGCGTTCCGTCGAACCATACACCGTTCCCGATGTGGAACTGGTCAACCAGGACGGCCAAAAGGTTCGCCTCAAGGAGTTGCTGGAGACCGACCAGCCGGTGATCATCGACTTCATCTACGGCACCTGCACCACCATCTGCCCGGTCCTCTCTGCTGGTTACGCCAGTCTGCAGAAGAAGCTCGCCAAAGAAGACCGTAGTGTCCACCTGGTTTCCATCACCATCGACCCGGAGAACGACACGCCCAGGGTGATGAAGGACTACCTCAAGCGCTACCGGGCCCAGCCGGGCTGGGACTTTCTCACCGGCAGTCGAGCGGATATCGACCAGGTCATGACCGCCTTCGACGCTTACATCCCCGACAAGATGTCCCACTATCCCTTGAACATGATCCGCAATCCCAAAGACGGCAAATGGGTACGACTGTTCGGCATCATGAGCAGCCGAGAATTTCTGGCCGAATACAAAGAGGTGGCGGACCAATGAAAGAATCATCTCACCACCCCGTTACGGCTCGCCCGGGTGGGCAATTACTGCGCCTGATGGCGATCCTCATCACGCTGGGCCTCTCTGCTCCGTCACTTTATGCCGCGGAAACGGTGACCGGCTCTTCCGGCTCCGCCATAACCGGACCCCTGCCCGGGGTCTCAGCCGCTGCGCCCGTTGCCGAGTCTTGGCGGGCCGCCATGGCCGCTCCCGATCCTGTCCTCGAAGGAACCAGCGAAACCGAAATTCTCCGTCTCGGGGAACGGATGTATCGGGAAGGAATTCTCCCGAACGGCGAGGTGATGGAGGCCTATATCCACGGTGATATTGAGGTCGACAGCACCGCCTTCTCCTGTTCCAGCTGCCATTTGCGGGCCGGCCTCGGCTCCTATGAAGGGGGCGTCGTCACTCCGTCGACCACCGGCAAGGACCTCTACCAACCGTACCGCCGCCCTCCCTCATTGAATGATGTGGACCAGATATCAGGGCGCTACATCTATGCTAAAACCATCCTCGAACGCCCTGCATACAGCCGGGAAACGCTGAAACACGCCTTGCGTACCGGCGAGGACCCGGTCGGCGAGGTCTTTAACGACGTCATGCCTCGCTATCCCCTGGGTGACCGGGACCTGGCGATCCTGGTTCGCTACCTGGAACGCTTGTCCCTGGAGTTCTCCCCCGGGGCCTCAAACGGGAACTTCAGGTTTGCCACCATCCTCACCGATGATGTCAGTGCCGTTGATCGCGAAGCGGCGCTTCAGCCGGTGCAACGGTTTATTTTCGAGCAGAATCAACAAGTCACCATGTTCCGGAAGTTTCTCAAGTCAGGCTACACGCCGACCGGCGACATGAAGTATGCCTTCCGCAACGCGTCCCTGGCGATCTGGGATCTCAAAGGACCGGCGGAAACCTGGGGGGCGCAGCTGGCCGCCTACCAGGATCGAGATCAGGTATTTGCTGTTCTGGGGGGATTTTCCAACCAGGATTGGCGGCCGATTCACAGCTTTTGCGAAACCCATCGACTCCCCTGTCTCTTCCCTGTCACCAATCTGCCGGTGGTCTCCGACCGCGACTGGTACACCTTCTATTTCAACAAGGGGTACTCCCAGGAAGGTAACGCTGCAGCACACTTTCTTCATCGTCACGCCCCGGCGGCCAGGATCCTCCAGCTGGTTCAGGATTCCCCGGCCGGGCGGGCGCTGGCTGCCGGGTTTGCTGCCGGCCGCGACGACCTTGGCCAGGACCGGCCGGCCAGTCTCACCCTCGGTGACCAGCAGCTGCAGAACCCACAGGCCCTTGTTGCTCTGCTGGAGGAACGAAAGCCCGAGGTGCTGTTGCTTTGGGCTGACGCAGCGCTGTTGCCGACGCTGTCACAATTCGCTGCCGGAGCGGCGGCCCCGGTGCAAATCCTGGTCTCCTCAACCCTCCTCGGCAAGGCTCTTGGGGAGATCCCCGAAGCAACCCGGGAACAGGTCTTCATCACCTGGCCGTTCCGACTTAAACCCTATGTCGGCGATGAGGAGGGAATCGGTTTCCTCTCCCGCAAGCCGATCGAAACGACCTGGAAAAGCTTCGGTGCCCCGCGCATTGCCTCCCGCATTGCCACCGTACTTGATAGCTGTGTCGTCGAGGGTCTGAAGGATGTTGAAAACAACCTCTACCGAGATAACCTGCTCGACGAGATGAGCATGCAGATGGACCGGGTTGTTTTCGATTACGAACGGATCAGCTTCGGCCCCGGCCAGAGGTACGTTTCCAAGGGGTGCTATGTCATCCAACTCGGCCCCGGGCCGGAACCGAAAATAATCCCGGTCAGCGACTGGGTCATCCATTAGACCGGTGCCCATCCGGAAACCCCGGATGGGCACCGGTCCAAAATCTAACAACCCGGGGAGAGGGTGGTCGCAGGCCGGGTGAGTGGCTAAGTGTCAA
Organism: Desulfuromonadales bacterium; assembly: GCA_038317685.1. Classification (GTDB taxonomy): domain Bacteria; phylum Desulfobacterota; class Desulfuromonadia; order Desulfuromonadales; family DDH964; genus JBBQBQ01. The sequence goes on along the minus strand of JBBQBQ010000098.1, from coordinate 409 downwards.
ACTTCGGAGATCCCCCGGCAAAACGGGGGATCTGCTTTTTTATTAATGCGCTGAACGGTACTCCAATGCGTCATCCCCCTTGTGGATTTGTACAGTCAAAACTGCTTGGTTGTCCGGTTTTTCGCACCCTCTCCCTGGAGGAAATTCGCAAAATTTCACAAATTCCTTTAAAAATTCAATAATTTGGAAATCTTGAAACACTTGGCACGATCCCTGAAAAAGCCGTTACTTCAATAACAATTTCGCCTGCCGCATTCCCGATGGCACCCCAGCCAGGAGTCTTATTTTGAATGATGGCGATACTCAGTCGCTAACCACATCCAGAGAATCGGGTATAACGACCCATAGAATGATGAAGGAGGCACTGATGAGGAACATGGGACGAACAATGTTGGGCCTTTTGGCTTTG
>JBBQBQ010000097.1:0-12000 GCA_038317685.1 Desulfuromonadales bacterium | reverse complement strand
GACGACCGGGCGCGGCAGAAGCATCCCCAGCACCTGGTCGGCGGCGACCAGAAGCACCACCAGGAGGAGCCCGACCAGGGGAAACCAGGCCATGCTCCGCGCCAGTTGCCGGGGTTCAACGCCCCCCCTCCCGGCCACCGGAAAGCGGGTCAGGAAGGCTCCGGCCAGCCGGAACTCCTCCCAGGCCCCCTTCACTGATCACTGCCGCGGCTGACTCCCGCCTCGTCAAAGGTGGCGATTTCCCTCAATCCGCACAGCGCCGCCTCGATCAGTCCCATGGCCAGTGCGCCGCCCGTCCCTTCGCCGAGCCGCAGGTCGAGATTGAGGATCGGCCGCTGGCCGATCCGCTCCAACATGGCAGCATGCCCGATCTCCACCGACTGGTGGGCCGCGAAGATATAGTCCCGGACATGGGGATGGAGTTCCGAAGCGATCATGGCCCCGGCGGTGGAGATGAAGCCGTCTATGACCACCGGCAGGCCGACGGCAGCGCAACCGAGAACCAGCCCGGCGATGCCGGCGATCTCGAAACCGCCGACCTTGGCCAGGACATCGACGGGGTCGACGGGATCGGGCCGGTTAAGGGCGAGCCCCCGGGAAATGGCCGCCAGCTTGCGGACCAGACCGGCGTCGTCGATACCGGTGCCGCGATGGGTGACCCGTTCCACCGGCAGGCCGGTGAAGACGCTGGCGATCGCCGCCGACGGGGTGGTGTTGCCGATCCCCATGTCGCCGGTGCCGACCAGGTCGATCCCCTGTTCCTTGGCGGCCACCGCCACGGCGATGCCGGCCTCGAGTGCCTGCAGCGCCTGGGCGCGGCTCATGGCCGGCCCCTGCGCCAGGTTGGCGGTGCCGCGGTCGACTTTGCGGTCGAGGAGGCCGGGATGGGGCGTGAAGTCGAAATCGACCCCCATATCGACGACCACCACCTCGGCCCCGACCTGGCGGGCCAGGGCATTGATGGCGGCGCCTCCGGCGAGGAAATTGAGGACCATCTGCGGCGTCACTTCCCGGGGGAAGGCACTGACCCCTTCGGCGGTCACACCGTGGTCTCCGGCAAAGGTGTAAATGGTCTTGGCGCGGATCGTTTCCCGGCCGGTGATCGCCACATAGCGCCGGGCGAACTCCTCGAGCCGGCCGAGAGACCCGGCCGGTTTGGTCTGGCGGTCAAGGCGGGCCTGAACGGCGGCGAGCTTATCGGCTGCGACCGGAGCGATCCGGACCAGGGTTTCCTGCAGGGTCATCGGTCCTTCCTTTCAGTGTTGCGGATAGTCTACCCCGGTATCCGGCCCTGGCGACCGGATCGTAAGTAAAGGGCGAATCATTTGAGCCGGAGCGGAATGCCGCAGGTCACCAGCCAGGCTTCGGCGGCCGCCGCGGCCAGCCGCTGGTTAGCTTCCCCGGCCAGATCCCGGAAGCGTCGCGCCAAAGCATTTTCCGGAACGATGCCGGAGCCGACCTCGTTGCTGACCAGATAAAGCGGTGCCGGGATCGCGGGTAAAGCCTGGACCAGACGGGCAACAGCCGCCAGCACCAACGCCGCGTCTTCGCCCCTGTCGAAGTTCAGGTTGGAGAGCCAGAGGGTCAGACAATCGATCAGCACCGCCCCCTTGCCGACCGCCGCCTCGGGGAGCCGTTCCGGCAGGGCGAGCGGTTCCTCCAGAGTTTCCCAACGCTCTCCCCGGGCCGCCTGGTGGCGGGCGATCCGATCGGCCATTTCCGCATCGGTCAGTGCGGCGGTTGCCACGAAAAGAAGGGGGCCGGGATGTTCCTCGGCACGCCGCTGGGCGAAGGCGCTTTTGCCGGAACGGGTCCCCCCGGTGATGAAGATCAGGTCAGCCATGATTTCAATACTCGATGCCGCGACGGGCGGGGATACCGTGCTGATAAGGGTGCCGGTCCGACTCCATGCGGGTCACCAGATCGGCTCGGGCCAGCAGTTCCGGCGGCGCGTTGCGTCCGGTCAGCACCAACTCGACAAAGGCCGGGCGCCGGTTGATCAGGGCCAGAACCTCCGCCACCGGCAGATAGCCGTGATGGAGCACGTTGTTGATCTCATCGAAAACCGCCAGGTCGATCTGCCCGGCGAGGATGAGCTCCCGCCCTTGGGCAAAGGCGGCCAGCACCGATGCCTTCACCGTAGCGGGGGCCTCCTTGCGACCAAGGACCCCAACCCCGGCGGTGATGATCGTCATCCCGGGCAGCCGCTCCAGCACCGCGATCTCGCCGCTAACCGGTTCCTCCGGCTTGAGAAAACGGACCAGAAGCACCCGCAGCCCCTGACCGAGGGCTCGCACCGCCAACCCGGTGGCGGCCGTGGTCTTGCCTTTGCCCGGACCGGTAAAAATCTCGACCAAGCCTGGTTCCGGCATGCGTCAAACGCCTTCCTGAGTCGCTTGGGACAACAACAAAAACCCCGATTTCGCGAGAAATCGGGGTCGGTGGCAGCCACGGCCTGAGACCCGAACCGTTCCCGCGAAGGTTCGTCAACTCGTGATCCTGGCAGGTCTCCTGGCTCGTGGCTCAACTGACTCACCGGGCCTTCCCACCCCCAAAAGGGGCAGTGGCTTCACGTCCGGTTTTCATCACCACTTACAGTTGCGGGGCAGCGAGGGATTTACACCCTCTTCCCTATTCTCCCGCCGAAGTCTTGGCTAAGGCGGGCACCTGGATCTTGGATTGTCGGTTCTTTTTAGCAGAGCCCTCAGGCCCTGTCAATGGACTACTTATGCCGGGCTGGCCGAGGGTTTCTGGGGGGTGTCCTCCAAGGCTACGGCGATCCGCTGCCAAATTTCATCCCGCCCTTCCTTGGTTTTAGCGGAAAAGAGAGTAAATGCATCCCTGGGAAGTCCGGTCACCTCCAGAATCGGGGCGATCTGGCCCATCCTTTGGCCACGAGTGATCTTGTCGATCTTGGTAATGACCGGGATCGTCGGCACGCCGAACTCTTCCAGCCAGTCGAGAAGCTGCAGATCCTCGTCACGGGGAACCCGGCGCACATCGAACAACAGGACCACGGCCCGCAGGCAGTTTCGCTGTTCGAGGTAGGTTTTCACCATCGGTCCCCAGGCTTTGCGGACGGCGAGGGGGACCTGGGCAAAGCCGTATCCGGGCAGATCGACCAGGCAGAAGTCCCCGTTGACCAGGAAGAAGTTCAGCAACTGGGTGCGACCCGGAGTCGAGGAAGTCCGCACCAGACCCCGCCGACCGAGAATGGTGTTGATCAGACTGCTTTTCCCGACATTGCTGCGGCCGGCAAAAGCGATCTCCGGCCAATCGGCAGGTGGAAACTGAGTCGGGGTCACGGCGCTCTTGATGAACTCTGCGCTCTTGATCTGCACGAGGGACTCCGCTGAAGATGGATGGGAACACCCTTCCGCTGCACTTGGGACTTGGCAACCGGGCAGGTTATGGTAGCATAGTGCCCGCCGACAACAAAGCTGTTCCTCGGGACCGGGGAGTTCCCGCCCGGAGTTCACCATGGCCCCTCCCGGGGGAAAGTAAAAAGCAAAAATCGTTGATTTTTTCTCCGAAAGCTGTTAAGCAGTAGTCTGGCGTCGTCCCTTATGGGACGCCCTGCGGTTTGGGTATATACCCCCATCCCGTCTTTCATCTCGATACGTTGATTTTTCTGCGGTTGCCTGCCTTGCTGAACCGACAGAGGTCGACCCTGAAGGGACCGGGGATTCCCCGTTGACACCGGTCAAACCATAACCTTTCATCAGAAACCTGTTCAACTGCCGATTGCAATCAGTTTAAACTTTATCCCAAAGGAGACCTTTGAAATGAATGCCTGCAAGTGGATACGCTTAATCGCCATTCCAATGCTTTTTCTGATGCTTCAGACGGGGTTGGCATTCGGCGCTGCATCCCGTCCCGGCAAATTCGTGACCGTCGAAGGTCATGAGATCTCCTTTTTTCGTCTGGATGGACGGTCCAGCATCAAGGGCTGGCTCAACGGGATTGCCCTTGAGGTTCCCATGGATACGGTTTCGCAAGTCGTCTTCTTTGACACCCCGACCGTCAACTACAGCATGTTCGGAAACAATATCAGCTCCGGCAACGTTGAGTTGACCCGTCGTGCCGACGGCCAGAAGTTTTTGTTGACCGACGCTTTTCTTCCTTCGGACTGCGATTGTACCTTTGTCACCTACAGTTATCGCAATCCGTTCACGGACGAAATGAGCCAGGCCAATGCCGCCATCGATGGCCTGAGAAAAATTATCTTCGATACCGCTCACTAAACACCGGCCAAAATTCAAGCCTGTCCCAAGGCGGAATCCCGAAAGGGGTTCCGCCTTTTTCGTTTCCTCACCGCTTCCCTGACCCCAAATGTGGTAAACTGTTGCCATCTTACCTATAAAGGAGACTTCCGATGCTTAGCAACAAAGTGCTGGACGCCATGAACGAACAGATGAAAAACGAATTCTTTTCCGCCTACCTTTACATGGCGATGGCCGGTTACTTCCAGTCCGAGGACCTTCCCGGCTTCGCGAACTGGATGAGGGTCCAGGCCCTGGAAGAAATGGTGCATGGAGAGGGATTTTTCAAATTTATCTGCGATGTCAGCTCCCGCACCCACCTGCTGCCGATCCCCGGTCCCAAAAACGATTTCAAATCCCCCCTGGAGGCCTTTGAGTACGGCCTTGAGCATGAGCGGTTCGTTACGGAACGCATCGGTCAGCTCATGGACCTCGCCAAGGCCGAGGGCCACCATGCCGGGCAGATCATGCTCCAGTGGTACGTCACCGAACAGGTCGAAGAGGAAGCCAATTTCTCGCTGATCATCCGCAAACTGAAGCGGGTGGAGGGGGATGGCCGGGGCTTGCTGCTCCTCGACCAGGACCTGGGTCAACGGGTTTTCGTCCCGCCGGTCATTGGCGCCGGGGCCTGAGGCTCCAGCGTCGGGGTTGACCCGACATCCCAAAAAAGTTGCCGATTGACAGAAAGAAAATTTGGGCTAAATTTCTTCCCGATCTTCAACCTGCCCCTATACCAAAAGCCTTAAGGAGACGTTTCATGCCGGACAAAATCGAAGTGCAGCAAGCCATTCGTCGTTCCATGCAGACCGAAAAGAATGCCATGGATTTTTATACCCTCTGCGCAAGTCACATGCGCGATCCGGAGGCGATAAAAACCTTTGAACTTCTGGCTCGGGAGGAACGGGAACATGCCGACTGGTTTTTCAAGATCTATCAGGGGAAAGATGTCGGGAGCTTTGCCGAATTTATCCAGACCCCTCCCGAGAAGGAGTCGGATTGGCTGAGTGAGAAAGAGCGGGGGGTCCTGCCGACCCTGGATGAGCGCAAGGCGATGGCCCTGGCCCTGGAGAAGGAACTGGCCCTGGAGAAACATCTCCGCGACATGATGGAGCGTTTTCAGGATCCGGAGGTGCGCGCGGTCTACGAAGCCAATGCCAAATCGACCCACAACCACTACCAGTTGATCGAATCGGAATACGCCCGACTGATGGGCATGGTTCACGAAACCGATATCGACACCTTCGTTCGCGAGTAGGGAGTTCATCGGCCGGGCGGGGATCCTCCATAGCCACCGTTAAGGCATTACTCCTCAGCCAAAACGGCCCAACCGGGCAATACCGGATAAAGAAAGGGGGACGCGACCACCAGGCCGCGCCCCCCTTTTTGTCCTTCCAAAACGAATCCTGCCGTTGTCAACGGGTCAGCTGACGGTATTTGATACGGTGCGGCCGATCGGCTTCGACCCCGAGGCGCTTCTTTTTGTCTTCTTCGTATTCCGAATAGTTCCCCTCGAACCAAACGACCTTGGAATCCCCTTCGAAGGCAAGGATATGGGTGGCGATGCGGTCGAGAAACCAGCGGTCATGACTGATGACCACCGCACAACCACCGAAGTTTTCCAGCGCCTCTTCGAGCGCCCGCATGGTATTGACGTCGAGGTCATTGGTCGGCTCATCGAGGAGGATGACATTGGCCCCCTCCTTCAGCATCTTGGCCAAATGGACCCGGTTGCGCTGGCCGCCGGAGAGGGTGCTGACCTTTTTTTGCTGATCGCTGCCGGAGAAGTTGAAGCGCGACACATAGGCTCGGGAGTTGACCAGGGTCTTGCCGAGTTCGAGCTGCTCCTGGCCGCCGGTGATCTCCTCCCAGATGCTCTTGTTTCCGTCGAGCTCCCGGCTCTGATCGACATAGGCCAGTTTGACCGTCTCGCCGATGCGGATGGTGCCGCTGTCGGCCTGCTCCTGGCCGGTCACCATATTAAAGAGGGTCGACTTGCCGGCGCCGTTGGGACCGATGATGCCGATGATGCCGCCAGGGGGGAGCCGGAAGGTCATCCCTTCGACGAGGAGTTTATCTCCAAAGGCCTTGCTGACCCCATCGGCCTCGATGACAAGGTCGCCGAGCCGCGGCCCCGGGGGGATAAATAGCTCCAGCTCCTTTTCCTGCTTCTGCACTTCCTGGGAAAGGAGCTTTTCATAGGCGGAAATGCGCGCCTGACTTTTGGCGTGGCGCCCTTTGGGGCTCATGCGAATCCATTCCAGCTCCCGCTCCAGGGTCTTCTGCCGATTCCCTTCCGACTTCTCCTCCTGGCGCAGTCGTTCCTGCTTCTGTTCCAGCCATGACGAGTAGTTCCCCTTCCAGGGGATTCCCTCCCCGCGGTCGAGCTCAAGGATCCAGCCCGCGACATTGTCGAGGAAATAGCGGTCGTGGGTGACGGCAATGATGGTCCCGGCGTACTGCTGCAGATGATGCTCCAACCAGGCCACCGATTCGGCGTCAAGATGGTTGGTCGGCTCATCGAGGAGGAGAATGTCGGGCTTCTGCAGCAGGAGCCGGCAAAGAGCCACGCGACGCTTCTCGCCGCCGGAGAGGACCGCCACCTTGGCGTCGCCCGGCGGACACCGCAGCGCGTCCATCGCCATTTCCAGGCGGGCGTCAAGATCCCAGGCGTCGAGATGGTCGAGTTTCTCCTGCACGATCGCCTGGCGATCACAGAGCTTCTCCATGTCAGCGTCGGGGTCGACAAAGGCGGCGTTGATCTCCTCGAACTCCTTGAGAAGATCAACGGTATCTTGCACTCCCTCCTCAACCACCTCGCGCACCGTCTTTTGACAGTCGATGAGTGGCTCCTGCTCCAGATAACCGACGGTATAGCCGGGGGAGAGGATGGTCTGGCCGTTGAACTCCTTGTCGACCCCCGCGAGGATCCGCAAAAGGGAGCTCTTGCCACTGCCGTTAAGACCCAGGACGCCAATCTTGGCACCGTAGAAGTAGGAGAGAGAGATGTCCTTGAGGATCGGCTTCTTGTCGTAGAACTTGCTGACCCGCATCATCGTGTAAATGATCTTGTTGCCTTCATTACTCATCGGCAGATGCCTCCGTCGAAATAATTGGTCGGTCGCCGGCGTGCCCGGCGTCGGGGCACGATAGTAGCGCGAATCCCCTTCCCTGCCAAGGGTCTATCACCATCCCGGCAGACCCCCCGCCCCTGGCTCCTCCTGATCTTTCCGGAAATTTTCACCCCACTTCGCCATTAGGCGTAGCTAATAGCCATATCGCGGACTCGCATCCCGTCCTCATTTCTTCCCCTGTTGTCCATCGATTTGCAAGCCGCCCGGCCAAAACCAGAAGGGACGAGGCCCGCAGAAAATATTAGGCCGGATTAAAAAAACTGGGCATAGATTGTGAAAACAATATATTCAAAGACAACGGACAAACAACCTGGAAAAACCCCAACCGCGGAGGAAAACCATGAAGACTCTATGCAAACTGTTCGTCGGGATGCTCCTGATCGCCTTTGCCGCCGGCTCGGTCCTGGCGGCGGAGGGAGGGAATCCCAAGAAAGGCAAGTACCTGTTCAAAAAAACCTGCAAGAGCTGCCATTCGGAAGGCGCTGCAGGCGCAAACCTGACGCCTCTTTCCAAGACCCAGGCGCAGTGGGACCGCTTCTTCGAGAAGGACAAACACCAGAAAAACCCTGAGGGTCTGAAAGGCCTTTCAGACCAGGATCTGAAGGATATCCAGCAGTTTCTTTTCGACCACGCGGCCGACTCTCCCCAGCCCCAGACCTGCGGTTAACGGAAATATCCCCATATCAAGGAGGCAAAACAATGCGCAAGCTGCTCGTCCTGTTGCTCATGACCCTGCTGGCCGCCCCTGCCACGGTCCTGGCCGCATCCTCCGTCGAGGAATTGCAGAAGCAGATCCAGGATCTTAACCAGGAACTCTCCGACGTTTCCAAGCGGGTCGACAAGAACGAGAAACATACCGCCCTCGACCGCATCCAGTTCAGTGGCGATTTCCGGACCAAAGCCGACACCCTGCATTACCAGGACGTCACCTTCCGTCCGGGCATTCAGGTCGACTTCAACGATTTCGGAGCCAAGGCGATGAGCGGCGCCTTCGGCGGCTTCGGCAGCAACGGTCAGCCCCTCCCCGGGACCCCGTTGGCCAACATGATGGCGGCCAACCCGCAGCTGGCCCAGGCCTTCGGTGCCGGCCTGCTGCACGGGGTCATGCCCTACCCCTTCCCGGGAGCCCAGACCAGCGACGTCAACAACGACATCATCTACACCACCCGCCTGCGCCTGAACATGAAGGCCAAAGTCTATGACAACGTCAACTTCACCGGCCGGCTGACCATGTACAAAAACTGGGGCGATTCCACCGGCGTCAAGGTCTTCGACTCCTGGAACTCCTATACCATGGACGGCACCGACGGCGGCAACACCACCGGCGACTGGCTGCGGGTCGAGCGTGCGTATTTTGACTGGAGCGAAATCGGCGGCAGCAACTTCTACCTCTCCATCGGCCGTCGCCCCTCCACCTACGGTCCCCCGAGCCAATTCCGTGAAAACGAGCCGCGTGGTGGCACCCCGTCCGGGCACATGGTCCACTTCAACTTCGACGGCATCACCACCGGCTACAAAATGGAGGAGTTGACCGGCGTCGAAGGCCAGGTCCTGCGCTTCTGTTACGGCCAGGGCTTCGAGTCCGAGTGGGGGAATGGCGAGCTCTTCAACGACAACTCCATCAATACCAAGGACACCCACCTGGGCGGCTTCGATTTCGACGTTCTCAACGACGGCACCAACTTCCTGCAGGCGATCCTGTTCCGGGCGATTGACGTCAACGACGGCTTCAAGGGGTTGATCGCCTTCCCGACCCAGTACGCCGCCTACTTCGCACCGGCCATGTATCAGGACCTGCAGAAATTCCCCAACTTCAACTTCGTGACCCGGGTCCAGCCGAGCACCGTCATCGGCGACATCAACCTCGCCGCCATCACCTTCAACCGCGAAGAGATGAACGGCATCAACTGGTTCACCTCCGTCGCCGCCACCAAGACCGAAGGCAACGGCAAGGCCGGCATGTTCGGCGGCATGCTGACCGACGCGGTCTTCCAGGCCCAGCTCAACAGCGACGGTTCCGAGATCATCATGAAGCCCGCCTACGCCGACGGCGACGGGAATGAAACCGGTTATTCGGTCTATGCCGGCATCCAGATTCCCGCGCCGCTGGGCAAGGTCGGCCTGGAGTACAACTACGGCTCCAAATACTGGACCCCCTTCACCCAGGCCCAGGACGACATGATCGGCAGCAAACTGGCGACCCGCGGTCACGTTGGCGAGGCCTACTACATCTTCGACATCAACCCGAACATGTTCATCAAGCTTGGCGGACTCTACTACGACTACCTGTACACCGGCAGCGGCTCGCCGGTCGGCGCACCCCACAAGATCGGCGATGTGAAAGACGGCAAGGCCTTTTCGATGTTGCCGGCAGTCGACAGCGCCTGGGACGGCTATGCCAGCCTGACCGTTAAGTTCTAAGCGACCCTGCAGCCAGCACCGGGGGGAGGAGGCCCACTCCTCTCCCCACTTTTCCAGACCATAGATATAAATATGACAATTTATGGAGAAGGAGCCTGACGTGTCCAGCCACCCTGGAAAGAAATTGAGTCGGCGGCGTTTCCTCGGTCTCTCCTCCTGTGCGCTGGCCGGGATTGCGGTCGGCTCCCAGGTCAAAATCCTGCGCGCCCTGGCCGCGACCGGCCAGATCGCCGAACCGACCGGCCTGACCACCAAGTCGGTCTTCACCAGTTGCGGCATGTGCGTCAACAAGTGCGGAGTGATTGCCAGAGTTCGCGACGGAGTGATCTACAAGCTCGACCCGAATCCCGAGTTTATCAAGAGCCGGGGGATGCTTTGTGCCCGGGGCAATTCGGGGGTCAAGGTTGCTTACGATCCCGACCGCCTCAAATACCCCCTGATCCGGGTCGGAGAACGCGGCGAAGGGAAGTGGCGGCGGGCGAGTTGGGATGAGGCCCTCAATCTGACCGCGAAGAAGATGAACGAGATCGCGGAGAAGTACAGCCGCGCCGGGATGATGTTCGCCTCCACCGAGGGGACCTTCCAGGAACACTTCTTTCTGCAGTTGGCCGAATGCTTCGGATCCCCCAACACCCTGCGCCACCCGACCCTCTGCCTGTCGTCCAACCTGCAGGGCTTCGGCGCCACCTTCGGCACCAGCCCGACCCCCGACGTCCTCAACTCCGACTACATCATCATGAGCGGCGCCAACCGCAGCGAGGCGTTGATCACTCCCGACTCCATCGACCTGCTCAAAGGAGACGGCGGCCAGCGCAAACTGATCTACCTCGACCCGCGCTTCACCAAAACCGCCGCCAAGGCCGACGAGTGGCTGCCGATCAAGCCGGGGACCGACTTCGCCTTCATCCTGGCGATGCTTCACGTCATCATCAATGAAGGGCTCTATGACAAGACCTACGTCGAGACCAGCACCAGCGGCTTCGACAAGCTGGTTCCCCACGTGCAGCCCTACACCCCCGATTGGGCCGAGACCGAGTGCGAGATCCCGGCCGCGACGATCCGGCGGATTGCCCGGGAGTTCGCCGCTGCGGCGCCGAAGGCCGTCTATTACCAGGGGCGCCGCTCCTCCTTCTTTGCCAACGACACCCAGATGCGCCGGGCGATGGCGATCCTCAACGGCATCGTCGGCAACTGGGACGTCAAGGGAGGGATGGTCCCCAACCGGGGGATAAAATTGATCCCTCACGATTATCTCGCTCCCTATTACGACGACGTTCCCGACCGTCTCGACAAGGGGAGTGTCGCCTTCCTCTCCGAAAAGGACGGCTCCTGGCCGATCTTCCGGGACCGGGTCCTGGCCGGCCGGCCCTACCCGGTCAAGGGGATGATGATCTACAAGCAAAATGTCGTCTCTTCGGTTCCGAACCGGGCCAAGACCCTGAAGATGATGGAACAGATGGACTTTATCTGCACCATCGATATCACCATGAGCGACACCGCCTGGTTCTCCGACGTCGTCCTCCCCGAGGCGACCTACCTGGAGCGGCTCGACCCCCCGGAAGTCCTGTCCGGGCTGGTGCCGGTCGTCGCCTTCCGGCAGCCGGCCATCGAGCCCCTCTTCGAGAGCAAACCCAACCTCTGGATCATGCAGCAGCTCGCCAAACGCCTCGGCGGGGAGATCTTCGAGCAGTTCGACTTCACCATGGAGGAGAGCATCGAGCAGATGGTCAAACACAATCCCCAGATCCTCCTGGACCTTAAGGAGAAGGGGGTTTATTTCGTCGACCGGGAGCCGGTCTACGGCACCACCCTGGGGAAGAAGCTGAATACCCCGAGCGGCAAGATCGAGATTTATTCGGAACGCTACGCCGAGAAAGGTCTCGACCCGCTGCCGGTCTACCAGGCACCGACCGCCGTTCCTTCCGGCCGCTACCGGCTGGTGGTCGGTCGCCACGCCTATTTCACCCACGGCACCACCGCCAATAACCCTTACCTGCATGACCTCATGCCGATCAACAGCCTCTGGCTCAACCCGCGGGAAGCGGGGCGCCTCGGGCTGAAGAACGGACAGATGGTCAGGGTCAAAAGCGCCGTCGGCGAGGAGCGCCTGCCGCTGGAGGTGACGGAGAAGATCCGCCCCGACACGGTCTACATGACCCACGGCTTCGGCGTTTTGTCCCGCGACC
>JBBQBQ010000096.1:0-12050 GCA_038317685.1 Desulfuromonadales bacterium | reverse complement strand
GAGGAGCGAGGGGCTGATGGTCAGATTTTCCATCGGCGAAAAGTCGACGCCGGCCGACAGCTCATAGTTGTGGAAGTCACTGTAATCGCCGACGTTTTCATCGTTGTAGCTGATCAGGGCGCCGACGTTCACAGCCGCCTTGTCGTTGATCTCGAAGGAATGGCCGACGGACAGAGTGGCGAAGATCCCGTCGCGCCCCGCCGAGCGGGCCTTGTCCCAATCGTAGTAGACTTTGACCGCTGGCGAAAGCAGTGTATCGAGGCTCAGACCCAGGTAAAGTTCATTGGTCGCCCCGGGAACGTTGAAGGTGTAGTAGATGTTGCCGACGCTCAGTGCCAGTTTCTCGGCAAGGGTGGTGGTGTAGTCGATGCTCAGGTCAGTCTCGGTCATCTCCCCGGCATCGAGGGTCGGCGCCCCGCCGGCATCGCCGATCAACTGAAAGTTGCTCCAGTAGCTGATGGTGACTCCGCTGGCGCTGAGGTCCATGCCGCCCTGAAGAACCGGCATGTTGCCGCTGAAATCAAGGCCGCGCCAAAGGTACTGACTATAAACCCCGGCATAGGCGTCGCCGGAAACTTCCAGGGCCGCGGCCGGGCCGGCCACGGAAAGGGCCATCAGGGCCACCAGAAAAGCTGCAAGCTTCTTCATCGATCCATCTCCTTGTTATGAGGGTTTTGGTTCCCCGGGAGGCTACCCCCCCCGGGTCAGGGGAATCCCCAATAAATATTCGTTGTCTGCTCTCTGACCGATACGGCCAAAACTATCTGGCGCTGTCCTGCCCCGGAGTGAAGACGCTCCCCAGGTGCACGGTCTGGAAGTCGGGGTAGGCCGAGGCGCCGTGCTCGGAAAAGTCGAGGCCGGACATTTCCTCTTCCTTGGTGACGCGCATGCCGATGGTCATGTCAATGATTTTGAAGAGGATCAGCCCCGTGCCGAAAGACCAGACAAAGCAGGCGCCGATGCCAAGGAGCTGAACGCCGACCACGTTCAGGTCGAAGCCGGCGCTGTTGAAAAGGCCCGCTGCAAGGGTTCCGAAAGCTCCACAGACCCCGTGGACCGAGACCGCGCCGACCGGATCATCGACACGGATTTTGTCGAAGAAAAGGACCGAAAGGATGACCAGCACACCGGCGATCAGGCCGATGATGACCGCCGAGGTCGGCGTTACGTTGGCGCAACCGGCGGTGATGGCGACAAGGCCGGCCAGGGCACCGTTGAGGGTCATGCCGATGTCGCTCTTGGCGTACTTTAACCAGGTGAAAAGCATGGCGGAGAGGGCACCGGCGGCGCCCGCGAGGGTCGTGGTCACGGCGATGATGGCAGTGGAACTGTTCCCCGCGGTGGTCGAGCCAGGGTTGAATCCGTACCAGCCGAACCAGAGGAGGAAGACCCCGAGAGAGGCGAGGGGGATGTTGTGCCCGGGGATCGGTTTGACTTTGCCGTTCTTGTCGAATTTCCCGAGGCGGGGCCCGACGATGATGGCGCCTGCCAGGGCCAGCCAGCCGCCCATGGAGTGAACGACGGTCGACCCGGCAAAGTCTATGAAGCCAAGCTTGGCAAGCCAGCCGATGGCCTCTTCTCCATGGAAAAGATTTCCCCAGGCCCAGTGGCCGAAAACGGGGTAGATAAGGGCCGAGACAAAGAATGAGTAGACACAGTAAGCACTGAATTTGGTGCGCTCGGCGACGGCCCCGGAAATAATAGTGGCGGCGGTTGCAGCGAAGACCACCTGAAACATCCAGAAGCAATAATTCCAGGCCGCACCGTCACCGGTGGCGCCGCTGAGGAAGAAATCACTGGTCCCGAAGAAACCGGTGCCGATGCCGAACATCAGACCGAAGCCGACCGCCCAGAACCCGAGGGAACCAATACAGAAGTCCATCAGATTCTTCATCATGATGTTGCAGGCGTTCTTGGCTCGGGTGAAGCCCGCCTCGACCATGGCGAAACCGGCCTGCATGATGAAGACCAGGAAGGCGGCAATAAGAGTCCAGATGAAGTTCAGGTTGGTCTGAACGGCATCGGCGGTCAGCGGCGCATCGTCGGCCAGGCCGAGGACCGGCAGAGCCAGCAGCAGGACGGCGACGAGGGGGAGAATCAACTTTTTCATGGAACAGCCTCCTAAGGGATTGTCGTGGGTGTTTAGAGGGAGTCGTCGCCGGTTTCACCGGTGCGAATCCGGACCGCCTGATCGACCGGCAGAACGAAAATCTTGCCGTCGCCGATGCGTCCGGTACAAGCTTCCTTCTGGATCGCCGCCACCACCTCCGCGACCCGGCCTTCCGGGATGACCAGTTCGATCTTCACCTTGGGGATGAAATCGATCTGGTACTCGGCCCCGCGGTAGAGTTCGGTATGCCCTTTTTGGCGGCCGAAACCGCGCACCTCGCTGACCGTCATCCCGGAGATCCCCAGGTCGGTCAACACACTCTTGACGTCATCCAGCTTGAACGGCTTGATGATGCACTCGATCTTCTTCATTCCGTCCTGCTCCTTTCCAGAGTTCGCAAAAAAAATAACGGCGTCACTGCCCTCCGGAAGGAGGGAGAGGCGCCGTTGCCCTATGCGACCGCTGGAGAACGCCATTGTTCCCACTGGTCGGCTTTCACATTGTCTGACTCCGTCGCTGACTTCCTGCGACGGGACGCGGAGTCTTAGAGCATGCCGCGTGCCAATCTAGAAATTACTTAAATTTCAGGGGTTTTTCTCTTCATCCTGAGGCCATGTGCCTTATTTTAAGGCAACACCAAAAGAGGTTGAGAAATTTCCGGGCAGTCAACCGACCGGCAGAACAACCCGGAAGGTCGTTCCTTTGGGCGAAGTCTCCAGAAGCAGCCGCCCTGCGTGTTCCAACACCAGGTTACGGCAGATGTAGAGGCCCAGCCCGGTCCCCTCACCATCCTTCTTGGTGGTGAAAAAGGGTTCGAAGATCTGTTCCCGGACTTCAGGCGGAATCCCCGGGCCGGTATCGGCGATCGTCACTTCGACCTCGGCTCCAGCCACCGGTGCGGTGGCAACCGTCACTCGGCCACCTTCCGCCAGCGCTTGGGCGGCATTCATGAGGAGATTGATGAAGACCTGCTTGAGTTTGTTAGGATCGGCCTGAATAACCGGGAGTGGCTGGTAGTCTTCTACCAGCTCGATGGTGTTGCGACTGAACTCGTAGCGCACCAGGCGCAGTACATCGCGCAGCACCTCGTTGAGATCGACGAGGCGTCGAACCGTGCCTGGGGAACGGGAAAAGGAGAGGAGGCCTCCGGTCAAGGTCTTGAGCCGCTCAGCTTCCTTTTCGATCCTTTCGACCAGCTCTCGTTGAAACTCCGGAAGGGCATCCTCCCTCCCCAGGAGTTGGGCTGCGTAAGAGATCACCGCCAGGGGGTTGTTGACCTCATGGGCGATGCCGGCCGAAAGGCGACCGACTTCCGCCAGTTTTTCAGTCTGGATGGTCTGCTCCAGCAGGCGTTTGAATTCGGTGATGTCCTCGACAATGACGACCACTCCGGTGGTTCGCTCGCCATCCTTGAGGGGGGCCAGACGCCGCTTCTGGATCCGCAGCTGGCCTTTGAAGTTCCGGTGGGTCAGGCGCAGCTTCTCCGCCGTGCCCCGTTCCAGAACTCGCCGGATCCGTTCGCCGAAGCCTTCCCCTTCCAGGTTGGGAAATAGTTCGAAGAGCCTCCGGCCGAGGGCCTGCCCCTCATCGACTCCGCTCATCTCTTCCATGCGCCGGTTCCAGGAGGTGATCGTCAATTGGTCATCGACGGTGTAGATGCCGAGATTGACGCTCTTGAGAATCCGGCTGTTGAACTGGTGCAGTTCCCGGAAACGGCTCGACACCTGACGCAGGTTACTGTAGAGGCGGGCATTCTCGATGGCGATGGCGGCCTGGGCGGCCAGGGTCATGAGGGGAGGAATATCGGTGTCCGAAAATGCGTTGGGGCGGGGGCTTTCGACATTGAAGACGCCGATGACCTTGTCGCGGGCGACCAGGGGCACCGCCAGTTCGCTGCGGGCATCGCGAATCCCCTCCAGATAATCGGGGAGCACGGCCACATCGGAGACCAACAGCGGCTGGCCGGAGGCGGCAACCCTCCCCATGACTCCGCGTCCGATGGGGATGTCGTGGCGGGTCGTCGCCTCCGGATAGCCGTAGGCGGCCGCCGTCACCAGCACCCGACGCTGAGGGTCGAAGAGGCGGATAATGGCGTTTTCGAAGTGGAAGACTTCCCGGGAGATGCGCAGAATCCGGTTGAGCAGTTCGTCGAGATCGACGGTCGACACCAATTCCTGGCCGATATCGAGAAGTGCCTTGAGAAGTTTTTCCGATTGTCCAGGGGCAGAGTCGGGCATGGGATTCCTTTGGCGGCAAGGCGCTGGTTTACTTATGGCACAACCCGTGCCATTCATAAATCTCAGGGAATAGCCTGATATTCCCCGAGATTTTAACCAGTGGGGCGAGTCTTTCGAGGCCTCCTGCTTAACTTTTACCGACTCTCTGACTATTTATTGAGCAAGATTGACGGATATTCCTCTTCCCGGCCCGGGAAGATTCTCCTTGTTTCCCTCCCCCCTTTTGCCTATACTGAATTCAATGTTGCTCTCTGCCCTGCAGGTGAGACCCGAACGCCCAGGCGGAATAACGCTCTTTCGGGTGCGCTTCGTTAGCGTTGTGTGCCAGCCCATCATGAAGTGGGACGCCTGATACGCTGACAAGCAAACCCACCTTGTTGGTACTCGCTCGGAGGCCAACGGATCCACGGCAGGAGTGGAGAGCTCAAATTGAAAAGGCGCCGGGAATACTCCTGGTGCCTTTTTGTGTTTGGCCAAGCCACTTAACTCGGCGCGGTTGCCAACTCCTCTCGAGCGGTGGGCAGTCTGCAGGCAAAGGGGTAAAACCACACCCGAAGTTCTGTCCTTGGGTCCGCCCGGGAGGAATTCCGCCAGGCGATGATTTGGTGTGATACGATTCAGACTAAAAATTTAATCGGAAAAGGATTGCGTTGATGAGTGAAGAACCAGGATCGGACGTCCGACGGCTGTTTTTGGACGGCAAGGAAATCATATTGGTGGGAACCGCCCACATTTCCCAGGAATCGGTGGAAACAGTGCGGGCAACGATCGCCGCCGAGGCCCCTGACACCGTCTGCGTCGAGCTCGACAGTCAACGTTACCAGGCCTTGAAGGATCAAAACCGTTGGGAGTCCCTCAATCTCATCCAGATCATCAGGAGCGGCCAGACCTCCTTTCTCCTCGCCAACCTGGCCCTGGCCTCCTTCCAGAAACGGATGGGTCTGCAGACCGGCGTCAAGCCGGGGGCCGAACTGGCCGCGGCTGCCGAGTTGGCCGAAGCGGAAGGCCGGCGGCTGGAACTGATCGACCGCAACATCCGGACCACCTTGCTGCGGGCCTGGCGCAAGACCGGTCTCTGGAAAAAGCTCAATCTGATTTCGGCACTCTTCGCCGGACTCTTTGAAAAGCAGGTCATAACCGAAGAGGAGTTGGCTCGATTGCGCCAGACCGATACCCTCTCGGCGATGCTGGAGGAGATGGGGGAGATGCTCCCCTCGGTGAAGACCATCCTGGTCGACGAGCGCGACACCTACATGGCCTACTCCATCCGTAATGCCTCCGGCAATAAAATCGTGGCGATCGTCGGTGCCGCCCACCTCCCCGGCATCCTGCGCAACCTGCAGGGAGTGATCGACCCCCAAACGATCGTAGAGATCAGTTCCATCCCTCCCAAACCGGCCATTTCCAAGGTCCTCCCCTGGCTCCTCCCCGCTCTGGTCCTTGCTCTCTTCGTCGTAGGATTTTTCTACGCCGACCCTGGTCGCCTCGCCGGTGCCGCCATCGCCTGGGTCCTGGCCAACGGGCTACTGTCCGCCCTCGGCGCCGCGATCGCCCTCGGCCACCCGCTGACCATCCTCACCGCCTTTGTCGCCGCGCCGATCACCAGCCTCAATCCGACCATCGGCGCCGGCATGGTCAGCGGCTTGATGCAGGCCTTTATCGCCTCCCCCACGGTCCGCGACCTGGAACGGGTCGGCGACGATCTGGCCACCCTGCGCGGCTGGTGGGGGAACCGCATGACCCGGGTCCTGCTGGTCTTCTTCTTCTCCAACCTCGGGTCGGCCATCGGCACCCTGGTCGCCTTCAATTGGCTCAAGGAGCTGTGGTAGCCGCGAGCAGCGCCAAACGTCATTCGTGGTGACAATGGGGGTAGTCGAGGGTGCGGGTCTTCTGAAGGGGTCGTCGAAAAGGATTGTGGGAAAAATCGCGGTCACGGGGACCGGCAACCAAGGTTACCGGGGCTTGACAAAAGATAACTAATGTGGTTTTATATTACCAACAGAACACGTTCGGGGTGCTTTCTCCCTCCTGAAGCACCCCATTTTTTTACCTGCCGCCCGACCTTCCCGACTCTTCCTCCCCACCCCGTTGCCGGACCGCCTCAAAGAGGGCGACGCCGGCCGCCACCGAGGCATTTAGCGAGCCCACCCGTCCGGTCATGGGGATGGCGAGGAGTCCGTCGCAGTGGCGTCGGACGTTGGGGCGCAGTCCGCTCCCCTCACTCCCCAGCAAGAGCGCCAGGTTGCCACGCAGGTCGGCAGCGTAAAGGGATTGCGCGCCGGCCTCGTTGGCCAGACCATAGCACCAGATGCCGGCCTCTTTGAGTTCCTCGATGGTGCGGGCGAGATTGGTCACCTGGCAAAGAGGAAGATGCTCCAAAGCGCCGGCTGAAGTCTTGTCGACGATGCCGGTCACCGGGCAGCTGCGGTCCTTGGGGACGATCACCCCGTGGCAGCCGGCGGCTTCGGCGCTGCGCAGAATGGCGCCGAGGTTGTGGGGGTCCGTCACTCCGTCGAGGGCGATAAAGAAAGCCGGCCGGCCGCTGGCCCGCCAAGCAGCCAAAAGGTCCTGAAGATCGATAAAGGGGAAGGGTTCGAGGGCCAGAACCGCTCCCTGATGATGGGGGGAGCCGGCCAGGCGGTCGAGGTCGCGTCGTTCGCGGCTACGCACCGGCACTCCCGCTTCCCGGGCCGCCACGGTCAGTTCCGCCAAACGCGGGGAAAGGGGGCCGGCGACAATGGTCAGTTCCAGGGGCCGGCGACGTTCACTGCGCAGCCCCTCGCGAACCGGGTTGATGCCGTAGATGAGGTCGGCCACGGATCAGCGCCGAGCGAGTGCCGCGGCCATCTCGGCGAGAATCCGGTCGGCGGCGGCGGCGGGATCGGGGGCGGCGGCAATCGGTCGGCCGATCACCAGGTAATCGGCCCCGGCGGCGATCGCCTCACCGGGGGTGGTGACCCGCTGCTGGTCGTCGAGGGCGGCGCTGGCGGGGCGTACCCCTGGAGTGACGGTCAGGAAATCGGGGCCGCAGGCGGCACGAATCAACGGCACTTCCCGGGGGGAGGCGACGACTCCATCCATGCCGGCCTCCTGGGCCAGGCGGGCCAGACGCGGAACCATTTCCGTCACCGGTCGGTCGATGCCGATCTCCCGCAGGGTCTGATCGGTCGACGAGGTGAGGATCGTCACCGCCAGCAGGAGCGGCCGGGCGGCGCTCCCCCGGGGATGGCGGGCATCGATTTCGGCGACGGTCTTGGCCATCATTTCGCGGCCGCCCAGGGCATGCACATTGAGCATGCGGACCCCGAGGCGCGCCGCCTCTACCGAAGCCATGGCCACGGTATTGGGGATGTCGTGGTATTTGAGGTCGAGAAAAGCTTCGCCTCCATTGCGGCGCACCATCGCCACCACCTCGGGGCCGCAGCGCGTAAAGAGCTGCTTGCCGACCTTGAAAAGTCCGACCTTGCCGTGCAGCAGCCCAACCCAGCGCTCCGCGGCAGTGAACTCATCGACATCGAGGGCGAAAATCAACCGGTCCCGGGCCGTCATTGTCATTCTTTCCTCCCTATCAGGTTTTTGACCCGCGCGGTCACATTCTGCACCCGGCGGATCAAATCCCCGGCTCCTTCGGCCGCCAGCTCCCGCCGGGCCGCCAGGCACTCCATGAAGATCAGTTCATTGAGGGCTTCGGCCAGCAGCTTCAGCTTGTCCCCCTCCTCCAGACCCGAAAGATTGCCGAGGATGCGGACCCCGTCCACCCCCCCGTCGACCCTCAGGGAAACCTCGCGAAAGACGTAAGAGTAGGGCTGGGGGAGGTCGCGCAGGAAGACCCGGACCTCTTGGCCAAAGCTCGGATTCTTTTCGCTGATGCGGCCATAGAGGGTCACCAGGGCTCGATTGAAAACCTCCAGAATCTCCCCGAGGTTACCCCCCACCTCGACCGTCGCCGGCTTCTCCAGGTAGAGCGCGCCATGCTCCAGCAGTTGGTAGATGGCCCGCAATCCTTCGAATTCACCGAGGCCGCAGGCCCGCAGCAAATCTCTGACGGTGCGGGTCCCCGACCGGGCCATAGCCAGCAGCCGCTGCTCGGCAGGCCCGAGATCGAGCCGCTCGCCCCGGTTCGACAAGACCAGAGAATCGAGGGATCCGATACGCTGCAGAAAGAGGGTCCGCTCATCGACCCGCCGCAACCCTTCCATGATCAGGTTCTGGGTGCTCATCGACAGCCGGACGATCTCTTCTTCGACCAGGGGCCGGGCAAAAAAGGCGTAACTGCCCCGGTGAAAAGCGAAGAGGTGGTAGATGACGGCTTCGGCTTGCTGGCGAGTCGCCAGCCACAGATCCTTGCCGGTGACCGCCCCCTTGGCGACCAGCAGGCGGGCGAGGTCGGCCCGGCCGACGGCGAGTTGCCGCGCTCGCTGCAGCGTTTCGCGGGACAGGGCGCCTTGGGCGCAGAGGATCTCCCCGAGATCTTCCTCGGGGAAGGTGCTGGTCGCGAAGACGATCTCGCCGTGATCGAAAAAGAGGTTTTTGGCCCCGCCCTGCAGGTGAAGCCGCAGGACCCCGGTCTTGCGGAAGAGATTGAAGAACGACAGCAGGTCAGCCACCCCGATCTCCCCGAGGGTTCCGGCCAGCGCCAGGTCCTGGCTGTCTTTCGCCACCCCGAGGAGCAGATGCCGTTCGGATTCCGAGATCACTTCCAACGGCTGGCTGTGGAAAACCCGGTGGGTCTGGGACGGCAACTGTAACCGGCCGTGACTGTCGATGGTCCAGAGGGCCTTGGGAACCGGCGCGTCCGAAGATGCGGTCATCATCCCACCTGGAGAGAACGCCGGACCCGCTCGGCGACGACCGTCGCGACTTCGGCCACCGGCACCAGGGTCCGTTCGCCGCCGCGCCGTTCCTGCAGTTCGAGAACCCCGTCCTTGAGGCCCCGGGCACCGACCGTCACCCGCAGCGGAATGCCGAGCAGATCGGCATCCTTGAACTTGCTCCCGGGTCGTTCGTCGCGGTCGTCGAAGAGAACCTCGATCCCGGCGTGCAGAAGTTCACCGTAGAGGGCTTCGGCGGCCGCGGCAACCGGCTCGTCATTGGGGTTGAGGAGGGTGACGATGACCTGGAAGGGGGCGATCGGCATCGGCCAGATGATGCCGTTTTCGTCGTGGTTCTGCTCGATGGCGGCGGCCATGGTGCGGCCGATGCCGATGCCGTAGCAGCCCATCACCAAAGGGCGCTCCTGGCCCTGTTCGTCGAGGACCGTGGCCGAAAGGGACTTGGAATACTTGGTGCCGAGCTTGAAGACATGCCCGACCTCGATCCCCCGCCAGACCTCCAGCTTCCCGCTGCAGCGCGGGCAGGGGTCGCCGGCAACCGCCTGACGCAGATCGGCGAAGGCCTCCACGGCAAAGTCCCGGCCGTGGTTGACACCGGTCAGATGATGATCCTTCAGGTTGGCGCCGACGACAAAATCACCGAGCGTCGCCACCTCGTGGTCGGCCAGGATGCGCAACTTCAGGCCCACCGGCCCGGCAAACCCGGTCGGGGCGCCGGTGACCTTCAGCACCGTCTCCTCGTCGGCCAGTTCGACCCAGTCGCAGCCAAGGCGGTTCTTGAGCTTGATGTCGTTGAGCTCCCGGTCGCCGCGCAGCAGGACCGCCACCGTATCGCCGCCATCGGTGACGACGATCAAGGTCTTGACCAGGCGCGCCGGGGGGAGATCGAGGAAAAGAGCGACGTCTTCGATGGTTTTGCGCGCCGGAGTTTCCACCCTGGTTAGCGCAGCCGACGGGGACGGGGCCGCGCTGGTCGCCTTGCGCAGTTCGGCCTTCTCGACATTGGCCGCGTATTCGCAGGCATCACAGGAGACGATGGCGTCCTCCCCCGATTCGGCCAGGACCATGAACTCGTGGGAAAAACTGCCGCCGATCGCCCCCGAGTCGGCCTCGACAGCGCGGAAGTTGAGGCCGCAGCGGAGGAAGATGCGCCGGTAGGCCTGGTACATCTTCTCGTAGGCTTTATCGGCGCCGGCGTCGTCGAGGTCGAAGGAATAGGCATCCTTCATAATGAACTCGCGACCCCGCATCAGACCGAAACGGGGGCGGATCTCGTCGCGGAATTTGGTCTGGATCTGATAGAGATTGATCGGCAGCTGCCGGTAGGACCGGAGTTCCCGGCGGGCGATGTCGGTGATCACCTCTTCGTGGGTGGGTCCGAGGCAGAAGTCGGCGTCCTTGCGATCCTTCAGGCGCAGCAGCTCCTTGCCGTACTGGCTCCAGCGCCCCGATTCCTGCCAGAGTTCGGCGGGGACGACCATCGGCATCAGCAGCTCGGCGGCCCCGGCCCGATCCATCTCTTCGCGGACGATCTGCTCGACCTTGCGGATCGAGCGCAGGCCGAAGGGGAGATAGCTGTAAATGCCGGCGGCGACCTTGCGGATCATCGAGGTGCGCAGCATCAATTGATGGCTGAGGACCTCGGCGTCGGCCGGAGTTTCTTTAAGGGTGTTGACCAGGTATTGGCTGTAGCGCATGAGAGAACCTCGGAAGGGAATGAAGGACGACGCTGGCTGCGGTTTTTTCGAGAGAAACTAGCCTATTTCGGCCGGGAATGCAAGGCATCTCATCGGCTGGTTGGGGGATGGACAATTGCCCCCGGGAGTGGTTAAATAGGCCTCCGGCACCCCGCCTTCCCGTCAACCTCAGCGAGGAGTCCTTGCCATGGCAGAATCCCTTACGCTGGCTGGCTTCAGTCGGCTGGTCGCAGCCGGCACCCCGCTTCTCTTTATCGTCGGGGGCAGCGAGGAGCGCTGCGAGGCGCTTCTGTCCCGAGCCTCGCAGACCCTCAAGGGAATGCCCGAACCGCTGATCTGGTCCTGCGTCGGCGGTTTCCCCGACCAGCCGGAAACAACCGCTCCCCTGGATGCCCTGCGCTTCGCCATCGATCGGGAAGGACCGGGGCTCTTCCTCTTCAAAGACCTTCACCATTTCTGGCAGAATGACATCGTCCTGCAGCGCACCCTCAAGGACTTCGCCTCCCGGCGGCGCGGAGCAGGAAAAAGCCTGGTCTGCTTCGCCCCGACCCCGGCCATACCGGCGGAACTGCGCCGGGACTTCATCATCCTGCAGCAGGGGCTCCCCGACCGGGAGGAACTCCAGGCCTGGCTGGAAAGCACCCGCGAGCGGGACCCGTTTCTGGCGAAACTCCTGGCCGAGGCCGGCGACCCGACGGCGCTGGTGTTGGCCGCCCAGGGTCTTGAGGTGCGGGATCTGGAGCAATCGCTGCGCCTGGCGCGGGTCGGCAAGGGGGGGCTGGCGGATGTGGTCACGGCTTTGCATCAAAGCAAGAGCCAGGTTTTGACCCGCAGCGGCATCATGGAATTCGTTGTCAACACCGTGCGCCCCGACCAGGTCGGCGGCATGGAGGCCCTCAAGGGCTGGATGGAGAAACGGGAGCGCGCCTTCGGCATGGCGGGCCTCACCTCCGGCGCCAACCTCCCCAAGGGGGTGCTGCTCATGGGAGTCAGCGGCTGCGGCAAAAGCCTTTTCGTCAAGGCGATTGCGTCCCGCTGGCAGCTGCCGCTGATCCGCCTCGACATGTCCAACGTCTATGCCGGCACCTTCGGTTCCCCCGAAACCAGCTTGCGCGATGCTTGCCAGATGGCCGAAACGCTCGCCCCCTGCGTCCTCTGGATCGACGAGATCGAA